>NZ_LT629758.1:1225714-1532142 GCF_900104725.1 Actinoplanes derwentensis
ACCGTGGTGGTGGCGGGTTCGGTGGCCGGCTGCGGGGAGGTGACGACCGTGGTCGCGGCCCACTCGACGATCGGGGGCCGGGAAGTGGCGACGAACTTGCGGACCTTGTTGATGAACGTCGCGAACGGCTCGTCGGTGGCGGTCGGCCAGTACGGTGCCCAGTCGTCGTAGGTGCGCCGGCCGAGGAGTACCGCGTCCTGGGTGGCGATGGTCTGGGCCAGGAAGTCGTCGATGGTGTCGTCCCAGTTCAGGACGTAGTGGTCGGGGTTCTCGGCGACGCCGTCGAGGGACAGCAGGCTGTAGAGGACAACTTTGCGCATACGGGTAGGACCGGTCGGCGGCCGGAAACTCATCGCTGCTGGGCGTTCACATGGATCAATTTCGTAACACCGTGAACATCTTGCCGAAAACGTTTTCGTAAGGCAGCGTACCGATCAGGCGACCCGCATCACCGGGGCAGATGCGCGAAGTCCGCCCGGCGAACTCTCGTGAACTGAAACGCCGGGTGACTCCTTATCCAAGGCATCGATGTTTGTCGATACATAACCGGCAAGGGAGGTTCCGTGAGAACGAGACGGCTCGTGACACTCGTCGCCGCGCTGCTGGCGATCGTGCTCGCCCCGGCCGCGGCACAGGCGGCACCCGCCACCTGGAGCCCGCCGTCCAACCTGGTCACTCCACTGAACCAGGTCTGGCAGCACCAGGAGCAGACCTACAACGGCGGCAATCTCTACGGGTTCCGCAACTACGGCTGGGACCAGATCATGGCCAACGGCGGGTACGTCAACTACTGCGTCCGCTGGGACTCCACGGCGACCGTGACCGCCGCTCAGCGTGACCAGATCCACGCCACTCTCGCCCGTCAGCACAAGAAGTGGATGGACGAGTTGGTCGGGCACAACGCCTGGCCGTACGGGGACGTCCCGGTGAAAGTGGTCGGCTGGGCCGTACGAAATCGGTCGCAGTTGCAGTGGACCGACACCAGCGTGGACATCTACGTCAACGACATCCGGGAGAACGCCCCGCAGTGTTCGGTGCCGTGCGGGCGCTTCTTCAACCAGAACGGGCAGTACCCCAACTGCCCGGGTGGTTACGCCCGCCACTACGACCAGTCACTGTGGCTGACCGACGGATTCGGCGGCGGCGCCGGCGGTGACTGGGGACAGCGGGTCGGCCGGGAGTACTACATGGCCAACCTCAACACGGTCAACGTGCACATCCTGTTGCACGAAATCGGTCATACCTGGGGTCTGGACGACTTCTACGACTGGACGCCGACCGGTGTCAGCAACTTCATCATGCTCGCCGGCAGCTCCACGTCGATCACCGCGTTCGACGGCTGGATGCTGCGTGACTGGTGGCGGCACCTGAAGAGCCGCTACGGCTACTGATAGCGCCGTCCCCCTGTTGTGAACCCGTCCCGGCCGGGCCCGACCCGGCCGGGACACCGGCGAAGAAGCCGGCCCGCACCCCGGCGGAAAACCCGCCCGCACACCGGCCACGACCCGGCCTCTACCCCGGCCCGTACTCCGGTCGTGACCCCGGCTCGCATCCCGGTCATGACCCCGGCTCGCATCCGGCCTCGACATCGGCGAAAGGCGTCCCATGATCTCGCGTCGAAACCTTCTGAAAGCCGGCGCCGCAGCCGCGTTCCTGCCACCGGTCACGCTGGCGCGCCCGGACACCGGAGTTTCGGCGTACGGATTCCCGCTGCCCGCCGTCACCTTGACCGGCGGGGTTTTCGCCGCGAACACCGGCCGCACTCATCAATACTTGAAGTTCCTCAACATGGACCGTCTACTGCACACGTTCCGCCTGAACGCCGGCCTGTCGTCGTCGGCCACCCCGTGCGGCGGCTGGGAATCGCCCACCACCGAGCTGCGCGGCCACTCCACCGGTCACGTATTGACTGCACTTGCGCAGGCGTATTCAAGTACAGGCGACACCGCTTTCAAGACCCAGGGCGACTACCTGGTCGCCCAGCTCGCCCTCTGCCAGCGCCCGAACGGGTACCTCTCCGCGTATCCGGAGAGCTTCATCGACCGGGTCGAGACCGGCCAGCAGGTATGGGCGCCTTACTACACCCTCCACAAGATCGTGCAGGGACTGCTCGACCAGCACCAGCTCACCGGTAACGCACAGGCCCTGCAAGTGTTGTTGCGCAAGGCCGCCTGGGTGCAGGTCCGCAACAGCCGGCTCACCCACGCCCAGCGCCAGCAGATGCTGCGCGTCGAGTTCGGCGGTATCGGCGAGACACTGTTCAACCTGTACCAGTTGACCGAGGACCCGGTACACCTGTTCACCGCGCAGTACTTCGACCACGACCAGGTCCTCGACCCGCTCGCGAACAACGTCGACGCGCTCGCCGGTTTCCACGCCAACACGCAGATCCCCAAAGCCATCGCCGCGATCCGCGGTTTCCACGCCACCGGCGACACCCGGTACCGCGACATCGCGGTCAACTTCTGGAACTTCGTCGTACGGCAGCACTCGTACGCGATCGGCGGCAACTCCAACGGCGAGTACTTCCAGGCACCGAACCGGATCGCCGCGGAACTCTCCGACAACACCTGCGAGTGCTGCAACACGTACAACATGTTGAAGTTGACCCGGCAGTTGTTCTTCACCGATCCCGGCCGCGCCGGCGAGCTGATGGACTTCTTCGAGAAGGCGCTTTACAACCATCTGCTCGGCGCGCAGAACCCCAGCTCAGCGCATGGTCATCACTGCTATTACGTGCCGCTGCGGGCCGGGGGCATCAAGACGTACAGCAACGACTACGACAACTTCACGTGCTGTCACGGCACCGGCATGGAGACCAACACCAAGCTCGCTGACAGCGTCTATTTCACCGACAACACCACGATTCTGTACGTCAACATGTACGTCTCGTCGACATTGACGTGGCCGAACCGTGGTTTCACCATCCGGCAGGAGACCGCCTTCCCGGAGACGTCCACCTCGCGGCTCACGGTCACCGGCTCCGGCAGTATCGACATGCGGATCCGTGTCCCGTCGTGGACCTCCGGAGCCCAGGTCCGCGTCAACGGCACCCTCACCGGAACACCCGTTCCCGGCAAGTACCTGGCCATCAATCGCACCTGGGCCACCGGCGACGTCGTGGAGATCAGCCTCCCGATGGCCCTCGCTCTGGAAGCGGCCCCGGACAATCCGGCGGTACGGGCGGTCCGGCACGGCCCGATCGTGCTCGCCGGCCAGTTCGGCACCAGTAACCTCGGTACCCTGCCCACGCTCGACCCGGCGACCCTGCAGCCGGCTGGCACCGCGCTGGAGTACACGACCGGATCAGTGCTGCTCAAGCCGTTCTACAAAACGCACGGCCAGCGCTACTCGGTCTACTGGAACGTCACCGGTTCCGCGCCGAGTGAGGTCCGCTATCTCTTCGACGAGCCCTCCGGCAGCACCGCGATCGACGCCACCGGCAACGGCTGGAACGGCACCCTGGTCGGCGGCGCCACCCGGACCGCCGGGCGCAGCGGAACGGCTGTACTGCTCAATGGCGTCAATGCGTACGTCAACCTGCCCGCCGGAATCCTGGCCGGTGCCTCCGCGTTCACCGTCGCCACCTGGATCCGCCTCGACACCGCCGCCACCTGGGCGCGGATCTTCGACTTCGGCACCGGCGGCGGCGCGTATCTGTTCCTGACTCCGCGCAGCAGCGCGGGAAACATGCGATACGCGATCACCACCGGCGGATCCGGGGCCGAACAGCGCATCGACGCCCCGGCTGCGCTCCCGACCGGCACGTGGACGCACGTCGCCGTCACCCATACCGGCAACCTCGGCGTGCTCTACGTCAACGGCGCCGAGGTCGCCCGCAACAACGCATTGACTGTACGGCCGTCCGCAATCAACACCACTCAGAACTGGATCGGCCGTTCCCAGTACGCCGCCGATCCCTACCTCACCGCGGCCGTCGACAACCTCCGGATCCACAGCCGGGCCCTGTCGGCGGCCGAGGTTTCTCAACTGCACGCCACCGGTCAGTGAGAAAGGTGTCCAGATGTCCTCTCGGAGATGGCTAGCCGCGTCCTGCGCGCTGGTCACGGCTGCGGCAGCGGTCGCGGTCGCCACCGCGGCACACGCCGCCAACCCGATCATCACCAGCATCTACACCGCCGACCCGGCTCCCCTGGTCGTCGGGAACACCATGTACATCTACGCCGGGCGAGACGAGGCACCCACCGGCACCAGTAACTTCCTGATGCGCGAATGGCACGTGCTGTCCTCCACCGATGCGAACACCTGGGTCGACAACGGTGCCAAGGCCAACATCGCCACCTTCGGGTGGGCCGGTGCCGACGCGTGGGCGGGCGAGGTCGAACCGCGCAACGGCAAGTACTACTGGTACACGTCGATCAACGGCAATGGCGCGGGCTGGATGAACATCGGCGTGGCGGTCGGCGACACGCCGCTCGGCCCGTTCACCGATGCCAAGGGCGGGCCGCTGATCAGCGACAGCACCGCCAACTCGTCCGGGCTCAACATCGACCCGACCGTCTTCGTCGACGACGACGGACAGGCCTACATGTACTGGGGCGGTTACTGGGCCCCGCGCGCGGTCAAACTCGCCGCCAACATGATCGACACGGTCGGGTCGGTCGTCACCCCGCAGGGGCTCACCAACTACTGGGAGGCCCCGTGGATGTTCAAACGAAACGGCCTCTACTACATGATGTACGCGGCCAACGACACCAGTGGCTGTGTCACCAACTCCAACTATGCCTGCCAGCGGTACGCCACCGCGACCAACCCGCTCGGGCCGTGGACGCACCGGGGCATCGTGCTCGGCCAGGTGTCGTCGACCACGAACCACGCCGGAATCGTCGACTTCAACGGGCAGTCGTACCTCGTCTACCACACCGCCGACGCCCCGGCAGGTGGCAATTTCCGCAGGTCGGTGGCGGTGGACAAGCTCTACTTCAACGCTGACGGCACGATCCAGCAGGTCATCCCGACCACCGGCGGAGGGACCGGCGGGGGCAGCGGCACCAACATCGCACCCAACGCCACCGCGTCCACGTCCTACGTCTCGTCATGGGAGAGCCTTGCGGCGATCAACAACGGGGGTACGCCGGTCAACTCCCAGGACCGGTCGAGCCTTGCCTACGGCAACTGGCCGGAGCAGGGCACACAGTGGATCGAGTACCAGTGGCCGACCGCACAGTCGATCAACAAGAGCGCGGTCTACTGGTTCGACGACAACCAAGGCATCGATGTCCCGGCGTCATGTCAACTGCAGTACTGGAACGGCAGTCAATACGTCAACGTGCCCGGCCAATCAACCTGTGGCGTGGCCGGCAACGTTGAGAACGTCATCACGTTCAGTCAAGTCAATACGACAAGGCTGCGCCTCAACATCACGTCCCGCACCGGCCTCTCCACAGGCGTGCTCGAGTGGAAGGCGTTCCAGTCATGAGGCGAGGGCGTGGATTCGACGACATCACCGGGCGTGGGCCTGACGGTGGGACCGGGCGCGGGTCTAATGGCGGGGTCGGGCGTGGGCTGGGCGGCGGGGCTGGGCGCGGATCCGATGGCGGGGCCGGGCGTGGGCTCGGCGTCTGGGTTGGGCGCGGGTCCGGGCATCGGCTCGGTCTTGGGCGTGCGGGAGCGAGGGCGGGCCGGGGCTGGCGGCGGCCGTGGGCGTACGCAACGGGACTGGTTTTGATCTTGGGTGGGGTCGGTCTTGCCAAGCCGGCGCTAGCCGCGCAGACCATCGGGTATCCGGCCTTCGGTAACACCGGGTCGATTCCGGCGCCGCCGGTCGGCTACACGACCGGCGACACCATGAAGGCGATCTACGACGCGGAGAGTAGCGGGACCGACTTCTGGATGGACCGGCTCCTCGCCCGTACCGGCAACGACCCGGCCGGCACCTGGCTGATGACCCGGGGCCGCGCCGCCTACATGAACACGCACAACCCGGCAGTGATCGGTTTCGGCGGCAACGCCGCCTACTGGGACAACATCAGCAGCCAGAACGCCTACGCCATCACCGCCTCCCCGGGCACCTTCACCGAGCAGGCCGCCCAGCGCCGGCAGACCCCGAGCCACTGGCGCAGCGTGCACACCGGCGGCACGATCCGGCTGGAGGTCACCAAGTTCATCACCAACAACAACGTGCTGGTCACCAACGTCGCAGCGGTCAACACGGGTACCGCGTCGGCGACGCTCAACCTGTCCGCGACCTCGCCCTACGCGACCACCGTCAGCGGCACCGAACTGACCGGCACCCGTGCGGTGAAGAACAACCTGACCACCCTCTACCCGCGGTTCTCCGGAGACGGCTTCACCGCCGCCAGTGGGGCGCTGACCCGATCGATAACGGTCGCGGCCGGTGCGACGGTCACCGTGAAGGTGCAGCTCGGCTTTGTCGCGAACGAGATTCCGGCGTCGCTGACGGAGTACAACGCCTACCGCGCCCGCACCCCCGCCGACGCGTTCGGCACCCACGTCCGCGACTACAACAAGTGGTGGGCCGACAACGTCCCCTACATCGACGTGCCGGACGCCGGGATCAAGAAGAGCATCTACTACCGCTGGTGGCTGATGCGGTACAACAACCTGGACGCGGAGATCCCCGGCCAGGACTTCCAGTTCCCGCAGTCGATCGAGGGCGTGACCGGTTACAACAACGCGATCGCATTGACGCAGCCGATGCACATTGACGACTTGAAGTACCTGCGTGGCCCGGAGTACGCCTACGGCAACTATCTCGCGGTCGGGCAGTACTCGGCGAACGGCCGGTTCGTCGACAACCCGGGCGACCCGGAGAACTGGTCGAACTCGTACACCCAGTACATCGCCGAGGCCGCCTGGCGTGCCTACCAGATCCACGGCGGCCAGCCGGCCATGCTCACCAACTTCGCCCGCTACGCCGAAGGTGACGCGAAGGGCCAGCTCGCGACCTACGACACCAACAACAACGGCGTCATCGAGTACGACTGGGGCGCGATGACCGGCAACGACGCCGACGCGGTGTCGTTCCACTGGCGGGCCGGCAACCTGGACCGGGCCGAGACCGCGTACGTGTGGACGGCCGCGATCGCCGCACGTGACGCGTACACATTGATGGGCAACACGAGCAAGGCGACCGAGATGCAGACGCTCGCCGACCGGATCCGCAACGGCGTCATCAACACGCTGTGGAACCCGGACCGGCAGCTCCTGGAACACAAGCACGTGTCGACGAACACCCACGTGCCCTGGAAGGAGATCAACAACTATTACCCGTACGCGGTGGGGCTGATGCCGAACACGGCCCAGTACCGGGAGGCGCTGCGCCTCTACGCCGACCCCGCCGAGTACCCGATCTTCCCGTTCTACACCGCGAACCAGAAGGACAAGGCGGCAGCGGCGGCGGCCGGGAACCCGGGCAGCAACAACTTCTCCACCATCAACTCGACAGTGCAGTTCCGGCTCTACTCCCAGGTGCTGCGCAACTACCCCAACTCGTGGATGGTCAACGAGGACTACAAGAAGTTGCTGTACTGGAACGCCTGGGCTCAATACGTCAACGGTGACACCAACTGGCCGGACGCCAACGAGTTCTGGGCCGACTGGAACGGCAGCGCCATCACCTACCGCTCGTGGATCCACCACAACATCCTCGGCAGCAGCAACTGGACCGTGATCGAGGACGTGGCCGGTCTGCGGCCCCGCAACGACACCCAGATCGAACTGTCGCCGATCAACATCGGCTGGAGCCACTTCGCGGTCAACAACCTGCGCTACCGCAACGCGAACCTGTCGATCGTCTGGGATGACCCGGCCGACGGCGTGACCAGGTACGCCGGGGTGCCGCAGGGCTACTCGATCTTCCTGAACGGCACCCGGGTCGCGACCCTGAACAGCCTGGTCCCGTTCACCTACAACCCGGCGACCGGGGCGGTCACCACGAGTGGCACTGTCGCCTCCAGCACGGCCTTCCCGAGCCTGGCCGCACCGCAGAACGTGGTGCAGAACAGCGCCCGGATGGTCGACATGTTCAGCAAGGCCGGCGTCGACCTCGGCTCCACCCGCCCGAACCTGGCCACCGGGGCCACCGTGACGGCGTCCTACACCACGTCGGGCACCGCCACTTCCGGGATCGTCGACGGCCTGCCCACCAACGCGCCGCTGTGGGGCAGCTTCGGCAGCACCAATACGACCGACTGGGTGGAATTCAACTTCGGATCAGCTCGTACGGTCGACGAGGCCTGGATCTACTTCCGTAACGACCGGGCCACCAACCGGTACCGGCCGCCCACCGCGTACAACGTGCAGTACTGGAACGGCAGTGCCTGGGTCAACACGACCAGTCAAGTCAAGACACCCAGCGCACCACAGTCCAACCTCAACAAGACCACGTTCAGTGCGGTCAACACGTCAAGGTTGCGGATCCAGTTCACTCAACCCACCGGCACTCCGAAGACCGGTCTCACCGAGGTGAAACTGTTCGGGCAGGGCACCGTCCCGGCGAATCCGAACCTGGCCGCGACGGCGACCCCGAGCGCGTCCTACACCTCGTCATGGGAGAGCGTCGCCGCGATCAACGACGGCGTCGACCCGCCGTCGTCCAACGACACCGTCAACCCGCGCTGGGGAACCTGGCCCAACCAGGGCGAACAGTGGGCCGAACTGACCTGGCCGGCGGCACAGACCCTCGGTTCCGCGCAGGTCTACTTCTTCGACGACGGCCAGGGCATCGACCTGCCCGCGTCGTGGAGACTCCAATATTGGAACGGCACCGCCTACGTCGACGTGGCCGCCCCGAGCGGCTACCCGACAGCCGCGAACCAGTACAACGCGGTCACCTTCACACCGGTCAGCACTACCCGGCTACGAATGGCCTTGACCAGCGGCGCCGCCTCCGTCGGCCTCCTGGAGGTGAAGGCCTTCGCCGGGTGACGCGCTGACCGGGTGACGCGCTGACCGGCTGACCCGCTGACCTCCGCCGGCTGACCGGCGGCTCCGGCGGACCCTGAAAGGTGTCCGCCGGAGCCGTCCGGAGTTCGCCGCCGGTCTACTTCCCGGCCTGGCGGTGTGCGTGGGCGGCGGCCAGGATCAGGTAGCCGCTGGCGGTCCAGGTGTAGGCGCGGTCGCGGAGCCCGGCACCGGTTTCGGCGTCGAAGTTCTCGGCGAACCCGGACTTCTCACACAGCGCCCGGAACCTCCGGCTGACCTCGTCGGCGAGCGCGGTGTGCCCGGCGCGGCGCAGCCCGTCCTCGATCAGCACGGTCGACGGCGCCCAGATCGGCCCGCGCCAGTACCCGTCCGGCGCGTACCGCGGGGAGTCCGTCGGTTCGGTCGCCGGACCGTACGCGGTCAAATGGGTCGTGACGCCCTCGGCCAGAGCGGCGCTGACGTGCGCGGGAAGGCCGGCTCCGACGGTGACGGCCATCAGGTCGAGCAGGCTCGAGCTGGTACCGGTCTCGCCGGTCTCCGCGTTGCGGGCCAGGAACCGGGTGCCGTCCCAGAGTTCCAGCATCGCGGCGCTGATCTCGGCGCCGGTTGCCGTCCAGTGCCGGGCGTCGTCCGGGCGGCCCAGTTCGGTCGCCAGCCCGGCGAGGCAGTCGAGTTGCAGGGTGAGGAAACCGGCCAGGTCGGCGGTCTCGACGACCCGGGCGGTGTCGAAGGTGGTGGCGTTGTCCCAGCCGCTGTCGTTGCCGTGCTGGTAGTGCGGCAGTGGATGACCGGGCACTCGGCGATGAGTGAGCCAGAACTCGGTCCAGCGTGTGAGACGTTCGTACAAATCGGCGAGTTCTTGCTGGTCGAGGTCGCGCGGCAGGCGTGCGCGCAGATGCTGGAGCGCCCAGCCGTGAATGGGCGGTTTGACGAAGTTGTGCAGCACTTCCGAATGGGTGATCGAGTCGGGCAGCGCGCCGGCCGGATCCTGATGATCGAAGGGCAGCAGGAACTGGCCGAGGGCCAACTCCGGTTCACCCGCGGCGAGGGCGATGGCGTTGAAACAGTGATCCCAGCTCCACACCTTGTCCATCCAGTGCTTCGACATCAGTACGGCGGGCCGGCCGACGAATCCGGCGGGGTCGACGGTCGCGGACCAGAGGACGTAGGCGGCGAGTTCCGCAGCCGGCGTGTGATCGTCACGCCAGGGCGCGATGGCGTCGACGAAAGTGGTGAAGGCGGCGCCCGCGGCGGTGGTGACGGTCTCGAAGGTGTCGTCGGCGATGTAGGGCGCCCGGGCGGTCCGGTACTCCTCGATCGCGATCTCCCACGGCTCGCCGTCCGGCAGCGTGAGGTGCCGGTCCGCCGCACCGAGCGCCTGCACCCCCGCGACCTCGGTCAACGTGCCGGTGAGCACGGTGAGGCGATAGCGGCGACCGGTCTCGTAGCAGGTGAAGACGTGCGCGCCATCGATCGGATCACGGTAGAGGTAACTGCCCGCGAACGGTGTCAGTGCCGGCGCCGCAGTGCCGATCCGCAACCCCAGACCCGACCCCCGCAGCCGTACGGTGTCGGAGCTCGCGTAAGCGGCCTCGATCCGTTCGGTCCCGCGGGTCCACGACAGCCGCGCCGGAGTCGCGGTCACCTCGGTCAGCGCCCGCACGCCACCGGCCAGCGGGGTGAGGCACAGAACCGGGTGCATCCGGGTCTGGTGGGAGACCAGATGCACGTCGTCGGCGTACGTCTGCTCCGCCACCACCGGGGAGAGCCCGAACCACGAACCCCGATAGCTGAACGGGATTTCACGGAGAGAGAACATCAAACTCGCTTTCTGGTACGGCTGTCACTCGTCGACAGCGCCGACGTTCACACCAGTGGCAGTCACGGGGCCCGCGCCGCCGAAAATGTGAGGAGCCCGGTCCGCCGGGTCCCGGCGCCCAAGGTCTCAGCAACCTGAATCTCGGCACCCTCGGTTGCCCTGTCAACTCTGATCGTGTTGCGGTGTCGTGGGCGAAAGTGGGCCACGCCCCTCTCGACGTTACCCAGTGTCATTAGGGCTGCTGTCTCTTATTAATGATTGGCGCCCTGCCGCCGTTACGCGTCACAGTCGACAGTGGTCCTTGACGATCGCAGCGACAACACCGCGGCGCAGGCTGGCGGGGCGGGTGTCTCTGGTCAGTCCGGCGGTTGCTGGTTCGACCGCCCGTAGTGCTCGCCGCCGCGGGCCTGCGATCGGTCGCTGCGCGCAGCAGAAGCGTTCGAAGGCGGAGGTCGCGCTGTCGTGCATCGGGGTGCGGGCCATGCCGGGGTGGGTGAGCAGGCTGCGGATCGTCGTCGTTCTCGGCCGGACATGATCTGGTGCCGCAGGGCGAGGATCTCGGTTTCCTGGCCGGCAGCGAATTCGTCGAGTAGCCCGGCCACGGCTGCGAAGACGAGCGCCGCCAGGGCCCGCCGCGCGGTGCCCGCATCGGCGCCGGGCATCGCGCGTGCTGCCGCGTGGAACCCGCCGAAGCGCTCGCGGACGGCGTGGCCGATCACCGGGTCGGCAGCCGCGGCGCAGCCGTGCAGGAGCATGGCGCTCAGCTCAGGGCTCGTGGCGGCGCCGGGCCCGCCGAACTCCGGTGCGGCTTCGATCCGGTCGGCGGCGTCGTGGAAAGCGGCGAGGAAGAGCCGGCGTTTGCCGCCGAACATCCGGGTCACGTACGGCGTGGAGATGCCGGCCAGGTCCGCCACCCGGTCGACCGAGGTGCCCGCGTACCCGCCTGTCGCGAAGGCGGTGACGGCGACTCCGGTCACCTGATGGCGGCGCTCGTGGGCGGAGAGCCGGACGGGTCGATCCTCTCCGTCCCGGCGCGGCGTCACGTCTGCGGTACGGGAACGGGGGCCGGAGCATCGGCCGGTGTCGAGGGGAGGGGATGCCGGGTCAGGCGCGGGTTGCGGTCGTACAGCCAGGCGGCGAGCAGGCCGAGGGCAGCGCCGGCCGCGGCACCGATGCCCAGCCGGATCCACGCGTGGCTGAGGCCCGCCGCACCGCGCGCGTCGAAGAACAGGATGGCGCGGACGCCGTCGAGGACCGGGTTCATGGCGGTCACCGTGTTGAGCGATCGCAGCCAGCCGGGGAGAGCCTCCACCGGGACGGTGGGGCCGGAGGCCAGGGAGAGCGCCACGAAGAAGAAGGTGTTGATGAGCGCTCCCGGGCTGCCGAACGCGGCGAAGACGGACAGCGTGCCGACGCCGACGGCGATGATGGTGGCGGTGAGCAGCAGCCACAGTTCGACAGGGTGGCTGACCGGAACGCCGATCACCGTCGTGGCGACGAGTTGGAGCAGGGCGGCGGCGACGGGGGCGACCCCGGTGAGGACCGCGAACTTGGCGAGCAGCGTCGTGACCCGGCCCGCCCACTGGTACGGGCGGCGGCTGGTCAGCGGCCCGAGTTCGCTGGGCGCGAAGCCGATCGCGGCGTCCAGCGACGGGTGGATCGTCGACGCACCGATGAAGCCGATCAGGATCGCGACCAGGGCCAGGTAGAACGGGGTCAGGCCGTACCCGGACTCAGCCGGCAGTGGCTGGTCCGGCATGGTCGACACGGTGAACGGCTCCTGGAGGACCAGGGACTGCGCGGGGGTGAGCCCGGTGCCGGCGGCGGCGCGCAGGCGGTCGCCGAGGGTGCGCTGGGCGGCGGCGAGGACGGGGCCGAGGTTGCCGCTGACCAGGCCGACCGCGAGACTGCCCTCGCCGGCATTGGTCCGCACGGTGACCACCGGCCGCACGATCGCGTCGTTGCTGGTCAGGCTGGACAGCGAGCGCTCGAAGTCGGCGGGGATGACCACGGCTCCGTAGATCTCGTCGTCGGCGAATCGGGCGGACATCTCGGTGGCCGTCATGGTGGTCACGTCGATTTTGTCCGGGTCGGCGCCGGTGCGGATGCCTTCGGCGAGAGCCTCGGCGGCGCCGCTTGTGCCGCCTGGCTCCTGGGGGGTGAGCACGAGGCCTACCGGCAGGTTCCGCAAGTGTGCCTGCGGGTCCGCGATGCCGCTCAGATAACAGGCCGGAAGGGCAATGCTCAGCAACACGATCATGATGACCGGAATTCGCCATAGGCGCGGATTGCGGAAGTGGTGAAGTTGCATCTTTGTCACCGTTCGTCGAGGCCCCGGAACTGACGGGGCCGTTCAACGAGATTTATACCGCCATAGGTAAACGGATGTAAACCGATGCGCGCGACATCACAGTAAACGCGTGTAAAGTGTCGACGTGACGAGAACCCAGAACACCCGGGGGCAGGGCGCACGACTGCGCGGCGAGTTGGTGGAGGCGGCCTTCACCGTGCTCGATGAGCAAGGACTGGCTGGTGTGACCCTGCGTGCCGTGGCGCGCGCCGCCGGGATCACCGCGCCCGCCGTCTACCGGCACTTCGCCGACCTGCCCGAGCTGCTGGCCGAGCTGCGGCGGGGCACCTTCGCGGAGGTCATCCGGGTCACCGCCGCGGCCGAGGAGGGTCAACCCGAACCGGCCGGCCGGCTGCTGGCCCGAGCCCGTGCCTACGTGGAGCTGGGTCTCGCCCGGCCGGCTCGGTACGCGTTGATCTTCACGAACGTTCCCGGTTCTGACCTGATGGCCGGCACGGCCCTGGACGAGATGGTGGAGTTGATCGCCGCCTGTGCCCGCGACGGCTCCTCGGCCGCCACGGATCCGCGTACCGACGCGATCCATCTGCTGGCCGCCCTGCACGGCATCGTCGGGACGAGACTCTCCGCGCCCGGCCTGCCCTGGCCGTCGCTTGAGCGGACGGTCACCGAGGTCACGACCCGCCTGACACTGCTGCGCTGACGCGAATCGGCGCCGAGGGTGTCACGGTGGGCAGATGGATCGGCGCAGGTGTGCGCCGGTGAAATGCACCTGAGGGGAATCCGGCCGATACGAATCCGCACCGGTGGGCGATCGCGTCACGGCCCGCCCCTCCGGGTCCTCCGGGACTCGGTTCAGTCCTCAGGGTTCGGTCCGGTCGCGGGAGCGGGCGTAGTGGCGGGCCGCTCGGGCCCGGTTGCCGCACCCGGGTGAGCACCACTCGCGGCGGGGTGCGTCGCGCACGAAGTGCAGGACACACCCCGGGCCCGGACAGGCTCGCAGATCATCGCGGGCCGTGCTGGTGAACAGAGCGATCGTCGCGTCGGCCACGGTGGACAGGGCGGCGGCGAGCGGCGTGCCGGTGGTGTGTGCGACGGCGTGCGGTTGCGGACTCCAGTGCAGCTCACGCCATCGCGGGGTGGATCGTGCGAACGTGTTGACGACAGTGATGTCAACACGTTCGGGATCGCGGCCATGAGCGACCGCGTGGGCGATCGCGCGAACGGCGTCACGCAACTCACGTGCCTGGATCAGGTCATCCGCAGTCACCTCGGCGGGCAGCCCGTTGCGCTGGAGCCAATCGGCCAGTTCAGCCGTGGTCGTCAGCCCGTCCCGAACGCGGCCACGCACCGCATGAAGGGTGTTGGCGAACTCGATCGGCAGAGGCTCGGGCATCTTCTAACGGTACAACGGGCTTGACAGTGTTAGAAAGTCGAGGCATCTTCTAATGGTCAGAGAAGCCTTCAGTCGTTAGGAAGTCGTATGACCGTCACCGTTGGCCACGTCGGCCTCAACGTCACCGATCTGGCCCGCTCGACCGCCTTCTACCAGCGGCTGTTCGGGTTCGAGGTGCTCGGCGGCGACGGTCGCTACACGTTCCTGGGGCTCGACGGCACCCTGATGGTCACGCTGTGGCAGCAGAGCAGCGGGGCGTTCCCCACCGACCGGCCCGGCCTGCACCACCTGGCGTTCCAGGTACCCGGCGTGGAAGACCTCCGCCACGCCGAGTCAGTGTTGCGGGAACTGGGCGTCGATCCGCTGCACGACGGAATCGTGCCGCACGGTGAGGGCACGGCCTCCGGCGGTCTGTTCTTCACCGACCCGGACGGCATCCGCCTGGAGATCTACACCCCGGCGATCGACGGAGTAACCGCCACCGCACCCACGCCCGACGCGCCGACCTGCGGATTCTTCTAGCATTCGAGACGTTTAGCGCTCCGGGAAGTGTGGTGACTCCGGGTGCGAATCGAACCCGGACTCACCACACCGGAATAGCACTCGCGCCCGGACCGCAAAAGCTCTCTCGCGCGGGCGCAGCCATGTTCGACGACAGGGGGATCATGTTCCATCCGGGAGAACACGCGCTTCAGGAACGAGCCGGAGTGCACCGGCCGGGGTGGGGATCGGCCGGTGCCGGGTCGGAGATCCCGCCGGTCGCCGCCGAGTTCCTGGCCCAGCAGCGGCTCGTGGTGATCGCTGCCGCCGATGACACCGGGGCGGTCTGGGCCACCGCGCTCAGCGGGCCACCCGGTTTCACCCGAGCCCGTGACGAACACACGGTGATCGTCGACCGGCTGCCCGGTCCTCCGCTGGAGGGCTGCTTCGACGCCGAGAACGAACGCGACATCGGCATGATCGTGATAGAGCCCGCCCGTCGCCGCCGAATGCGCATCAACGGCAGGGCTCATGTTGACGGTGCCGGTGTTGATGCTGGGCGGCTGGTCGTCAATACGAGACAGGTGTATGCCAACTGTCCCAAGTACATTCAGACTCGTACTCCAGCGGCGGTTGATCTTGATGTTGTCGGCGGGGTCACCGGGAGTGGGACGCTCTCCGACGACCAGCAGCGATGGGTCGACGCCGCCGATACGTTCTTCATCGGTACGCGGGCCGGGGACCTCGGGACCGACGCCTCCCACCGTGGCGGCAACCCGGGGTTCACGGTTGCCTCGGCGGGACGGATCACCTGGCCGGAGTATGCCGGCAACGGAATGTTCATGACACTCGGGAACCTGCTGCTGGAACCTCGCTGTGGCCTGCTGTTCCTGGACTGGGCCGGCGGCCGGGCCCTGCACGTGACCGGTCGAGCCCATATCGACGAATCTCCGTCCCGGGCCGCGGCCGTCCCCGGTGCTGAACGTCTCGTCGACCTGATGATCGACCGTGTGGTCGAGGTGGAAGGGGGCCTTCCGCAGTCCTGGGACTTCGGCGACTACTTCCGTCACAACCCACCGGTCACTCCGTCCGGGTGGACGGCTACCCCCTGAGCCGACCCGGCGATCGGCTGGCTCGGGCACGGCGGTCCGCCGGCCTCGGCGGTATCGAACAGCGCCATCACCTCCTGGAGGCGGGCGCGGGCCCAGTCGTACGACCCGGTGTCGGTGTGGGCTCGGTAGACGGTTTCGATGACCATGATGAGGACCAGGTAGAGGGTGTAGAGCTTGCGGCGGGACCGGCCGCCGGGGGTGAACTCATGGGAGGCGTCGGGGTGACCGTAACCGCGGATGAAAGCGGTGGCGTCGCCGAACGCCGGTAGGTCGACGGGGGTGAAGCCGACTTCGATCAGTGGATCGCCGTAGAAGGCGCGCTCGTGGTCGACGATGCCGGCGATCGCGCCGTCACGGACCATCACGTTGCCGTCCCACAGGTCCCATTCGACGAATCGTGGCTCGGTGACCTCGTCGAGGCAGTCGGCGTGGCGGTCGACGAGCGCGCGGATCAGGGCGTAGTCGTAGCCGAGGTCGACCTTCCGGCGTTCGCCGTCGCTCAGCACCGCATCGATCATGCGGGTGAAGCAGGCCCGCCAGCTGGGGTCGCCGGGGCCGGACAGGGGGCCGAACGCCGTACCGCGAATGGTGTTGATCTGGCGGTTGGCTCTGCCGACGGCCTCGCTGTACGCGTCCAGGTCGGCTTTCGGCAGGTCCGGTTTGATGACGGCCAGGTTGTCCGCGTCGATGTACGGCATGAAGAAGTAGGCGGCGTCGCACAGTTCGCGGCTGTCGTCGGCGTGGTCCAC
Organism: Actinoplanes derwentensis; assembly: GCF_900104725.1. Lineage (NCBI taxonomy): Bacteria > Bacillati > Actinomycetota > Actinomycetes > Micromonosporales > Micromonosporaceae > Actinoplanes > Actinoplanes derwentensis. The sequence continues at coordinate 1,242,486 of NZ_LT629758.1, forward strand.
GGCGGGGACCGGCACGTCGGTGTGCCGGCGCACCAGTTCCAGGGCCGCCAGCTCGGTGTCCATCGCGCCGCGCTCGTAGGTCATCACCTCGACGTGCGCCGGCGGTGCGATCTTGAGGACGACCCGGCGGCCGTCCCGCAGCCGGATCAGGTAGGCGACGTTGAACCAGCCGTGCCCCAGTTCGGTGACCCAGTCCTGGTCGGACGGGCCGGGGACCTGATCGGGGCCGTACGCGCGGGCGACCATCGCACGCAACGTCTGAAGCGACTGGCGGTTCTTGGTGATGCTCTCCATGGGGGCCGAGGCTAGGCGATGAAGGCCGGCCGCTGATCCTCGCGCAGCATGTCGGTGATCGTTTCGGGAAGTAGCGGGCGGGCGAAGTGGAAGCCCTGTACGAGGCGGTAGCCCAGCTCGTACAACCGCTGGGCCTGCTCTTCGGCCTCGACGCCCTCGGCGACCATGCGCAAGCCCAGCGTGTCGGCGATGCCGGTGAGCGCGACCGCGATGGCCCCCTGGTGAGGGGTGCCGTTGAGGCCGTGGACGAAGCTCTTGTCCCGTCATCGCGAACCCGGTCCGGCGCCAGAACAGGCGCAGATCCCCGGCGGCGCTCGCGGCTGCCCGCAGGAACGCGACAGCGGCCAGCCCCGGCCCGGCCCGCCCCGGGATCCACACCAACGGGTTCGGGAGGCCGACTCGGGTGCCGAGCAGGATCAGGAGCACCTGGGCTACGGCCAGTAGCAGTGTCAGCGGGACGAGTGCCCTGCTCAACCCCGCCTCCCTTTAATTCCGGTACGTCCAGAAATCGGCACCGCACCCGCTGAGCTGAGGACACAGCCCGAGTGGCGCTCTTGCCCGGTTCTGGAATGATCGTGCGGGTGACCTCGCGCCGCCCCGTACCTTTCATCGCCGGGGCCGTCGTGACCGTCGCCCTGGTCGCCGCAGCCGTGCTCGTCATGCTGCCGTCCCGGGAACCGGGCCCGCGCCCCGCCTTCCAACTGCCGGTGGCCTGCGACGAGACCTGGATCCTCACCACCTATCCGGGCCACGACAACTTCGACATCGACTTCTTCCCGGCCAAGGGCAAGACGTGGGGCCGCCCGATCCTGGCGTCCTACGCCGGCGAGGTGGTCGAGGCCGGCGTCAACGGCACGCTCGGCGAGCGCACCCCCGACAACCCCGACGGACCTTTCGGTACGGGCGCCGGGTACTGGGTGAAGATCGACCACGGCGGCCTCTGGACCACCCAGTACCTGCACATGCTCGAACCGCCGATGGTCAGCGAGGGACAGCAGGTCCAGCAGGGGCAGCAACTCGGCAAGATCGGCAGCACCGGCAAGTCGGGTGCGCCACACCTGCACTACGAGCAGCGTGCCGCCGGGGCGAAGATGGAGGCCTACTTCGCGGGTCTGCCGTCCGGGATCACCACCGACGACCGCGAATATTCGGTACGCCGGACCAGCGCCAACTGTGTCCCGGCCGACTGAACCGTGTCCCGTCGGCTGAACCGTCACTCGCCGGTCAGCAGATCCGCCCGCGGTGGTGTCCACGGAGCCGGCAGGCGCGGGCACTCGTCCCGGCCCGGACCGGCTTCGACCTCGGCCATGCCCAGCCCCGGCTCATGGTCGTAACGCAGGTCGCCGACGATCCAGCCGTCGCCCTTCGGTATCGCCCACGGTGCTCTGGCGAACTGCAGCAGCGCGCCGACGGCACAGTATTCGCTCGACAGGGTCGCGAGCAGGCCCGCCGGGATCGCTAGCTCGCCGGCCCACCGGATCTCGTCGTCGGACGGCTGCGCTACCGGGGTGAGCTGGGCGGTCGTGTTCGCCGCGGTGCCTGTCGCCGCTTCCGCCCCAGTGCCCGCCTCCGTGTTCGTGCCCGCTTCCGCCCCGGTGCCCGGCTCTGTGTTCGTACCCGTCGACGGGTACAGCTCGGCGCAACGGGCGGCCGGGATCCAGCCCGGTGCCAGCGAGTGGAAGGCCCGGCGTACGGCATAAGTGTCTGTTGATCGCTGCACGGCCAGTACCTCACGGCACACCGGGTCGGCCGGCATCGGCGTCAACACCACGTCGAGCGTGCTGAACCCCGGGAAACGGTCCGCCAGCAGCGCCTCGATCCGGCTCTCCGCGGTGCGCGAGGTGATCACGAACGTCGCCGTCAGCGCCAGCCAGGTGGCGATTCCGCCGGCCAGCGCGACCTTCGCCGGGGCGAAGCGGCTGAGCGCGGCCAGACCGGCGGTGAGCAGGGTCAGCAAACCCGCAAGAGTTGCTGGTACGAATCCAGAGAACCAACTCAACACGACACCTGCAGTCAACACGAGCCCGATCAACACTCGCGCGGTCCGGCCCGGCAGCACGAACAGCAGAGCCGCCGAACAGGCCCAGAGCAGCGGCTCCACGATGAAGACGGCGTCACCGTAGAACCAGCTGTCGTCCAACGGCCAGAACGGGTGCACGCCGTAACTGTTGGTGAAGTCGAGCCCGATGTGCAGCAGCGGCGCCAGAACCGACACCCCCGCGAGGAACCCGACGTCAGCCGCCGCCGGTTTGACCTTGCGACGCAGCCACCACAGCCACACCGCCCCGAACAACAGCAGCGACAGCCCGAGCGCGCCGACGACGGTGTGCGTGTGCCCGCGATGATGCAGCAGATAGTCCAGGGTGGTGCCGGCCCAGCCGGTGTAGATGACATCGGCGTCCGGCAGATTCCCGCCGACCGCCATCACGGTGATCGCCATACCCCGCCGAGCCCGGTCACTGAGCACCACCGACGGCGGCAGCGTCCGATGAACCGCCTCACCCACCAGAACACTGATCAACGTATGCGTCAGATTGTCCATGCTGATCGTTCCCGGTCTGTGAGAGCAGCGTCGTGATGAATCCTCGCATCCTCGCAGGGTGCGTTCGTTTTGGAGTGAGCTGCGCCTCGGCGATCGTGGCGGCTATTTCGCCGTCTCCGCTGGCTATGTCCGCAAGCCGCTGCGCGTGGGGCTACCCAGGCTGCGTCGGTCGGCGTCCAACCCTGTAGCCGCTGGCCAGGGCCTTATCGGTGATCCGCCTCCGAAACGAACGCACCCCGCCGGGGCTGACGAGTCCTGACCCCCTGGGCTTGTGACTCGGTCACGAGTTCGGTCTGCGGCACTCGCAGGATTTCAGCGCACCGGAACCGGCGGGGTTTCCAGCAGGGTGCGGTCACCGTCGGCGCCGTGGCTGAGGGCTGCGGCGACGTCCTCGTGAGGGGTGCCCAGCCGGACCGCGCTGACCTCGTCCAGCAGCCGGTAGTGCTTGTCGTCGAGGTCGAGGTGCAGCGACTGCAGGTACTCCTGCAGCTGGGCGAGGGTGCGCGGGCCGGCGATCGGGACCAGCGCCGTGGCGGCCCGCGCGGCCCGGCGACGTAGCCACGTCAGGGAGACCTGGACCGCGCTGACACCGAGCTCATCGGCGATCGCCAACACGGCGTCGACGATCGCGGTGCGCTGCGCTGTGCCCTCGATCGCGTCGCCGCGGGCGTTCAGCCGGCCCTGCTCGCCTTGGCGGTACTTGCCGGTGAGCAGTCCCCCGGCCAGCGGCGAGTACAGCATCACGCCCAGCCCGTGCGCCTGCGCCATCGGCAGCAACTCCCGCTCGGCCGAGCGTTCGGCAAGGCTGTACTCGGTCTGGATGCCGACCAGCGGGGCCAGGCCGCGCAGGTCGGCCCGGACGGCAGCGCCGGCGACCCGCCAGGCCGGGAAGTTGGACAGGCCCCCGTGCCGGATCTTGCCAGCGCGGATCAGGTCGTCGAACCCGGCCAGGATCTCCTCGATCGGCGTGACCCCGTCCGGGAAGTGCGGCATGAAGACGTCGACATAGTCGGTGTTCAACCGGCGCAGGCTCGCATCGAGGGACCGGACCATGATCTTGCGACTGTTGCCGGTCGTGCCGGGGCGGGGCTCGGGCTGCCGTGTCCCGCTGTACTTGGTGATTACCACGAAGTCGTCACGTTGGCGCCCGAGCAGCCCGCCGAGCACAGTCTCGGCCTGGCCGTCCTGGTAGATGTCGGACGTGTCGAACGTGGTGCCGCCGGCCGCGACGAAGGTCTCGAAGATCTGCCGAGCGGCCCCGGCGTTCGCCGTGCTGAAGGCGGCCGTGCCGAGCGCGTACTCCGACACGCGCAGTCCGGTCAGTCGGCCGAAGGTCTGGTAGCGCATGGCGACTCCTGAAGATCGGGTAGGCTCCGACAGTAGCAGATAAAAAGAGAGGTCACTCTTTTATGCCCAGGGTCAGCCAGGCTCACCTCGACGCCCGCCGCCAGCAAATCGTGGACGCGGCCCGGTCCCGATTCGCCAGCCACGGCTTCGCCCACACGTCGATGACCGACATCATCGCCGAGTCCGGGCTCTCCAACGGCGCCATCTACCGGTACTTCACCAGCAAGGACGAGATCGTCGTCGCCGTCTGCGAGCAGGGCACCGACGCGCTGCCCAAGGCGCTCACCGCCGAGGCCGTGACGGGGCTCCTCGAGCATGTGCGCAGCCGGGCGCGGGACAGCAACCACGCCCGGCTGGTCGCGCAGATCTACGCCGAGGCAGCGGTGTCACCGCAGCTGGCAGCGGTGGTGCAGCGACAACTCGCCGCGATGCGCGCCGCGATAGCCGAGCTGGTGCCCGATCCCCGGCGCCCGCAGGCGGGAGAGATCGCCGAGGCATTCGTGGCCCTCTGTGCCGCCTACAGCCAGCAGCTGGCGATCCGCGGGGACGTGGACCCGGCACCGTTCGCCACAGCACTGATGGCAATCATCAGGGGCTGAGCGGGCGCGCTCCCCGTCGTAAAAAAGAGTGTTCTTTCATTTTGGTGTTAGTGTCGATCACCGTTGGCCCGGACGATCCCTTGGAGGACCCATGCCCGTTGTGCATCTCGCTGCGATCAACCTGGAGTGTTCGGACCCCGCCGGCCTGGCCCGTTTCTGGGCGGCGATGCTCGACGGCGAGGTCGCGGTCGAGACCGCGGATTTCTGCGCGGTCAAGACCGGTGTGCTGTTCCTCGGCGCCGTGCGTGTCGAGGGCTACCGGCAGCCGACCTGGCCCTCGGCCGAACGATCGCAGCAGATGCACCTCGACCTGACGATCGACGAACCGGCCGGCCTCGACGATGCCGCGGACCGGGCGACTCGGCTCGGCGCGATCGCCGAGGAGCACCAGCCCGCACCGGAGCGCTACCGGGTCCTGCGCGATCCTGCCGGCCACCCCTTCTGCCTGCGGCGTCCCTGACCTGCCGCTGCGCTGGGTCTCAGTCGAGCGGCAGGCGGTCGAGGACCTCGACGAACATGATTACGTCGCGGACCACGTCGAGGACGAGCATGCCAGGCCAGCTCGGTTCGGCGCGACGCGGACACGGTGGCCGCCCAGACCCAGTTCAGCCTGGCCCGCTCGAAGGCTGCCGGAGCCGGCCGGGCTCGCCGCCTGCCCCGGCAACAGGCGGCCGCCGGCCAGCCCGCATTCAGGGCAGGCACTGCAGCTGCGGCAGGACGGCTGGAGCGGCGAGTCGCGTCGGCGCCTTCTGGCGGTACTGCGTCCATGCCCCGGTGAACGTCTTCACCTCTGCTGTCCATGCCGGCGCGGGGTCGGGCGTGGCAGCGAAGGCGGCCAGCGCGGTGTCCACGGCCGCCTGCCCGGTCTTCGTGAGGGACTCCGCCTGCGACTTGCCCGCCGTGGTCGAGCTGTTGACGTAGACCGCGAGTCCCCGGTAAACGTTCGAAATGCCGCCCTTGACGAGGACGAGGTTGTGCAGCCGCGAGATGTTGTTGGTGCTCAGACTTTGGATCTAACAAACAACCCGGGAGTTCCTGATCCGGTGTTTGAGGTCGATCCCTGTTTTGTCTTGGCCAGATCGGTGTTTGCCGGGCGGCTGCCTGGCTTTGGTCTGGTTGACGCAACTTCAGGAATCTTGAGTCGTTCTCGTTGGGGTGCGTTCGTTTTTGAATGGGCTGCTGGTTGGTTGATCATGCGGCGAGTTCGTATTGCTGCTGGTAGTGGCTGGTGTGGACGCGTTGGTGTTCTTGTTGGATGTGGTGGGTCCAGTAGGCGTCGAGGTCGCCGTTGGTGATCAGTGCGCGGAGGAGGAGGACGGCTTCGGCGCCGGGCAGGCTCCAGCGGGCGCCGGTGATCGCGAGGCGGTCTTTGACGAGGTGGCGGCAGGCACCTTCGATGACGCCGGTCGCGATGGGCCAGCCCATCGCGAGGGCTTGGCGGTAGTGCAGATGGGGCTGTTTCGCGGTGAGGTAGGAGATAGCGCGGTCGAGGCCGGGTGCCGGGTGGTCGCCGAGAGCGTGCCGGGTGATGGTCAGCTGGTGGATGACCTGGGCAGGGTTGCTGTCGAGCAGGTTGCGGGCGGTGTGTTCGACGAAGCCGGCGCGGCCGGGTTGGGTGGGGTGCAGGTCGGCGGCGGCGTCCCAGAGGTATTGCAGGACGTGGATGAAATCGATGATGATCGTGATCGTGATGCCGCGGTCGTGGGCTTCGGCGGCGGTGCGGTCGATTTGGTGGTTGTTGCCGTCGACCAGGGCGATCCAGCGGCGTCGGTGGTGTGGGTCGCGGTGCTGGGCGTGGTCGAACAGACGCCTTGTCATGACGGTGATGCCGTGTTCGACCGAGGCGTCCAGGTGCCGGCCGGTCGCGGTGGGGCCGGGTCGGCGGGCGGCGCGTTCGGTCGCGGTGGCGGGCAGGATGTCGGCGGCGGTGCGGACGGCCGGTCTGGCGTCGTAGCAGGCGATGACGGTGGCCATGCGGGTGCGGCCGGTGCGTTCCGGTTCGGACAGGCGTGCGTGTGGTGGCTGCGGGCCGGTCGGCGGTGGTGGTGCGGGGTTGCGCAGGCTGGTGGGGGTCATCGCGATGCCGGTGGCGTCGATGGTGAGTATGAGCAGGTCACCGGGGTCGCCGGCGGCGATCGTCTGGTGCTGGTAGAAGTCGCGGATGTCGCGGGCGGCGGCGGTGACGGTGTCCATCAGCTGGCCGGTGCTGATCCGCTGGCCGGTGATGCGGTGCAGGGTGTCGGCGGCGTGGCGTAGTGATCCGGTGGCGGCCTCGTGCACGATCGTTTTCTGCAACGGGAACGAATACAGCCGCTCGGGCAGGGCCAGGATCATGTCGGCGGGGTGCAGGTTGGACACGGCGGGGGCCCGGTAGGCGATCCGGGTCGCCTGGACCCGGCCGACGGTGGTGGCCACCTGGCGTGCGTGCCCGGGTTCGGCCCGGCGCCGTACCACCGTGTCGGCTCCGGTCACCTCGCTCAGGCGGGTTTCGGCGGCGGCGCGGGCGTCGAGCTGGTCCTGGATCAGCTGCCGCTGCAGGTCACGGCCCGCGGTGGTGACGTATTCCTCCAGGACGTGTTCGGTGCAGCCGATCATCTCCGGGTCACTCAGCCGGGTGATGATCCGGTCCAGAATCGAACGGGAAACGGCGAAAGCGTCGATTACGGGCGTGGGAGTCGGATAAGGTGCCATCGGGTCTTCTCCGGGCTGGTTTTGGCTGGTTATCCGACCAATCCGTCGAAGGCCCACGTTCTGTCCACGTGCCACGCCGTGACGTCACCGGAACGCGGGATCCCGTCCATCCGCGAGAGTGAACTCCCCTGGCACCGCCTCGAGCACCAGATCCGCGGCCACGAGTTTCTTCAGCCGGTGCCGCACCCGTTCACCGTGCCGGGCAACCTTCGGGTCCTCGCCCATGGCCGCCACGATCTCGCGGCATCGCATCGGACTCGGGTGAGCAGCCAGGATGGCCAGAAGCTGCTGCCCGAACTCGGTACTCTCCCCGGCCGGTACCCCGCCACCTGTCGAGGCCACCGCAGCGACTGGTGGCACCGGGGCCAGGCCGGCGACGACCTCCCGAGCCACGACCAGGCGCTCCAGTTCTACCCGGCAGTCCGCGAGCAGACCCGCGAGTCGCGCCTGCTCCGCGTCCAGGCGTTCGACCTCGGCCCGGCACATCGCCTCCTGCTCACCCAGCAGCCGCAGGACCTCATCGACGCCCACCACGACATCTCCAGCTGACCGCCGGACCACACCGGACAGACCGACCGCTACCGCACCAAGCCACCCGTACCGGCGGACAAAAAGTCCGTCGCCAGCCCAACCCGTAGCTCACTCAAAAACGAACGCACCCCCTTGGGCTTGCGGGTCTGCAGGTCTGCAGGTCTGTGTCTAGTAGGTCTGCGGGCCCGCGTCGGCCTGGTCGTCGGGGGCGCCGTCGGTGGCCACCAGGGAGGAGACTGACGGCATGGCGATCAGGAGCATGGCGATCAGGTGCAGGATCGCGCCGATGGAGAAGACTGCGATGCCGGTCCAGGCGTAGCTCAGGGCTACGTCGTCGCCGCTCTCGTCGCCGACCGCGCCGACGCCCAGGCCGATCACCACGATCGCGGGCATCTGGGCCACCAGGATGAGCATGCCCGCGCCGTACACGATGGTCCGCAGGATCCACCGGCCGGTCAGGCGGGTCAGCACCGTGCCGCCGAGCAGCAGGATCTGCATCACGGCTACCACGCCGGCCACGATCGTCGCGTAGGTCAGGCTGGTGGCCAGGTGGCCGGCGTCGCCGGACGCGGACAGCTCCCGCGGGGCGAACGTCATCAGGACCGCGGTGATCAGGGCCGCGAACACCGCCACCGCGAGCAGTGCGGCGGCCGCGGTCAGCAGGCCCCGGCCGAGTGGCTCCCGGTCCTCGTGGCGCCGCCAGGCGAGGTAGGTGCGGGCCGGCGTCAGCATCCAGAGGAATGCGGTAATGATGATCGGCAATATGTACAGTGCCGACGAGATCAGGATCAATACGATCAACATGAACTCGATGCCGACGGTGTGACCCTCGCTGGTCATCTGCTGCCACGCACCGAACGCCATCGCACCCGACAACGCGACCGCGAGCGGGCCGAACGTCCACAGCACCGCCCGTCCGCCGGGTCTGCCGTTCGCGACCCGGACCGCCGCCAACCCGACCAGCGACGGTACTGAGAGGACCAGTCCGGAGACGGCCAGCAGGATGATCACCTCACCGGGGGCGCTGGGTTCGGCGCCGATCCGGGGCATGAAGGCCAGCACCCCGAGAAGCGCCAGGAAACCCATCCACTGCACGACCGCCCCGGCGAGCGCCATCCACGAGACCCACGGCGCAAACCGAACAGCCGCCGACTCACCGACTTCGTCAAACGCCTCACCGCCAGGCCCAGCGAACGGCTCGCCAGCGGGCGGGGCAAAAGATCCGGCCGCGGGGCTGGCAACCGGTCCGGCCGCAGGCCCGCCGGGCGCTGGGGTTAAAGGGCCGGCGGGAGGCTGGGTGTAGGGGCTGGGGGATGGTCCGGCCGGAGGGTCGGTGGGGGGATCGGTGGGGGAGCCGGGATGCGTGGCCGGGAACATGGACACAGGGTAGGGTCCGAGGCCACAACTGAAGAAGCCGCGACTGCCGCCGCGGGAGAGCCCCCGTGAGGCACACGGGGCGCCGAAGGAGCAACTTCTCCCTCAGAATCTCTCAGGCTCACGTACCGCAGTGGTCAGGCGACTCTGGAAAGTCAGCCGTGAGGCTGCGCCCAAGGTGCAAGCCGTGATTCACGGCGAAGCTCTCAGGCCCCCATGACAGAGCGAGGGAGACTCAACCGCTGTCTGTCGCGAAGGAGCCTTCCATGGCCGTGTCCGTTTTCGATCTGTTCTCTGTCGGAATCGGCCCGTCGAGTTCGCATACGGTCGGCCCGATGCGTGCGGGTGCCATGTTCGCCCGTCGACTCGATGGGCGGGTGGTGAAGGTCCGGGCGGAGTTGTTCGGTTCGCTGGGGGCTACCGGGCATGGGCACGGCACTCCGCGGGCGGTGCTGCTGGGGCTGATGGGGGAGGCCCCGGAGACCGTCGACACGAGTCTTGAACCGCTGGTCAAGGACTTCGAGGTCGACATGGTGCTGCACCGGCGGCGGTCGCTGCCCGAGCACCCCAACGGGATGATCTTCACGGCTTTCGGCGCTGACGGTGCCGAGTTGCTGAGCAAGACCTATTTCTCGGTCGGCGGCGGGTTCGTGACGGGCGATGTCACTGCGGCGGCGGTACGCCCGGAGCAGCAGCCCGTTCCGTTCCCGTTCCTCTCCGGTGACGAACTGCTGGCGCTGACCCGCTCGACGGGCCTGTCGATCTCCCGCCTGATGCTGGCCAACGAGGTCGCCCGGCGCGGCGACGGGACTGTTCGGGATGCTGAGCAGCAGGTCAAGGACGGGCTGCTGGACATCTGGCGGGTGATGGACGAGTGCGTGGACGCGGGGCTGGACGCTGAGGGCGTACTCCCGGGCGGGTTGAAGGTTCGTCGCCGGGCCGCCTCGACCGCCCGGCAGTTGCGGGTCGCGGGGGAACCGGCCGCGCACGCCATGGAGTGGCTGACCGTCTATGCGATGGCGGTCAACGAGCAGAACGCGGCGGGTGGCCGGGTGGTCACCGCGCCGACGAACGGCGCGGCCGGCATCATCCCGGCGGTGGTGCGGTACTACCTGGAGTTCGTGCCGGGCGCCGGACCGGAGGGGGTGGCGCGGTTCCTGTTGGCGGCGGGTGCGATCGGGCTGCTGTTCAAGGAGAACGCGTCGATCTCCGGTGCCGAGGTGGGCTGTCAGGGTGAGGTGGGTTCGGCGTGCGCGATGGCGGCGGCGGGGCTGGCCGAGGTGCTGGGCGGCACGCCGGAGCAGGTGGAGAACGCGGCCGAGATCGGGATGGAGCACAACCTGGGTCTGACCTGCGATCCGGTCGGTGGCCTGGTGCAGATCCCGTGCATCGAGCGCAACGGGATGGGCGCGGTGAAGGCGGTCACCGCGGCCCGGATGGCGTTGCGTGGCGACGGCCGGCACCATGTCTCCCTCGACAAGGTCATCAAGACCATGAAGGAGACGGGTGCCGACATGAAGATCAAGTACAAGGAGACGTCCCGGGGTGGTCTGGCCGTCAACGTCATCGAGTGCTGACGGCCGGACCACCACGGGGTCAGGCGGGTTCGAAACCGGCGATGTGCAGGGCGAACGCGCGAATCGAGCCGGTGTCGGCGCTGGCGTTGTCGACGAACTTGACGGACCACGTGCCGTCGACCGCGGAGGCCCGCAGGGTCGACAGCGGCACGTCGGGCCGCCAGGTGCCGGTGAACGGTGCGCTCGCCGACGTCACCGACGAGAACGGGGCCGCGGCTCCGTCGTCGAAGACGACCTGGCACAGGTTGTTGCCGCCGCCGCCGTCCCGGGCGAACAGGGTCGCCGCCCGGCCGTCGGGGGCGGTCAAGGTGGCGACCAGGTCGCCGGCCCACGAATGGTCGAGGCCGACGGTGGTGGCGCCGGTGACCGTGGAACATTCGGTGCCGTCGATGGAGAAGGTGAGCGCCGACGCGTAACCGACTCCGCTGACGTCGACGGTGGCGGTCGCCCCGGTCGGGTCGTTGTCCGGGATCGGCACGACCGGTCCGGTGTAGGCGAAGTCCCGCACGGTGGTCGACGCCTGCCCGGTCGGCACGAGCACGGTGCTCGTGGTCGGTGACAGCACTCCGGCGAAGGTGGCCCGGACCGGCAGGGTGACCGGGCGGCCGAGCGGGTACCCGGCGTCCAGTTTCAGCGTGTAGTCCCGGGTCTTGGACGCGCCCGCGGCGATGCTGCCGTAGGACCGGGAACGCGGGGTGAGGACGGCTCCGGGATGGTCGGAGTCGACGACGACGCTGACGCCGGTGGCCGTACCGTCGCCGATGTTCTCCGCCGGCAGGGTGACCGTGCCCTGTTCGCCGGGTTCGAGGTAGGTGTCTCCGTCGCCGGTGGTCGGGGTGACCGTCGGGGTGCCGGGCCGGACCAGCGGCTGCGGGGTGGCGCCGGTGTTGCGCAGCAGCAGGTCGGCACGGATCACGCCGCTGCCGGTGCGGGTGTCGTATCCGGCCGGGGTCAGGTCGAGTGCGGTGCCGGTGAGCGCGGCCCGGATCTCGGCGTTGCTGAGTCCGGGGTTGCCGGACAGGGCGAGTGCGGCGATGGCGGCGGCGTGTGGTGCCGCGGCCGAGGTGCCGTAGAAGGTCTCGAAGTCGGGTACCGTGGTCGCCACCCCGTCGGCGGCGGTGATCTCCGGTTTGAGCCGCAGCGATCCACCTGTCGACGTGTAGTTCCCGGGCGTGATCGGGGTGCCGTCGGCCTGGTAGAACACTCGTCGCGGCCCGTCGGAGGTGAACCGTTCCGGCAACTGCTGGCGGGTGAAGACGTTCGGGTACGGGCCGGCCGGGTTCGGCGGGTCGCCGGTTTCGAGGGCGAACGGCAGCGGGTCCTTGGCCGGTGCGGCGGCGACCGAGAACGCGTTCACCGCGGCACTGTGCCCGCGGGTGACGCCCGGTGTGGAGAAGCCGGTGAAGCGGCCCCGGAAGACGGAGAGCTGCAGGTACCGGTCGTCGCCGGCGAATTTGACGACGGCCAGCCGCTGTCCGGTGCCGGCTCCGGTGGCGAGGATCTCGAACGGGTCGTCGTCGCCGTTCTGGGTGTCCTGGGAGAAGTCGGTGACGTTGCCGAGCGAGTTGAACAGGTACAGGTCGTAGTCGTTGGCCGAGCCGGTCAGCGGGTCGGCCCACCAGAGCGTGGTCACCCGGCCGGCGCTGTTCGGTGACAGCGTGTTGAAGATCTGGGTGCCCGGGCCGGGGTCGAAGTCGTGGGCGTCCCCGGCGAACTTGCCGACGCCGAGGCCGGAGTCGACGAAGTCGCCCTCCCAGTTGCCGGAGGTGCCGTCGAGGGTGTTGCCCTCGTTGCCGGCGGAGCTGAAGTAGTACGCGCCGTCAGCGGTCACCGCGTTGACCGACTGCGCCGGGAGCCCGTCCTGGAACGGGCTCTCGTGGTAGTAGACGACGTCGTCGACGATGATGTCGCAGTCGGCGGTGAACCGGAGCGCCCGGATGTTCTGCGCGAAGCTGATCTCGCTGGTGAAGGCGGTGGCGAAGCCCAGGCGGGCGTTCGGCACCAGGTCGTGGATGATCTCCAGCATGGCGGTGCCCTCGTCGCCGGAGCCCTCCTGACCGGGGAGCACGTCGACGTCGGCAGGCAGATCGCCGCTGGCCTGGGAGGCGGCGAGCGAGTCCACGCCGTCGGACAGGGCGCAGACCTTCACCCCGACTCCGGTCACCTTGTACTTCGTGCGGGCGGTGTCGGCGGCGTGGACCCGGTCACCTTCGGAGGTGGTCTGGCCGACGGCGACAGCGGCTTTCGCCACCCGTACCGCCGCATCGATCCTTTCGGCTTTGTCCTGTTTGTTGTCGAGCACCGGTCGCGGGGTCTGCCGGCCGGTGATCAGGCCGTGTCTGCGGTTGATCGCGGTGACGTCGGGCCAGGCCGCGATGGTCGGCAGGGCGGTCAGCGGCGCCTCCACCAGAACGGTGGAGGTGGACGGGAAACGGATCCCGGCGCCGGCCGCCCGCAGCCGGTTCAGCAGGTCGTCGCCGACCTTGGTGGCCCGGATCTCGACCTCGGTGGTGCCGGACTTGGAGACCTGGACGCCGGTCCGGAGATCAGGCAGCGCGGACGAGGTGCGCCTGCGGAGTTCCACGGCGAGGCGGCTGTCGAGTTTGCGTTCGGCCGGGGTCAGGGACTTCTTGAGCTGCTGAAGTGCGGCGATCTGCGTGTACGCGCGGGTCGCGGTGTCCTGGGGTGCCTTGGCGCCGGCAGCGGTCGCCGGGATGGTCAGAGCGGCGACTGTCACGGTCGCGATGGACATCCTGAATACGTTCAATGTCGTGCCCCCACTGACATCTATCGATTCGATGTCTGTGGATGCTATCGATCTGATGGGACATTGAACAGCACGAGGCCCCGGTCACCGACAGCGACCGGGGCCCGTGCGGGATCGTCAGCGGACCCGGTCCATCAGCCGCTGCCAGCGGCTACGCGGCTTGCGCGCCTCGGCGAGCTTGCGGCCGCCGATCACACTGCCCGCGGCGAGGGCGGCGAGTCCCAGGGCCGCCACGGAGGCGATGACGGGACGCTTGCGCGCCGTCGTGACCGGCGAGCCGTTCACGGAGTCCGCAGTCTCGGAGGCCGGCATGATCTTCGGCAGCGAACTGACACTGCTGTCGTAAGTGGTCATCGTAAAGGCCCTTCCGTTCGTTTCTCGGACGACCTCCACATGCCCACTGGGGAGCATCACTAACCACCGCCGGTTGCCAGGTTCTTCGCAGTTTTCCAAGCTCCGGGCCGGGTTATCGAAGAGGGCGTGATAGACGAGGAGATCTGCCCCGCCGAGCCCTGGCAGGTTCGCGAGACCCGCCTGGACACCGCCCTGCTGGCCCCGACCGAGTCGGTGTTCGCGCTGGCCAACGGTTACCTTGGCCTGCGCGGAAACCTGGACGAGGGTGAGCCGCACGAGATCTCCGGCACCTATTTGAGCTCGTATTACGAAGAACGGCCGCTGCCCTATCCGGAGGGTGGCTACGGCTATCCCGAACAGGGCGAGACCGTCGTGAACGTGACCGACGGAAAAATCATCCGGCTGACCGTCGACGACGAACAGTTCCACGTCGGACGTGGCGTCCTGCACTCCCACCAGCGTGTCCTCGACCTGCGGACCGGGCTGCTGCGCCGCGAGGTGGACTGGGAGTCACCGGCCGGCCGCCGGGTGCGGATCCGCAGCGAGCGCCTCGTCTCGTTCACTCAGCGGGCGGTCGCCGCGATCGTCTACGAGGTGGAGGCCGTCGACCGGCAGGTGCGGATCACGCTGCAGTCCGGGCTGGCCGCCAACGAGGAACAGGTGAAGGTCTCCGACGATCCGCGGGTGGCGGCGGCCCTCGAGGACCCCCTGGAGGCGGTCGAGCAGGACACCGAACAGCACGGTGCGGTCCTGCTGCACCGGACCCGCCGCAGCGGGCTGCTGATGGCCGCCGGGATGGACCACATCGTCGAGGCACCCGCCGCTTACCAGGAGGAGACCGACGTCCGCGAGGACTGGGCGAGGACGACGGTGGTCACCGTTCTCCCGCCCGGCGGGCGGCTGCGACTGATCAAATTCGTGGCGTACGGGTGGAGCACCTCGCGATCCACCGAAGCGCTGCGGGATCAGGTGGCCGCGGCCCTGAACACCGCCCGCTACGTCGGCTGGGACGGTCTCGCCGCCGAGCAGCGCGGCTACCTCGACGATTTCTGGGACGGCGCCGACGTGGAGGTCGACGGCGATCCGGCACTGCAGCAGGCGGTCCGGTTCGGGCTGTTCCACGTGCTGCAGGCCGGCGCGCGCACCGAACGGCAGGCGATCCCGGCGAAAGGACTGACCGGCCCGGGATACGACGGCCACGCGTTCTGGGACACCGAAGGCCATGTGCTGCCGCTGCTGGCCTACACCGCCCCGCGGGCCGCGGCCGACGCCCTGCGCTGGCGGCACACGATCCTGCCGCAGGCCCGGCAGCGGGCCGGAATGCTCGGCCTGTCCGGGGCGGCGTTCCCGTGGCGCACCATCGGCGGCTCGGAGTGTTCGGCGTACTGGCCGGCCGGCACCGCCGCCCTGCATCTGAACGCGGTGGTCGCGCTGGCCGTCGACCGCTACCGCCGGATCACCGGTGACACCGCCCTGGAGCCGGAGTGCGGCCTGGAGATCCTGGTGGAGACGGCTCGGCTCTGGGTGTCGCACGGCCACCACGACACCGCCGGGCGCTGGCACGTCGACGGCGTGACCGGCCCGGACGAGTACAGCGCCGTCGCCGACGACAACGTCTTCACCAACCTGATGGCCGCCCGGAACCTGCGGGCCGCCGCCGACGCCTGCGCCCGGCATCCGGAACTGGCGGCCCGGCTCGGAGTCGCAACCGACGAACCGGAGAACTGGCGGGCCTGCGCGAAGACCGTGCACATCCCGTACGACGAAAGCCTCGGTGTGCACCCGCAGTCGGAGGGTTTCACCCGGTACGCCGCCTGGCCGTTTCCGGACGAGCGGGCCGACGGTCCGCTGATGCTGCGGGCCCCGTACTTCCAGCTCTACCGCCGGCAGGTCTGCAAACAGGCCGACCTGGTCCTGGCCATGCACTGGTGCCCGGACGCGTTCACGCCCGAGCAGAAGGCCCGCAACGTCGACTACTACGAGCGGATCACCGTGCGGGACTCGTCGCTGTCGGCCTGCACCCAGGCAGTGATGTGCGCGGAGGTCGGCCACCTCGAACTCGCCCACGACTACGCCTGGGAAGCCGCCATGGTCGACCTGCGTGACCTGCACGGCAACACCCGTGACGGCCTGCACATCGCCTCTCTCGCCGGCGCGTGGTCGGCGCTCGTCGAAGGGTTCGGCGGGCTCCGGGAGTGCGAGACCGGCCCGGCCGAGATCGAGCTGGCGCCCCGGTTGCCGTCCGGCATCACCCGGATGCGGTTCAACCTGCGGTATCGCGGCCGGCGCCTGTGGGTGGAAGCCGATCATCAGAGCACCCGGGTCGGCTTACGGGACCGAGACGGCGGACGGCTGCCGATCCTGTTGTACGGTGATCAGGTCGAGGTCGGCATGGACGAACCGGTCACTCGCCCCGTCGTACGGCTGGATCCGTTGTTGCCGGTGCCGCAGCAACCACCCGGTTACGCGCCGCGCCGGCGCGGAGAGCGCCCGTGACGCCGGAGATGCCCGCCACCGTGGCGCGGGAAGGAGCGTGCCCCGCCGGTGGACACCCATTCCGCTCACGATTCGGCCATCGCCCAGGCCTACCTCCTGATCGAGGTCGCGCAGAGTGACCACGACGCTGCCCGGGTCGAGGCCGCCGACCGCGAGGCGGCTGCGCACGGCTGGGACGACGTGCGGTTCCTGCTGCACTGGACCCGGTCGCTGGACTGCCTCGAAAAGGACACCGACGACACCGTCCACGTCGACGCGATGGCCGACACCGCGGCCCGGATCGGTGACCCGGCCCTGCTCGCGCTGGTGGCCGCGGTGCGGGCCGCCCGGCAGGGCCGGCGCCGGCATCTCACGGCCATCGGTCAGTCGACGTCGGCCTTCCTGGTCGAGGCGATCGTCCAACTCGACGAGAACGATCCGCCGAGCCTCGTGCCGCACCGGGCCGCCGCGATGATCGAAGTCGGTGTCGTCGCCCACGACCTGGGTTTCTGGGAGCTGGCGCTGGAGTTCTACGAGCGGACCGAACGGGAACTCGGCACCGATCACGCCGCGCCCTGGTCGAACACCACGTCCCTGCAGGCTCGGGTCGTGGTGATCAACAAGGACGACCTCATCCTCGACTGGGCCTGCCGTCTCGCCACCCTCGGTGACTGGGCGGAGGCCGCGGCCCGGGCCCGGACCGCGCTGGGCGGTGGCGACCCGACCGGGCCCGGATGGCCGGCGAGCTGGATCGAGCAGTTCCATGCCGCCCGGGCGCTGTTGTGCGCCCTGTCCGGGGAACCCGGGCCGGATGTCGAGGACGGGTTCGGCGCGATGAGTTCCGCGATCCGGGCCGCTCGCGCCGGTGACGCCCGGCGTGCTGCCGACCTGGCCGAGGCGTCCGACGAACAGTCCTGGCCCTACACGGCGATCGGCGCCCATCTGCTGCGACTGTGCCTGATGGCGAAACGGCCCGGAACCAACCCCGCGGCGATCCGGTACGCCGACGAAATGTCCGTCCTGCGGTGGAACGACCGCATCGACCGGCTGGCCGGGGTCCGCGACGCCATCGCCGGTTCCCGCCGCCGCCGCGAACACGAGAAGCTCCGTCGCGACCTGGTGATCGACGAGCTGACCGGGCTGGCGAACCGCCGCGGCTACCAGGCGTACCTGGCGGCTGTCGACGGCCCTGAGGAGGCCGGCGACTACGCCGTCATGATGATCGACGTCGACCACTTCAAAGCCGTCAACGACGGGTTCGGTCACGACATCGGCGACGTGGTCCTGGCCCGGCTCGGTCATATCCTGGCCGCCCACGTCCGCCAGATCGACCTGGCCGCCCGTCTCGGCGGCGACGAGTTCGTGGTGATCCTCGCCGAGGTTCAGCCGGGCGTGGCGACGGTCCGGGCTCAGCAGATCCTGGACGCGGTCCGCTCCCACCCCTGGCACGACACCGCCGAGGGCCTGGCGGTCTCGGTCAGCATCGGCGTTCACCACGGCAGCCGCCGCGAACTGCCGACCCTGCTCACCGACGCCGATCGTGGTCTCTACCAGGCCAAACACGAAGGTCGCGGCCAGGTCGCCACGGTCTCCTGACTCGGTGGCGTAAACGGCATTGTTTGGCACATATGGGACACTCGGCGGTAGCGAGACTGATCTCTCGCGAACCGACAGAAAGGTGACCACATGAAGATCGTCGCCATCGCCCTGGCCCTGGCGCTGACGCCGGCCGCGGCTCAGGCATCCCCGAGCGCGAACTGGGAGAGCCGGGTGCAGACGGCCGCACCAGCGGCGGTCCAGAACGCCATCGACATCGAGGAGTCGCCGCGTTTCAAGATCCGCAATGTGCGGATCGACGGCCAGAGCGATGTGGTGAAGGTCAAGAAGGGCGGCTCCTACCGCGTCAGTCTCGACGTGCTGCACGACTGCTCGATCTGCGGCAACGCCGTCAACCAGGTGATCGTCGGCCTGGCCGGCCAGGACCGGGCCCAGGTCTCGGTGTGGAACGGCAAGCAGCGCAGCGGCGGCGGTGCGAAGACGGTGAACGGTGCCGTCGCGGAGGACAACCCCGGCGCGGCGCAGTGGGTGACCGTGGAGTTCGACCTCGTCGTCCCCGCGGAACTCGGCGCCTACCCGATCCGGGCCCGCTACGCCCAGGCGTACAAGGGCCGGCTGCTGACCGCCGAGGGCCGGGCGATCCCGCAGCAGGAGTACCCGGAGACGCTGGGCTGGTGGAAGGTCGACCGGCCGACCGGGCCCGACGCGAAGTCGACAATCGGTTACATCATCGTCGTACCGTGACCTTCGTCTTGTGACATGAAGATCGGCCCCGGCTTCGAAAAAGCCGGGGCCGATCTTTTATCTGCTTCAGGCCAGGTCGAAGCGGTCGTTCTCCATGACCTTGACCCACGCGGCGACGAAGTCGGTGACGAACTTCTCGCCCGCGTCCGAGCTGGCGTAGACCTCGGACAGGGCCCGCAGCTGCGAGTTCGAGCCGAAGATCAGGTCGACCGCGGTGGCGGTCCACTTCAGCTCGTCGGTGACGGCGTCCCGGATCTCGTACACGTGCTCGTCCGCCGCCGCCTTCCAGCGGGTGCCGGGGGAGAGCAGGTTGGCGAAGAAGTCGCCGGTCAGGACGCCCTTCTTGGCAGTGAGCACACCGTGCGCGCTGCCACCGGCGTTGTTGCCGAGCACGCGCAGGCCACCGACCAGCACGGTCATCTCCGGCGCGGTCAGGTCCAGCAGGTAGGCGCGCTCGACGAGCAGCGTCTCCGGCTGGGCCTTCTCACCCGGGCGCAGGTAGTTACGGAAACCGTCGGCGCGGGGCTCCAGAACCTTGAACGACTCGACGTCGGTCTGCTCCTGGGTGGCGTCGGTGCGGCCGGCCCGGAACGGGACGGTCACCTTGACACCGGCGTCGGCGGCGGCCTTCTCGACGGCTGCCGATCCGGCCAGCACGATCAGGTCGGCGAGCGAGATCTGCGCACCACCGGCGGCGTTGAACTCGCGCTGGATGCTCTCCAGGGCGTCGATCGTCGCGATGACCGGCTGGTTGACCTCCCAGCTGCGCTGCGGCTCGAGGCGGATGCGAGCACCGTTGGCGCCACCACGCTTGTCGGTGGAGCGGAACGACGCGGCCGACGCCCAGGCCGCCGACACCAGGTCAGCGGTGCTCAGGCCGGAGTCCAGGACCTTCGCCTTGAGCGCGGTGACGTCGGCGTCGCCGACCAGCGCACCCTCGACGGCCGGAACCGGGTCCTGCCAGAGCTGCGCCTCCGGCACCCACGGGCCGAGGAAACGGTCGACCGGGCCCATGTCACGGTGCAGCAGCTTGTACCAGGCCTTGGCGAACGCGAGAGCGAACTCGTCCGGGTTCTCCAGGAACCGGCGGGAGATCTTCTCGTACGCCGGGTCGACACGCAGCGACAGGTCGGTCGTCAGCATCGTCGGCAGGTGCTTCTTCGACGCGTCGTGCGCGTCCGGGATGATCGCCTCGGCGTTCTTGGCGGTCCACTGCTTCGCGCCTGCGGGGCTGGTGGTCAGCTCCCACTCGTACCCGAAGAGGATCTCGAAGAACCGGTTGCTCCACTGCGTCGGCTTGTCGGTCCAGGTGACCTCGAGGCCGGAGGTGATGGTGTCGCCACCCTTGCCGGAGGCGTGGGTGCTCAGCCAGCCGAGGCCCTGGGCCTCGATCGGGGCGCCCTCGGGCTCGGCACCGACGTGACCGTCGGCCGGAGCGGCACCGTGGGTCTTGCCGAAGGTGTGACCACCGGCGATGAGGGCGACGGTCTCCTCGTCGTTCATCGCCATCCGGCGGAACGTCTCCCGGATGAACCAGGCGGCGGCCTTCGGGTCGGCGCTGCCCCGCGGGCCCTCGGGGTTGACGTAGATCAGGCCCATCTCGGCGGCGCCGACCTCGTCGGTCAGCTCCTCGTCGGCGAGGTAGCGGGCGTCACCCAGCCACGCCTCCTCGAGACCCCAGATGATCTCCTCGGGCTCCCACACGTCCTCGCGGCCGAAACCGAAACCGAACGTCTTGAAGCCCATCGACTCCAGGGCCACGTTGCCGGCGAGCACCAGCAGGTCGGCCCAGGAGACGCGCTGGCCGTACTTGGCCTTGACCGGCCAGAGCAGACGACGGGCCTTGTCCAGGTTGGCGTTGTCCGGCCAGCTGTTCAGCGGGGCGAAACGCTGCCCGCCGTCACCGGCGCCACCGCGGCCGTCGTGGATCCGGTAGGTGCCCGCCGCGTGCCAGCTCAGACGGATCATCAGACCGCCGTAGTGACCGAAGTCGGCCGGCCACCAGTCCTGCGAGGTGGTCAGCACGGTGACGATGTCGGCCTTGAGCGCCTCGACGTCGAGCTTCTCGAACTCGGTCGCGTAGTCGAAGTCGGGTCCCAGCGGGTTGCCCTTCGACGAGTGCGCGTGCAGCACCGACAGGTCGAGCTGGTTGGGCCACCAGTCCTTGTTGCTGCGCGGGCGGCCACCGGTCTTCGGGGTCGGCGCGTCGATCGCCGGGTTCTCGCTCTCGCTGCCGCTCGCCGTCACCGAGTCGTGCGCCACCGGGCAGCCGCTCTGCTTCGGGTCTTGATTGTCGCTCATTGATTTCCTTCCGAACTGTGCCGGTTCGATTCAGGGGAGGTGGTGCTCACGCAGTCGGGGCAGGCGCCCCAATAGACGACCTCTGCCTCGTCGACCACGAACCCGTGATCGTCGGAGGCGGTGAGACAGGGGGTTTGACCAGTGGCACAGTCGACGTCGGCGATGGCACCGCACGAGCGGCACACGACATGGTGATGGTTGTCGCCCACCCGCATCTCGTACCGTGCGGTCGCTCCGGCGGGCTGGATGCGCCGCACCAGACCGGTGTCGGTGAGCGCCCGCAGAACATCGTAAACCGCCTGGTGGGACACGGTGGGGAGATCCGCTCGCACCAGGGCGAGCACCGTGTCGGTGTCGACGTGCGGGTGTCCGCTGAGTGCGTCGAGCACCGCAAGCCGGGGCCGGGTCACGCGCAGCGAGACCGCCCGCAGCTGTGACTCGAAGTCGGCCGTCATGCCGCAGACCTTAGCGCGCTTTTCTGGAATAGTTCCAATTTACGCGCCGGTCCGGCTCGATCAAGTGAGAAAGACCGCAGCGATGATCATGACGAGCGCGGAGGCGAGCGTGGACAGCACGATCACGTCCCGGGCGAGGGTCTCCGACTGGCGGTAGCGCAACGCGAACACGAACACGTTCTGGGCCGTCGGCAGAGCCGACGTGATCACCGCGGCGAAGATCTGTTCTTCGGTCAGACCCAGGACGAACTTCCCGATGGTGTACGCCAGCAAAGGCTGAACCACGATCTTCAGTGTCACCGCGAGGTACCGATCCGGCGACTCCGGCCCCGCCCGCAACGGCCGCGCACCCGGCAGCGACATCCCGAAAGCCAGCAGCGCGGCAGGCACCGCGGCCGCCCCCACCAGCGCGAACGGCTCCAGCAGCAGCGCCGGGGGAGTCCACCCGGACACCGCCACCGCGATCCCGGCCGCTGAGGCGATCATCAGCGGGTTCCGGGCCGGCAACAGCGCCAGCTGCTTCGGCGACGGCCGCCCCTGCCCGCTGGCCAGATCCAGAACGGTCAGCGCGACCGGCGCGTACAGCAGCACCTGGAACAGCAGCACCGGCACCACCAGGGAGACGTCACCGAGCACGTACGCCGCGATGGCCAGACCCAGATTCCCGGCATTGACGTACGACGCACCCAGCGCCCCGATCGTCGCCCGCGCCGTGTCCCGCTTCCACAAAAGCTTCGCGACCAGCGCGTACACCACCGCCACCAGCACCGTCGACGCCACGAACGCGACAAGTGACCCGGTCAGGATCCGGTCCAGACTGGTCCGGCTCAACGTCACGAACAACAGCGCCGGAGTCGCCACCGAGAACACCAGCCGCCCGAGCACCCGCGGGGCGTCGTCGCCGAGCACCCGGGCCCGCGCCAGCACGTACCCCAGCGCGGAGATCAGCCAGATGGTGGTGAAACCGCTCAGAACCGCACCCATTCAGGTGATCATGCCCGGCGACCTTGAGCGCCCGTCGTCTACCCTCGGGGAGCTTTCGGGAGACCTATCAGTGACGGGGAAGAATTCCATGCTGCGACGCCTGCCCGTGACGGCAGCGGTGATGACGGTTCTCGCCTTGACGGCGGGATGCACCACCGACACCGGCGGAACACCGGCCGAGGCTGCGACACCCACACCGTCGGCGACCACCGACCCGGACAGCTTCGTCGGCGTGGTCCGGGCCCAGCTGCCCGAGATCGCCGAGGGCCGCACCGACCGGCAGATCCAGGCCATCGCCGACACCGCGTGCACCGGCCTGGCCGCCGGCGAGTCCGGTGACACCATCGTCGACACCACCCGAACCCTGGGTACCGCCGACGCCGAGGCCACCGACCACGCCACCGCCCGCGAACTGATCAAACTGGCGATCGACACGACCTGCCTGCCCCAGGCCCCGCGCGTCGACGAGTTCTAGCCGCCCGGTGACGGTGACGGCAGAGGGCCGCGGTCGACGAAACTGAACGAGGTCAGCGGCGGTGCGTCGGGGGTCACCTCGACGAAGAAGGTCCTCGTGTCCTCGCTCCACTGCAGGACGCCGAAGGACTCGTTGCTGATCGTGTAGGTCGGCCGGCCCTGATCGTCGTGCTGCCCGGTCGACGATGCCCGGAACAGGGTGGCGTCGGTGGGTGAACACTCGGCGGTCACGACCGTGGCCGACCCGGCCGGGTTGAACCGGATCCCGAGGCAGGGCTCCGTGGTGTCCGGATCGCTCAGGTACCGGATCATGAACTCGACACCGACCGGGATCACCGCGAACTCCGACTTCGGCCCGGTGCCGTCGCCCGCCAGCAACTCGGTGTAGTGCGACTCCATCGCCAGGTCACGGTCGATCTCGGCGACGTGGATCAGCGTCTTGTGCCTGCCGCGCAGGATCGCCTGGGTCTTCTGCTCGACGGTCAGCGACTGCGTCACCACCGGGATCGCCGGGGACGCGCCCGCCGACGGCCCGGTGCCCGCGGCCTGCTCGGCGCCGTGCGGCAGCAGCCGGATCGCGGTTCCCGCGCCGGCCGCGGCCACCACGGCGACCATCGTGGCGAGCAGCACCGCCGTACGGCCGAATCGGGGTTTGGCAGCGACCACCGGCTCCACCGGATCAATCACCACCCGCTCCACCGGGGCAGCGGCCACGGCTGGGCGCTGGGTGGCCCCGGCCAGCAGCAGATCCAGCAGCTCACGGGCAGTCGGACGGTCGTCCGGCTCCTTGGCCAGCGCCCACGCGACCACACCGGCGAGGGATTCCGGCACCCCGGCCAGGTCGGGTTCCTGGGTGAGGATCCGCATCGCGGTGGCCGCCGCCGACTCGCCCGCGAACGGGGTCCGCCCGGTCGCCGCGAACGCCACCACCGCACCCCAGGCGAAGATGTCGGCCGCCGCCGTCACCGGCCGCCCGCCCACCGGGTCGTAGCGTTCCGGCGCCATGTAGGCGACGGTCCCGACCATCTGATCGGTACGGGTGTGCTGGCTCGTCGCCTCGAACGCCCGCGCGATCCCGAAGTCGATCACCTTGATGCCGCCGCGCGCGAACAGCACGTTGCCCGGTTTCAGATCCCGGTGGATCACGCCCGCGCCGTGGATCGCGGTCAGCGCCGTGGCGATCCCCACCGCCACCCCGTGCAGTGCGGCCCCCGGCAGTGGGCCCTTCTCCTTCACCTCGGCGGCCAGGCTGGGCCCGTCCACGTACTCGACCACCAGGTACGGCGGCTCATGATCCGGATCGGCGTCCAGCACCTCGGCCGTCGAGAACGGCGGCACCTGTTTCGCCCGGTTCACCTCACTGCGGAACCGGCCCCGGAACTCGGTCTCATGCGCGAACTCGCTGCGCACCATCTTGATCGCGACCAGCCGCCCGTCCGGCCCCCGTCCCAGATAGACGGTGCCCATGCCGCCCTCGCCGAGCCGTCCGACCAGCTCATAGCGGCCCAGTTCGGTCGGATCGCCCGCGCGCAGCGGCATACTCATGAGTCTTCGTCCCTTCCGCCGCCTTTCGGGCGTCGCGACCCGGGAGTGTACTCAAGCCGATCACCACCGCCGCGGCCCGCCTTCCGGGAGACCATCGCGTATACCGGCGTTCTGCCGGAGGTGGCTCTGCCCGAGCGGCCGGGGCTGGCATGGACCGCCCCGGCCGCTCGGGGGCACGCGTTCGCTCAGCGGCGGGTCACCGCTGATTCGCGGCGGCCGAGCAGGTCCACCGGATGACGACGTGCGGGGTCACAGGGTGGGGACGACCGGCTGGATGGTGCCGTCGGTGTTGAAGCGCAGCGGGTCGATGGTGACCTCACGGTTGGTGCCGTTGCCGGCCGGGATCGCGAACCGGTGGTAGACGATGTACCAGGTGTCGCTGTCCGGGGCCTTCACCACCGACTGGTGTGCCGGTCCCTTGATGCCGAGGCTCAGGTTCTTCGCCAGGATGGTGCCGCGGTGGGTCCAGGGCCCGAGCGGCGAGGTCCCGGTGGCGTATTCGACGTGGTAGTTCTCCGAGCCGGTGTCGTCGACGGAGTAGGTCAGGTAGTACGTGCCGTTGCGCTTGAACACGAACGGCGCCTCGCGGAAGTTCGGCAGGCTGAACGTGCTGACCTGAGAAGCGTCGAAGGAGATCATGTCGGCGTTCAGACGGACCGCGTAGGACGAGCCGTTGCCCCAGTACAGGTAGGACTGGCCGTCGGTGTCGGTGAAGGCGTGCGGGTCGATCATCTGGCCGCTGCGGAAACCGGCGGGGATCAGCGGCCGGCCGAGCGGGTCGGTGAACGGGCCGGTCGGGCCGGCCGAGGTGGCGACGCCGATGTTGGTGGCCCCACTGAAGTAGAAGTAGTAGCGGCCGTCCCGGTAGGCGATGGTCGGTGCCCACGCCCGGTCGTCGGCCCAGCTGATCTGCGGTCCCAGGTCGAGGATCGTGCCGTGGTCGGTCCAGTTCACCAGGTCGGTGGAGGAGAACGCCTTGAACCGGGAACCGCTCCAGCCGTTGTATCCGTCGGTGGTCGGGTAGAGGTAGTAGCGGCCTGCGAACCAGGCGATGTTCGGGTCGCCGTAGAGGCCTTTGATCACCGGGCTGCGGCGGCCGGCCATCCATGGCGCGGTGACCAGGAACGAACTGTCCGCGGCGAAGGTGCCGGCGTTGGTCGTCGACGGGTCGACCCACAGGTTGTTGTCGCGGTGCCGGATGAAGCGCCCCGGATAGTTGAACGATTCCAGCCGCACCGACCCGGCGGCCGAGCCGTCGCGGACGCAGAAGGTGGCGTCGGCGAGGAACACCGCGGTCCCGGCGTTGGTCTCCAGCCGGATCCGGTAGTCGCGGTGGCGCAACCACATGCCGTTGGCGGCCTGGAACGACACGCATCCGGTGCCACCGGCGAGGCCCGGTGTCACGGTGAAGGTCGCGTCGCTGCGGGCCTGTGCGGAACTGGTGGCGCTGACCGCGGCGATGCCGCCCAGGTAGTCGGAGTGCCGCAGGTAGGAGCCGGGCACGTTGACCGACTGCAACGACCGGTTGCCGGTCAGGATCTCCGCCGCGTGGGCGGGCTGTGCGAGAGCGACAGTGGCCAGACCCGCGGTGAGGACGACGGCGGCGGCCTGAGCGGTCAGTTTCCGGCGACGGGAGAAGGGCAAGGCGAGGTCACATCCTTGTACGAGGGGCGACGGCACAGGATTAACGGGGGGTTTCCTGCTCGTTTCGCGGTAGTGTTATCGCTCACATAGATGACTGTCAAGTAGTGCCGAACGGCCTCAGTCCGCCTTGCGACAGTTCCGCTGTCCGCCGCCCGACTCGCATCCGAGTTCCGGAGCCCGACACTGTGTTCTCATCCGCGGTCGTCGATCAGTTTCCTGTCCGGAGGTGGATCCGGTGTTCGACCCGGCCCTCGTCGTCACCTGGACGACAGTCGCCCTGACCCAAGGCCCGCCCGGTGGTCCCGTCCCGGTGGCTCCGCTGCTGACGGCACTGGCCACCCGCATCCAGCAGCAGCTCGGCACGGACGCGCTGCGCGAGCTGCAGGCCGACCCCGACGATCCATCGGTACGGGCCCACCTGCAAGCCCGGATCGAACGTGCCGCCTTCTACGATCCCGCCTTCACCCAGGACCTGACCCGCCTGCAGCAGGACATCGACGAACAGAAACTCCTCGACCGCTTCACCCTTCCCGCCGGCGGTCCGCTCCGGCACGCACTCCCGGCCGGGGCCATCGCGGCGGGAAGCACGGTCCACGCCCGGCCCTGGGCCCCGAACCACGACGGCGTTGCCTCCCACATCGCGCGCAACCCCTGGTACTCGCGGGCCCTGATCATCGTCGGCACCCTGGCCAGCGTGGTGAGCCTCGCCAACCTGGTGATCCTGATGCTGCGGGCCCCCAGCGCGCCGCCCCCCTACCTGCCCGGCGCCGCACAGACCCTCGTCGTCCTGTGCACCGGCCTGGTCCTGCTCGCCGCCGGGGTGGCGACCTCCCATCCCACCCGCCGCCGCTGATCGCCCGTGAGGAACGCGGACGTCGCGGGGAACCAGCGGGACGGGTGGTGCGGTTGAGGGCTGATTGGCGTACCGGAACATGGTCTTGATCGGTCTTTCTGTCATCGGACCGAGAAGTGGCCGTGCCGGGATCGTCGAGCGGCGGCCTAGCGTTCCCGGTGGAATCGGCGATGGCATTCACCAGCCTTCCGGCACGTCGCCGGTGGGAGGAGGACAGCCATGAACGTTCGATCCGGAACTCTGATGCGGCTCGGTGACAGCGGGCAGATGCTGGCCGATCCCGGACAGGACATCCGCGGGCGCAAGGTGCTGGACTGTGACGGCAACGAGATCGGCAAGGTCGACGAGCTGCTGGTCGATCCGGAACGGCAGAAGGTGGTCGAGTGCCGTACTGGGCGTCGAATCTCATCCCGCCGCGAAGCGGATTCTTCCGCTGACGGGTGCTCAGTGCTCCGCGGGCCGCCATTGGAGCATCGCGGCGGTGGCGTCGTCGCGGAGTTCGCCGTTCTCGTAGGTGACGATGGTGCGGACCAGGCGGCGCATCGTCTCCGGCCCGCCAGTGCCCTGTCCGAGAGTGGTCAGCAGGAACTCGCTCAGCTTGTCGACGCCGAACAGCACACCGGCGGCGTCCCGGGCCTCGGTGATGCCGTCGGTGTAGAGGACCAGCGTGTCGCCGGGTTCGAGCTGTTCCTCGACGACCTGCGGCGGCCGGGCGATCATGTGCCCGAGCCCGAGCGGCAGCGCGTTGGGGGTCGGTAGTGACGGCAGCGCCCGGCCGTCGCGCAGGAAGATCTCGGCCGGGTGCCCGGCGCTGATCCGGCGGTACCGCCCGCTGGTCATGTCGAGTTCGGCCAGCAGGGCGGTGACGAAAGCACCCGGGTACTGGGCCCGGACCCATTTGTCGATCGACCGGCACGTGTCGGACAGCGACAACCCGGACCGGCGGGCGTTCCGGTACGTGTTGAGGGTCAGGGTGGTCAGCGCGCTGGCGGTGATCCCGTGCCCGACCGTGTCGAAGAGCGCCACATGCAGGACGTGGGCGTTGGCCGCGTAGTCGAACGCGTCGCCGCCGACGTCGTAACAGGGTTCCAGCACCGCCGCGACCACGGTGCCGTCGACCGCGTAGGTCAGTGGCGGCAGCTGATTCCAGATGATCTCCGCGGCCAGCTGCATCGGCATCCGCCGCCGGGTGTGCTCGACGGTGTCGCCGTAGAAGCGCCGGCTGGCGATCAACTCGGCCACCAGCGCCGCGAACATCTCCAGGTCGCGCAGCGCGGAGGTGGGCGGCTGAACCTTGGCGCGCAGTTCCAGGACACCGAGCCGCTCGGCGCCGTGCAGCAGCGGCAACCAGAGCGCCCCGCCGTTGTCGGTGTCGAGCCACTGGTGCTCGGACGTGGTGAAGGCGCGACCGGCGAGGGTGGTCTCGACGGGCAGCGCCGTCGTCGTGTCGTGGGCGGTCCGCAGCGGGTGCAGCGACTCCTGTCCGTAGTCGGCGAGCAGCACGATGGCACTCTGCGCGTCCAGTAGCGGCGCGGTGGCGGTGAGGACAGCGGGCAGGTCCTCGACCCGGCCGCTGCGCCTCAGGTCCATGAGCCGGCGAACGGCCTCCAGTGATACGAGCATCGAACCCATCTTCCAGCCCATCGGCCGAAAATGCAGCAGGCGAACGGCCGCAAAAGCGGATGATCCGATTTAGTGGGTAATAGCAACTTTCGCCTGTTTGGCTGACCCCATGGTGTCGTGCCGACCGTGGAGTGGGTATCTGGCAGTCCTGACAGTCGCGGTGATCGCGTACTTCCGTACACCCGACTCCTGGGTGCAGACCATCTGTTACAACGCGATCGCACTGTCCGGCGCGATCGTCATGATGATCGGCATCCGGGCCAATCGGGTGGCGGCCGCTCGGCTGTGGATGATGTTCGCCTTCTGTCAGCTGGTGGCGGTGAGTGGCGACTTCACCTACGCCTGGTACGCGCGCCATCTGCGCTCCGACATGTATCCCGCTCCGGCCGACGCGCTCTACCTGTTCGCCGGTGGTCTGGAGGTCATGACGCTGATCCTGATCCTGCGGCGGCGACTGCCCAGCCGGGACCGGGCCGGTGTCATCGAAGCCATGATCATTACCGGGTCGACAGCGCTGATCGCCTGGGTGTACCTGATGAAGCCGGTCACCCGGTCCACCGACCTCACGACCGTCGGGAAACTGGTCGCGATCGGCTATCCGATGCTCGATCTGCTGCTGCTGGCACTGCTGGCGCGCATGCTGGTGGGCGGCGGGGTCCGCAACGGCGCGTTCCGGTTGCTCGCCGGTGGGATGATCAGCTACCTCGCGGCGGACTACGCCTGGGCGCTGACCGACCATTTCGAGTTCCGGGCCGGTACCTTCGCCAGCCACCTGATGGACGCTGGTTACCTGATGGCCTTCGGCCTGTACGGGGCGGCCGGCCTGCACCCCGGGATCCGCGACCTGGCCGAACCGGTGCAGGTGGCCGGCTGGCAGTTCTCCCGCTGGCGGCTGGGACTGCTGACCACGGCGACGATGATCGCGCCCCTGCTGCTCGTCGCGCAAGCGTGGCAGAACCA
This sequence comes from Actinoplanes derwentensis, assembly GCF_900104725.1. Lineage (NCBI taxonomy): Bacteria > Bacillati > Actinomycetota > Actinomycetes > Micromonosporales > Micromonosporaceae > Actinoplanes > Actinoplanes derwentensis. The sequence goes on from NZ_LT629758.1 coordinate 1,272,177, forward strand.
CGGCGAGGTGGCCGACGCCACCGCGATAGCGTTCGGCTGCGTGGTCATGTTCCTGCTGGTGGTGGCTCGGATGGCGGTCCTGATCCGGCAGGTCGAACGGCAGGCGTCGGTCCTGGCCCGGCAAGCCGGTGACCTCGCCGACCTGGCCCAGCGCGACACGCTGACCGGACTGCCGAACCGGCGTGCCTGGGAACAGGCGCTGCCCCTGGCGCTGGACCACGCGCGCCGCGACGGGCACGCGCTGGCCCTGGCCGTCCTCGACATCGACCATTTCAAGCGATACAACGACCAGTATGGTCATCAGGCCGGCGACCGGCTCCTCAAGGAGGCCGCCACCGCCTGGGCCGGCGGACTGCGCAGCAGTGACTTCCTGGCCCGCTACGGTGGCGAGGAGTTCGCCCTGCTCATCCCGGAGTCCGAGGGCTCCCTGGCGGCCAAACTGCTGGACCGGATCCGCCCGACGACCCCGATGGGGCAGACGTTCTCCGCGGGGATCGCGGTCTGGGACGGCCAGGAATCCTCGGACGCGCTCTTCGCCCGGGCGGACGCCGCCCTGTACGAGGCGAAGAACGCGGGCCGTGACCGGGTGGCGCTCGCCACGGCCTGCGCGGTTGAAATGCCGTCAGGAGAGTTCGCTGATCCTGCCGACGTGCAGGAGGCCGCCGGGCCGGGCCGCGTACAGCTGGATGCTGCCCGGCGCCGCGTCACCGCGCACCGGGGCCGCCCAGGTGCCGCCGGTGGTCCAGGTCTGGTTCCACAGCCCGAGACCGGAGCGCAGGGTGACCAGATCGAGCTGGGTGCTCGGCCAACCGGCCACGGCCAGTGACCGCACCTGCCCGATCGCCGGGCTCTCGGTGCCGAGGGGAACCGGGGACGCCCCGATCTCCCAGGCGGTGTCGGTGCCCTTGCGGTGGTAGACGCCGCCCCATGCGGTGACCGAGAACAGGTGCAGGGTGCCGTCCGGCAGAGCCGCCGCGGCCATGTCGGCGATGTCCGGGTTCTTGTCGATCCACGTCGGGGTGCTCCATACGCCGGCCGCGCTGGTGGACTGCTCCCAGACGCCGGTCGTACGGGCCATCAGCAGGTGCAGCCGCCCGGAGGTCGGGTTGACGACCGCCGCGATCGACCGGATGTCGGCACCCCTGTAGACCCGGGTTGATGAGCCGTCCCAGTCTCCGTTGAGCGGACGCGTGCGGTACCAGATGCTGTGGTCCGGGATGAGGGTGAAGGCGTGCTGCACGCCGTTGCCGTCGACGACTAGCGCCGCGTCGGTGATCTGTGGGTTCGAGTCCAGGTTGGTCGCGGACTCCTCCCACACGCCGTTCGCGTCCCGGGTCCTCGACCACATCCCCGTGCCCTGGATCAGAGTGAGCACGTGCATCCGGCCGTCCGCGCCGGCGGTGGCCTCGATCCGGCTGATCTTGTCATTGTTGTCGACCTTGACGGTCGTGCCACCGGCGGTGTCGAACACCCGGCCGCGCTGGGCGTGGTCCCTGACACCGTAGAACGGGCTCTCCAGGCGGGCCTTGTAGAACTGCGCGCCGGACCTGGTCACCGACTTGGCCGGGTTGAAGAAGTCCAGCGTCGCGGTGCACCAGCCGTTCACCGGGGATCCACAGATCACCTGCGGTACCCGGTACTGATCCGCCTTGGTCTGGATGATCTGCCCGGACGGCTGAGCGCTGATCGATTTCACCGCGTTACGGTCGATGTCGGTGCCGCCGCCGGCGAGCTGCCGCGTGGTCTTGTCGTACGTCTGGACTCGGCTGTTGGTGGTGATCCACAGCTTGTCCGGGTCGTTGAAGTCGGCCGCCACGTCGTGCACGGCGTCCGTGCTGGTGCTGATCACCTGGGTGCGGGCCGAGTCCTCCCGAAGACCCGGCGCCGACGCCGGCCCGGTCACCTCGAGCGCCTTGAGGACCTGGTACTCCTTGCCGGACGCGTCGAGCGGCGAACCGGCCACCCACAGCCGGCGGATGCCCGGATCCCAGAGTGTCGCGTGCACGTTGCGCAGCAGGAACTTCGCCGACACGGCCGTCGAGCCGCTGCCGGCGGCCTGGAAGATCCGCACGTAGCCGGTGCCGGTCGCGGCGACCGCGACGTTCCCGTCCGGCAGGAGCTCGACCGAGTGCAGGTTGTCGGCCCGGTCGACCGACGTCGACCACAGTGGTTCGCCGGTCTCGTAGTCGACCTTGGCGATGAGCCCCTCGCCGTCGACCACGACGAGCTGCGATGGCCCCTCCGCGGTGGCCCGGACCCGGAAGTCGTTGCCGCCGTTGAAATTCTCGGCCGCGGTTCCGGTGATGCCTGCGGCCACCGGCGACCAGGACCAGTCGTCCCATGTCGATGTCGCCGGGTCGAACCGCAGAATCTTGTTCGTGGCCTGATCACCGGCCAGGATCTTGTAGTCCGCCGTGTCCGCCGACGCGGCGGGCGGCATCACCGCGACCATCCCCAGCGATGTCCCCATGACCAGTACCGCGAGCACGGCACCGGATCCCCGAATGTTCATCGCAAGATGCTATCCACGATGTTCGACATTCATGTCCCCGCAGTGACCGTGCGCGACGATCTCGGCGCGAGCACCGCGTTCGTGGTCGGGGGCTTGCTCCTTCAGCCGTCGGTGACGAGCCAGGGCATCTTCGCCATCGCTGCGATCACCCGCTCGCGCACCTTGATGGTGTCGGCCCGGAACGCGATCGTCATGCCGAGCGAACAACCGTAGCGTGGTGAGTTCGGGTGCGAATCGAACCTCAAGTCACCACGCTGAAAGGTGCCCGCGAGCACGGTGACCCGACGCTCACGCCCGGCGGTCGCGGGATGGCCCGAGCCCCGGCCGGGCCTCGCGTCGTGGCCACGGGACCGTTCCGGTAGACGTACCGGAGATCGGGTCTTCGTGTTTGTGCAGACCGTGAGCCTCAGCGCATGGTCGTCCTCTGCGGGCACAGTGGGATCGGTGTGGTGTCCGGGAAGTAGCGGTTCCAGTCGATGCCGGCCGGGCCGGTGCAGGTTCGGTCGATGACGGCTGCCAGGTCGTCGTCGATGTGCCACAGTGCCGACTTCGCGTCCAGTAGCCGGAGCTGTTCGCCCTGCAGGCGAGGGGTGGTCAGGCGGAGGCCCTGAGTGCGCAGCGACAGCAGTCTCCGGCCGTCCCGGGCGTCCCAGATCCGGGCCTCGGCGCCGTCGACGACGGCGACCGTTCGCCCGCCGGGATCGAAGGCGGGAGCGGCCGTCTCGTCCAGGTCGTCGGCGTGCGCGATGACGCGGGGTGAGTGGGGGTCGGTCACGTCCATGATCGTCATGGTGATGCCGTCGAGGTAGGACGTGACGGCGATCAGTCCACCCGGCCCGGACTGGACGACCGCGGGGTGCGGTACTCGCGAGAGGACGGCGACCGGACGGCCGTCGGTGGTCCAGCTCTCGATGACGTCCTGATCACCCTCGCGGCGGCTGAGGACGACGCCGGAGCCGTCATCGAGCACGTCCGCCCCGACGACGTCCTCGGCGGAGAGGGTGCGGAAGGTGGCGGATCCGGTCCGCCACAGTCTGGCCGTCTGGTCGGAACCGATCGCGGCCACCAGGGAACCGGTGCGATCCAGGCCGTGGACGAGTCCCAGACCGGCCGGCAGCCCGATCTTGCGAGGATGATCGAGGTCGGCGAGGTCCCACAGGTCGGAGCTGGTGTTCGCGGTCCAGTAGACGGCGCGGTTCTCGTCGAGGCTCGCCGTCCGGAAGTGGCCGCCGCCGGCGTCGATCCGGCCCGCCGGCCGCCAGCTCACGCCGGAACGGCGCCAGAGCCGCAGCGTGTCCGCCTGGTCGGTGTAGGTGGCCGCGTACCGGACGGGGGGCTGCTGGTAACCACGCCCGAGCGTGGTGGAGTCCGCGGCGGCCCGGGCCAGCAGCAGTACATCGCGCGCCTCGCCGGTGGGGGAGAGGCGATAGGCGGCCAGCGCCAGAACGGCCGCGTCGTACGGATGGCCGGCGATCATGTCCCGGGCGGTGTCGGCCGCGCGTAACGAGAGCGCCTCGTTGCGCTGCTGTCCGGCCCGGTACTGCGCGGAGAAGGCCACGATCGCGGTGCCCGCCAGGAGCACGGCCAGCACGGTGAGCCCGGCGGCGAGCTGGCGCAGGCGGCGGGTGTTGCGCTGGTCGGCCTCCCGCCGGGCGGTGTCCGCGCGCAGCGACGCGTCCAGAAAGGCGTGCTCGCGGGGGTTGAGCCGGTCCCGGAGTTCGGTCGCCTGTTCCAGGCGCGCCCCGCGGTAGAGGGTGTCCGGATCATGAGCGTTGGCCGCCCAGACGGCGGCGGCCTCCGCGAGTTCGTGCCGGCGGCGCAGGTTCTCGCGATCGCGGGACAGCCATCCGGCCAGTCGCGGCCAGGCTCGCAGCAGGGCCTCGTGGGTCAGTTCGACGGTGTCCCGGCCGATGGTGACCAGCCGTGCCGTGGCGAGACGGTCCAGGAGCGTGTCCGCTATCGGCAGGTCGGTACGCCGGACTCGGCGCTTGGTGTCCCCGGTGCCGTCGCCCAGCACCACCAGGCGCGGGAAGACCAGCCGGACGGCCTCGCGATCATCGTCGGTGAGCTGCGCGAAGGTGTGTTCAGCGGTCCGGGCGAGAGCGTGTTCGATGCCGCCGACGTCCTCGTAACCGGCCAACGTCATGACCATGCCGCGACGGCGCCGCCAGGTCTCGGCCAGGGCGTGTGACGCTAGTGGCAGCGCGGCCGGCTGCCCGGCCACGTCCGAGATGAGGCGGGCCACCAGCGCGGTCTCCAGCGTCGCTCCGGCACGGGTGGCCGGCTCGGTGATCGCGGTCCGGAACTCCTCGGTCGACATCGGGCCGACCAGCACCTGGGCGCGGTGCAGCGCGGTGACGAGTTCCGGGTGCCGGGCGCAGTGACCGTAGAAGTCCGCTCGTACCCCGATCACCACCTTGGTTCCCGGCCCGGCGGCGGCGGTGAGTGACCGGATCAGCCAGAGTCGATCGGCCTCGCCGCAGAGAGTGAAGACCTCCTCGAACTGGTCGATCACCAGCAGGACCTCGCCGGATGCTCGCGCGAGCCGGTCCCGCAGCGCCCCGGTGCCGTCCGCCAGGTCGCGGCGGACGAGGTCGGCGGGTTCGCCGGCGAGATCCGCGACGGCGACCGCCAGTTCGGTGACCGGATCGGTTCCCGGCGTGATCAGGATCGGACGCCGTTCACTGCGGGCGATGAGCCCGGCCTGCAACAGCGACGACTTGCCCGCGCCGGAGGATCCGAAGACGCCGACGAAGGGGCGTTGTTCGACCATGGTCGCGAGGGTGCCGGTGACGGCTTCGCGGCCGAAGAACCGATCGGCGTCGGTGACCCGGTAGGCGGCCAGACCCACGTACGGCATCGCGCCGGTGTGGGACCCGGGCCGGGCGGTGGCGAGGTGCCGCCACCGCCCGGTCCATTCCTCGACGTCGCCGCCGCACGCCCGGACCACCGCGCCGGTGATGGCGAGACTGGGCAGCCGGCGTCCGGACAGCGCGTCGGACAGGGCGGCCGCGGAGTAGTTCGTCCGCTTGCCCAGATCCCGGTACGAGAGGCGGCCGGCTCGCTGGCGAAGCCGCCGCAGATCACCGGCGAACCGGAGAAGGGGAGTGTCCTCCGATTCCAGCGGACGTTCCTGCCGGGGCATGACACCTTCCTCTGTTCAGGGTTTGTCGTTCAGTTCCCGGCACCGAACCCGAACATCGACGGGACACCTAGGTTCGAGCCGAATCCACAGTAGAAGGGGTCACCATGCGATTGCGAAACCTTCGTGCCCTCGCCGCGGCATCGGCCGCCGTCCTGGTTCTCTCGTCCGCGGCATGCGGCTCCAGTGAGAAGACCACGGACAAGACGGAATCCGGCGGCGCTCAACTGATCGGCGTCACCATGCCCACCCGATCCTCACAGCGCTGGATCGGTGACGGGGAGAACGTCAAGAAGGCCCTGGAAACGCTCGGCTACCAGGTTGATCTCCAGTACGCCGAGGACGACATCCCCACCCAGGTCAACCAGGTCGAGAGTCAGATCACCAGGGGTGCGAAGCTGCTGATCATCGCGCCGGTCGACGGCACCGCGATGACCACCCAGTTGCAGACCGCGGCGGACCGCAAGATCCCGGTCATTGCGTACGACTGGCTGCTGCGCAACAGTCCCAACGTCGACTACTACGCCACTTTCGACAACTACAAGGTCGGGGTCCAGCAGGCGACCTCGCTGCTCATCGGATTGAAACTGCTCGACGCCGACGGGTCGCCGGGCGCCGCGAAGGGCCCGTTCAACGTCGAGTTGTTCGCCGGTTCGCCGGACGACAACAACGCCACCTTCTTCTTCGACGGGGCGATGTCGGTGCTCAAGCCGTACCTGGACAAGGGCACGCTGGTGGTGCCGAGCAGGCAGACCGACTTCAAGACGATCGCCATCCTGCGGTGGCAGGCCGAGGTCGCCCAGAAACGGATGGAGAACCTGCTGACCTCGACGTACCGGTCCGGGCTGAAGGTGCAGGGGGTGCTGTCGCCGTACGACGGGATCTCGATCGGCATCGTGTCCGCGCTGCGCACCAGCGGGTACGGCATCAACGGGCAGCCGTACCCGGTGATCACCGGTCAGGACGCCGAGACGACGTCGATCAAGTCGATCATCGACGGTGAGCAGTACTCGACGGTCTTCAAGGACTTCCGTGAGCTGGCCAAGACGAGCGCCCAGATGGCCGACGCGATCCTCAAAGGCCAGAAGCCGACGGTGAACAACGACAAGGACTACGACAACGGTGTGAAGGTCGTGCCGGCGATGCTGCTCGACACCAGCATCGTGAACAAGGCCAACTACGAACAGGCGCTGATCACCAGCGGCTTCTACCGCAAGGACCAGCTTCGATAAGGGGCGTCAGGCAAGCTGCTTGTCCGGTGCGGGCGTGGTCACGGGAATCCGGACGTGGCCGGTGAGAACGCCGGCACCGGGCTGGTGGCGAATGACGGCGGGCCGCCCGGCCAGCAGCAGCGGGCGCAGGTCGGCGGCGACCATGTGAGCGAACGCCGCGGGGCTGATCACGTGCAGGGACGTGTTCAGGTGTGCCAGGACCACCCGGGCCAGGAACGCGCCGTCCGGCTGGTCCGCGAACAGCAGGGCGGTGACCCGGTCGAGGAAGGGGCGACAGGCGGCCGGGGTCTCGACCCGGGCGTGCCCGGACAGCCCGGTGCGGATCTCGGCGGGCAGGTGCGGGGCGAGCAGTTCCGAGGCCCGAGGGGGGAGGACGTCGGCGAGCGCGCCCAGCACTCCGACGACGACTCGCAGACTTTCGCGGCGACCGTGCAGCCGAGCTTGGTGCTCGACACCGGAGAGGAGAGTATCGATATCCACCGGGAGTCCTTCCTAAACCTGTATGACCGACCCGGTTGTGCCCTGGCGTTCGGGGCTGAAACCGCGAAGAGGCGGACGTCACCCGAACCCGGAAGTGAGTATCGATACCGAACCCTCTTGCCGGTGTTTCCCGGAGATTAAATACTGTCGATTGATGGGAGCGCTCCCATCCAATGTTGGCCAGACCCCTCTCCGCCCCCGAAGGAGACCCTTGTGAAGCACCGCCCATGGCTCGCGGGCGCCACCGCCCTCGCCGTCGCAGCCGTCACCGCTTTTTCCCTGCCGGCCCTCGCCGCCGCAAGCGGCACCGGAACCGGATACCTGCACACCAGCGGCAACAAGATCGTCGACAGCACCGGCGCGACCGTACGCCTGACCGGCATCAACTGGTTCGGCATGGAAACCGACAACAAGACCTTCCACGGCCTGTGGTCCAGCAATCCGTGGAAGAGCCAGATCGACACGATGGCCTCGCTCGGCTACAACACGCTGCGTGTCCCGTTCTCCGATGACGCCCTCAAGGCTGGCGCGACCGCATCCGGGATCAACGACTTCACCAACCCGGATCTGGTCGGGCTCTCCCCGCTGCAGATCCTCGACAAGGTCGTCGGCTACGCCGGCGACAAGGGGATGCGCATCATCCTCGACCGGCACCGCCCCACCGCGGCCGGGCAGACGGCGCTCTGGTACACCACCGCCGTGCCGGAAAGCACCTGGATCGCGAACTGGAAAGCCCTTGCCCAGCGCTACGCCGGCAACACCACCGTGATCGGCGCGGACCTGCACAACGAACCGCACGCCGAAGGCACCAACCCGGCCGCCACCGGTGCCTGCTGGGGTTGCGGCGACACCGCCCGCGACTGGCGACTCGCCGCCGAACGCGCCGGTAACGCCGTCCTCGCCGTCCAACCGAACTGGCTGATCTTCGTCGAAGGCGTCAGCTGCCCCAGCGGCGGCCTCTCCAACGTCTGGGACAACGACCCGAGCAACGACGAGGACTGCGGCTGGTGGGGCGGGAACCTCTCCAAAGCAGGCCAATTCCCGGTACGCCTCGACGTCGCGAATCGCCTCGTCTATTCACCCCACGAGTACGCCACCTCGGTCTACCACCAGGCCTGGTTCGACGACCCGGCCTACCCGGCGAACATGCCGGCGATCTGGGACAAGTACTGGGGCTACCTCTACAAGCAGAACATCGCGCCGATCATGATGGGCGAGTTCGGCACCACCCTGCAGGCCGACGTCGACAAGATCTGGCTGCAGGAACTCCTCAAGTACACCGGCACCGGCGTCAACGGCATGTCCTTCACCTACTGGTCCTGGAATCCGAACTCCGGCGACACCGGCGGCATCGCCAACGACGACTGGACCACCATCAACCAGTCCAAACAGGCCATCATCCAGCCCTACCTGATCGCGCCGGCCGGCGGTGGCGCCAGCCCGCAGCCGTCGACGTCCGCCTCGTCCTCGACCCCGCCGGTCCCGGCCGGCTCCTGCACCGCCACCTACACCCAGGACAACAGCTGGCAGGGCGGCTTCCAAGGCCAACTCAAGATCCAGAACACCGGCGGCACCGCAGCCAACCCGTGGCAGGTGACCTGGACCTGGCCCTCCGGCGTCACCCTCGCCAGTGGCTGGAACGCGACCGTCACCCAGAGCGGAACCACCGTCACCGCAGCCGCGCCGGGCTACTCACCGGCCCTCGCGGCGGGCTCCTCGGTCACGGTCGGTTTCACCGCCAACGGTACGGCCGGCGCCCCGGCAGCCGTGAAGCTCAACGGCGTGACCTGCTCATGAGGTCGTTGCGGTGACCCGTCAGCAGCGCCGACCGACCTGACGGTGACCTGGAAGACGCCGGGCTGAGGGGACCCTCAGCCCGGCGCCACGGCGCGTTCGGCCAGATTCCGGCGGGCCGCGACGAGATCAGGAGGGCGTGGCCCCGGCCGGTGGCTTGACCGCGAGCACCGAGCAGTGCGCGTCCAGCAGAATCCGCTGCGCCAGGTCCCCGGCCAGCATCTTCCCGAGCGGCGACCGCCGCCGCATCCCCACCACGACCAGGTCCACCTCGTCCTCATAGGACGCGTCGATGACGCGCGACGCCAGATCACGCCCGTCGCCTTCGCTCACCGTTTCGGTGGTCACCGGCACGCCGCCGGCCTCGGCCACCAGCCGTGCGAGCACCTCCACCGGCACCTCGCCGAGCACGGCCAGCCCCGCCCCGCGTAACGTTGCCTCCTGCGCCGCCCGCAGCAGCGCCGCCCACCCTTCGGGCCCGCGGGTCCACGCCGCTACGACCGTCATGACCCGGCCACCGGTGTCACCAGGGTCCCGTCCTTCACGAACCGGGCGAGGTTGGCCAGCGTCAGATCGGACATCGCGCGTCGGGTCTCCGATGTGCCGCTGCCCAGATGCGGGGTGAGCACGACCCGGTCCAGCGTCAGTAGCGCGGCGGGCACGTGTGGCTCATCGGCGAACGTGTCCAGGCCGGCGCCGGCGAGCCGCCCGCCGACGAGCGCGGACACCAGCGCCGTCTCGTCCACCGCGGACCCCCGTGCCACGTTGACCAGGAACGCGTCCGCACCGAGCGCGTCGATCACCTCGGCGGACACGAGATGCCGGGTGTTCGGGCCGCCGGACACTGCCACGACCAGCACGTCCACGTCGGCGGCCAGGGCGGCGGGCGACGGGGCGTACCGGTAGGGCACGTCGCGAGGGCTGCGGTTGTGGTAGGAGATGTCGCACCCGAAGCCGTCGAGCCGCCGCGCGATCGCGAGGCCGATCCGCCCGAGGCCCAGGATGCCGACCCGCGCGCCGCTGACCTTGCGGGCCAGGGGCGGGTTGCCGTGGGCCGGCCAGTCGCCGCGGCGTACGTACCGGTCGGCGGCGCTGAGTCCGCGCATCACGTCGATGATCAGGCCGAGTGCGGTGTCCGCGACGCAGTCGTCCAGCACGTCGGGCGTGTTGGAGACGACGATGCCGCGGCGGGTGGCCTCGGCGACGTCGGTGGTGTCGTACCCGACGCCGAAGTTGATGACCGCACGCAGCGCCGGGAGCCGGCTCATCAGCGCGGCGCCGACACCGACGCGCCCGGACGTGACCGCGATGGTCACGTCGTCGAACGCGCCGTCCGCAAAGGTGTCCGGCAGCCGGCGTGCGGCGTAATCGGACGCGAGCGCCGACTCGAGAAACGGCATCAGCGGCCCTACCTGCACCACTGTCATGAGATCCTCCTCGCTAACGCGGGACGTTTCGGATCGAACGACCAGCCGGGCACCAGGTACCGCATGGCGACCGCGTCGTCCCGGCCGCCGAGCCCCTTCGACAGGTAGAGCTCGTGTGCGGCCTCGAGCCGATCGTCATCGAGGGTGACCCCGAGGCCCGGTGTGGACGGCACGTCCACGTACCCCTCTCGGATGATCATCGGCGATGCGGTCAGCCGCTGCCCGTCCTGCCAGATCCAGTGTGTGTCGATCGCGGTGACGTCACCGGGCGCGGCGGCCGCGACGTGGGTGAACATGGCGAGCGAGATGTCGAAGTGGTTGTTCGAGTGCGACCCCCAGGTCAGCCCCCACGCGTCGCACAACTGGGCGACCCGGACCGAGGCCTGCATGCCCCAGAAATGCGGGTCCGCGAGCGGGATGTCGACGGCGCCGGCGCGGACGGCGTGCCCGAGTTCGCGCCAGTCGGTCGCGATCATGTTGGTGGCGGTCGGCAGTCCGGTGGCGCGTTTGAACTCGGCCATGATCTCGCGGCCGGAGTACCCGTTCTCGGCACCGCACGGGTCTTCCGCGTAGGCGACGACGTCACGCATCGCCCGCCCGAACCGGATCGCGTCCGCGAGCGGCCAGCCGCCGTTCGGGTCGAGGGTTATCCGCGCGTCCGGGAACCGCTCCTTGAGCGCGATGACGGCCTCGACCTCGTCCTCACCGGCGAGCACGCCGCCCTTGAGCTTGAAGTCCGCGAACCCGTACCGCCGCCGTGCCGCCTCGGCGAGTGCCACGATCGCGGCCGGGGTGAGTGCCGGTTCGTCCCGCAACCGGGTCCAGTCGTCGGTCGCGTCGCCGGACCGGTAGGGAAGATCGGTCAAGGACCGGTCACCCACGAAGAACAGATAGCCGAGGGTACGCACCCGGTCGCGCTGCCGCCCGTCACCCAGAAGATCGCACACGGGTACGCCGAGGTGCTTGCCGAGCAGGTCGAGCAGCGCCGCTTCGAGCGCGGTCGCCACGTGCACGGTGGTGCGCAGGTCGAACGTCTGCGCACCGCGTCCACCCGCGTCCCGCCCGGCGAACCGGTCCCGGACCGCGCGGAGCACGCTCAGCCACGCCGCGACGGGCTGTCCCACGACGAGGTCGCGGGACTCCTCCAGGGTTCGGACGATGGACTCGCCGCCGGGAACCTCGCCGACTCCGGTGCTGCCGTCCGAGGCGGTCAGCACCACGACGGTCCGGGTGAAGTACGGCCCGTGCGCGCCGCTCAGGTTGAGCAGCATGCTGTCGCGCCCGGCGACCGGCACCACGCGAAGGCCGGTCACCCGCGGCGTGTCACCGGCCATCGATCCTCCTCGGTACGCCGAGCGTGTTGGCGTCGTCGAGTCCGGCGGGCAGCAGCGCCGCCGGCAGGTTCTGGTAGGCGACCGGCCGCAGGAACCGCTCGATCGCGGCCGTGCCGACCGAGGTGGTACGCGCGTCCGACGTCGCCGGGAACGGCCCGCCGTGCACCATGGCGTGCCCGACCTCGACGCCGGTCGGCCAGCCGTTGACGACGATGCGGCCGGCCTTGCGCTCCAGCAGTGGCAGCAGTGTGCGGGCCAGGTCCAGGTCCTCGTCGTCCGCGTGCAGCGTGAGCGTGAGCTGTCCCTCCAGCCCGGCGATGATCTCCCGGAGTTCGTCGACCGAGCCGGCGGTGACGATGAGCGAGCTGGCGCCGAAGACCTCTTCGGTGAGAGTCGGGTCGGCGTCCAGGCGTTGTTTGGTGGTCCGGAACAGGTGTGCCTGTCCGGGCGCCGCGAGGTCGTCGTCGTTCCCGCCGGCCGCGATGGTGACGACGCCGGCCGCGTCCCGCAGCCGGGCGACGCCGTCGGTGAACGCGTGCTGGATGCCGGGGGAGAGCATGGGTGCGGCCGGGACGGGGCGCAGCGCGTCCGCGGCGGCGTCGGCGAGCGCGTCGGCGCCGGATCCGTCGAGCATGATGACCAGGCCGGGGCTGGTGCACAGCTGCCCCTGGCCGACGGTCATCGAGCCGACCAGGCCGCGGCCGATCTCCGCACCGCGGTCGCGGAGTGCGGCGGGCAGCACCAGTACCGGGTTGATGCTGGACATCTCCGCGTAGACCGGGATGGGTTCCGGGCGGGCCTGGGCGGCGGCGACCAGTGCCAGGCCGCCGGAGCGGGAGCCGGTGAAGCCGACCGCCTTGATCCGCGGGTCGGTGACGAGTGCGATGCCCACCTCGCGGCCGGTGCCGAAGAGCATCGAGAAGACGCCCTCGGGCAGGCCGTGTTCGGCGACCGCCGCCTGGATGACGCGGCCGACCAGCTCGGACGTACCCGGGTGGGAACTGTGTGCCTTGACGATGACCGGGGCGCCGGCGGCGAGCGCGGCGGCGGTGTCACCGCCGCCGACGGAGAACGCGATCGGGAAGTTGCTGGCCGCGAAGACCGCGACCGGGCCGACCGGGACGAACCGGCGGCGGAGGTCGGGGCGGGGGAGTGGGGTGCGGTCCGGCAGGGCCGGGTCGATCCGGGCGCCGAGGAATCCGCCGTCGAGGACCACGGCGGCGAACAGGCGCAGCTGGTTGGTGGTGCGGGCGAGTTCGCCGCCGGCGCGGGCGGGCGGAATGCCGGTCTCGGCGCCGACGCGGGCGGTCAGGTCCGCGCCGAGCGCGTCGATGCCGTCCGCGATGGTGGTGAGGAACGCGGCGCGCGCCTGGGGGGTGGTCTCCCGGTAGGTGTCGAACGCGGCTTCGGCCAGTGCGGCGGCGCGTTCGACGTCCGCGATGCCGCCGAGCCCGTACGACGGCTCCAGCTTCTCGCCGGTGCGCGGGTCGATCGCGGAGATCTCGCCGTGCGTGCCGCGGACGGCGGTGGCGCCGATCAGAAGGTCACCGGTCAACATCACTTCACCCGCTCGATGGAGGGCGTGGCGGCGATGAGCGCGCCGAGTTCGGCGAGTTCGGCCGGGGTCAGGTCGGACAGCGGCGGGCGGACCGGACCGGCGGACCGGCCGACGGCGGTCATCCCCGCCTTGACGATCGACACCGAATACCCCGCACGGCGGTTGCGGATGTTCAGGTACGGCAGAACGAAGTCGCGGATCCGGGCGTAGACGTCGTCGCGGTCGCGCTTGATGACCGAGTCGTAGAAGTCGCTGGCCCACCGCGGTGCGAAGTTGAAGATCGCGGACGAGTAGGTGGTGGCGCCGAGCTCCAGGTACGGCAGCGCGTAGGTCTCCGCGGTCGGCAGCCCGCCGACGTAGACGAGTCGCGGCCCGAGCTTGGCGTAGAGGTGGGCGACCACGTCGATGTCGCCGATGCCGTCCTTGAAGCCGATCAGGTTCGGCAGTTCCTCGGTCAGCTCGATGAACGTCTCCGGCGTGAAGCGGGCGTTCGCCCGGTGGTAGACGATCACGCCGAGGTCGGTGGCCCGGCAGACCGCGCGGACGTGTTCCTTGAGACCGTCCTGGTCGAGCTCGGTGAGGTAGGGCGGCAGCAGGAAGATGCCGTCGGCGCCGGCGGCCTCGCCGTCGCGGGCCATCTCGACCGCTTGGGCGGTGCCGTATCCGGCCGGGGCGATGACCGGGACGCGGGCCTTGGCCTCGGCGACGGAGGCGCGCACGATCCGGCCGATCTCGGCCGGGGTGTGGCAGAAGAACTCTCCGGTGCCGCCGGCGGCGAACACGCCGCTGGCGTTGTATTCGGAGAGCCACTGCAGGTGGGCGCGGAACGCGGACTCGTCGAAGGTGAGCTCCGGCGTCATGTGGGTGACTGGAAAGCAGAGCAGGCCGGACCCCAGCGTGTCGCGCAGTGCGGTGGGCGAGAACGTGGTCATGAGGGCTCCCGAACCGAGGCGATGAATACGCCGACCGTAGGCAGACCGAGTCATACCTGTCCAACACGCAAAGAGCATGGTTTGATACCACTAAGGTATTGCCAAGGAGGCGGGCATGTTCAGTCTTGACCAGCTGCGAGGTTTCGTGGCGGTTGCGGAGGAGGCCAACTTCGGCCGGGCCGCGGAGCGGTTGCGGATGACCCAGCCGCCACTGAGCCGCCAGGTGCAGAAGCTGGAGCGCGCCGTCGGCGTCGATCTGCTGGTCCGCACATCCCGGCTGGTGGAGCTCACGCCGGCCGGCCGGGTGTTCCTGGACGAGGCCCGGCGCCTGCTCAGCCTGGCCGCGGCGGCCCCGCTGCTGGCCCAGCGGGCGGCGCACGGCTCCCGGGGCACGCTGCGGGTCGGCTTCACCGCCACGGCCGCGTTGAGCGTGCTCGGCGAGTGGGTGAAGTTTCTGGACGACCGGCTGCCGGAGGTGCACCGGGTGCTGCGCGAGATGATCACCGACCGGCAGATCGAGGCGCTGTCGGCCGAGGAGATCGACGTCGGGCTGCTGCGCGGCGTGCCCCGCGGCGCGGGGTTGGAGCAGCTGCTGGTGCACGCGGAGTCGTTGCTGCTGGCGGTGCCGCGCGGGCACCCGCTGACCCGGCTGAGCCGGCTGCCGTCGCTGGCCGACGTGGCCGAGTCGAGCGTGGTCACGTATTCGCCGATCGAGGCGCGGTACTTCCATGACCTGGTCGTCTCCACGTTCCGGACGGCCGGGGTGCAACCGGCTTACAGCCAGCACGTGACCCAGGTGAACAGTGTTCTCGCGCTCGTGGACGCGGGCCTTGGCGTGGCGCTGGTGCCGGCTTCGGCCTCCGTGATCACCTTGCGCAATCTGCGGTTTCTGCAGGTCGAAGCGGTGCCGGACGACTGCGTCGAGGTCTACGCGGCGTGGCGTGCCGACAACGACAGTCCGACGCTTTCGGTGCTGCTGGAGCATGTCCGGTCCACGGCGCCAGGGTTACGGACCCGTTTCCTCAGCCCTTGACGGATCGTTGTGAGCAAACTTACGGTGGCGTTCACCAACGAGGATTGCGTCTTCATACGTAGACAACTGCCTCTCCGGCCGGCTCGCGAAAGGCCAGCGGATCGTGAATATGAGTCTTCCCCGTAAAAGTGCCGCGATGATCGCCGCCTCGGCGGCGCTGTCACTCGCCGCCACCGGATGTTCCGTCGCCAACTCCGGCGCCGACGGCTCGGGCGCCGCCAGCGGAACGCTGCGCGTAGTCCTGCCGCAGGAGCCCCCGACGCTGGAACCGTGCGAGGCGTCGCTCACCGCGACCGGCGTCGTCGTGCGCTCCAACATCACCGAGCCGCTCCTGGAGCGGAACCCGACCAGCGGCGAACTCGAGCCGAAACTGGCCACCGAGTGGACCCAGAGCACACCGACGCTGTGGACCTTCAAGCTGCGCCCCGGGGTGAAGTTCTCCGACGGCAGCGACTTCACCAGCGAGGACGCGGTCGCCGCGATCGAGCGCTCGGCGAACAACACCACGCTCGCCTGCAACGTGCAGGGTTATGTGTTCGGCGACAGCGGCAAGCTCACGCTCGCCGCCCCGGACGCGACCACGGTCACCGTCACGACCGAGGCGCCCGACCCGCTGCTGCCGCTGCGCGTCTCGTTCATCGAGATGACCCAGTCGGCCATCAGCACCACCACGAAGGTGCGCGAACCGGTCGGTACCGGGCCGTACAAGATCCAGACCTGGGCAGCCGGACAGAAGCTCACGCTCGCCACCTGGGACGGCTACTGGGGCGAGAAGCCCGGGTACGCCACCGCCGAGTACCAGTGGCGTGAGGAGGGCACGGTCCGGGCCGCGATGGTGGTCAACGGCGAGGCCGACGTGGCGACCAACCTCGGCGCGGACGACGGCGCCGGCGACACCGCGGTGCAGTACCCGAACAACGAGACCACCGCGTTGCGCTTCACCAACGACCAGGCGCCGCTCAACGACATCCGGGTCCGCCAGGCGATCGACATGCTGATCGACCGGGATGGCATCATCAAGTCGCTCTTCGGCGGTCTCGGCAAGCCCGCCAGCCAGCTCATCGGCCCCGGCGTGATCGGGTACAACGAGGCGCTGACCCCCACGAAGTACGACCCGGCGGCCGCCAAGGCACTGGTCGACGCCGCGAAGGCGGCCGGCGTACCGGTGGGCACGCAGTTCCGGATCATCGGCCGCACGTCGCAGTTCCCGAAGATCGCGGAGAGCATCGAGCTGATGCAGAGCGCGTTCGCGCAGGCCGGCCTGAACGCCAAGATCGAGATGATGGACACCGCGGCGCAGCTGAAGTACCAGCTTCGCCCGTTCGTCCCGGACGCCGGCCCGATCGCGCTGATCGTCATGCACGGCAACCAGGCCGGTGACGCCGCGTTCACGGTGGGGCAGTACTTCGCCACCGACGGCGCGCAGAGCACCGGCGGCAGCGCCGACCTGGACGCGAAGATCAAGGCGGCGGCCCCGCTCACCGGCGCCGCCCGGCAGCAGGCGTACGCGGACGTCTTCCAGACCCAGACCGACGCGGTACGAGGCTTCGCGTTCCTCGCCAACATGGAGGCGGTCCTGGCCCGGGCCAAGACCGTCGACTACACCCCGGACGCTGCCACCGGTGACGAGATGCGGCTGACCGACATGAAGCCCAAGGCCTGACACCTATGCTGACCTTCCTGCGCCGACGCGCACTGACCAGCCTGTTCCCCCTGCTGGCCGTGGTGCTGGGTGTGTTCGTGCTCGCCCGGCTCACCGGCAACCCGGCGTCGCTGTACCTGCCGGAGAACGCCACCGCCGAGGCGCGGGAGCAGTTCAGTGCGGCCAACGGATTCGACAAGCCGATCTGGTCGCAGTTGCTCGACTACTTCGCCGGTGTGCTGCGACTGGACTTCGGAATGTCGCTGCGCACCGGCGAGGACGCCGCGACCATGGCGCTGCGGGCGTTCCCCGCGACGCTGCAACTCGCCGTCGTCACCATGATCCTCGCGGTCGCGGTCGCACTCGTGGTGGGCTGTTGGGCCGCGCTGCGACCCAACGGCCTGGCGGACCGGGTCTCCGGCATGCTGAGCATGACCGCGGCCAGCGTGCCGGACTTCTGGCTCGCCATCCTCGGCATCTGGGTGTTCGCCATCATGCTCGGCGTGCTGCCCACCTCCGGCACGGACGCCGGCGGCGCGAGCTGGGTGCTGCCCATCGCGGTGCTGATGATCCGCCCGGCCGGCGTGCTCACCCAGGTCGTGCGCGGAGCGATGATCTCCGCGCTCGGCTCGCCCTACGTGAAGGTGGCCCGCAGCAAGGGCGCCAGCGAGGTCCGGGTGGTCACCCGGCACGCACTGAGGAACGCGGCGCCGCCGGCCCTCACCGTCGCCGGTGACCTGGCGGTCGGCCTGATCAACGGCGCGGTCGTGGTGGAGAGCATCTTCGGCTGGCCCGGCATCGGCAAGCTGATGATCGACGCCATCCTGCAGCGTGACTTCGCGGTGCTCCAGGCCGCGGTCGCGCTCACCGCGATCAGCATCTTCGTGCTCAACATCGCCATCGACATCGGGTACGCCCTGCTGGACGCCCGGGTCCGGAACAAGGCAGGAGCGGCGGCATGACGACCGCGCAGGAGACCCCGCCGGCCCCGGAGGCCAGCAAGCCGAGCTGGTTCCGGATGCTGCTGGCCGACCCGCTCGCGTTCATCGCCGCGATCGTGCTGCTGATCGTCGCGTTCGTCGCGGTGTTCGGCCGGAGCATCGCCGGCGAGACCGCGACCAACGGCGACCTGGCCCTGTCCCGGCTGGCGCCGTTCAGCACGGACCACGGCTGGCAGTACTTCCTCGGTGGTGACCTGCTCGGCCGCAGCCTGCTCGGCCGGCTGATGGTCGCCACCCAGACCACGATGAGCGTCTCCATCCCCGTCGTGATCATCTCGCTGGTGATCGGCGCGTCGGTCGGCATGTGGGCCGGCTACCACCGCGGCTGGCGAGAGACGGTCGCCATGCGCGTCGCCGACGTCGTGCTCAGCTTCCCGTCGCTGCTGATGGCCGTCGTGGTGCTCTACATCTTCTCGCCGAGCATCGCCAGCATCATCGCGATCCTGGCGGTCACCCGAATCCCGATCTACCTGCGCACCGCCCGCGCCGAGTCAGCCGAACTGCAGTCGCGGCTCTTCGTCGACGCGGCCCGCACGTTCGGCACCCCGAGCGGCGCGATCATCCGGCGGCACATCGTCCCGATCGTGCTGCCCACGCTGCTCACCGTCGCGACACTCGACTTCTGCTACGTGATGCTGGCCGAGTCGTCGCTGAGCTTCCTGGGCATCGGCGTCCAGCCGCCGGACGTCAGCTGGGGCCTGATGGTCGCCCAGGGCCGCGACCAGCTCCGTACCCAATGGTGGTTGTCGGTCCTTCCGGGCCTGGCCATCGTGATCACCACCGTCTCGGCCAACCTGCTGGCCTCCTGGGCCCGGATCGCCTCCGACCCGGGACAGCGCTGGCGCCTGACCACCCCCCGGCGCCGCCGCGCCGCCCGGCCGACCATCGTCCTGGAGAAGGCATGAGTGAGCGAACGAGCGAATCGGGTGGCTCGGCCGTGACCACGATCGGGATGCGGGTCGACGGGCTGACCGTGGACCTGCACACGCCGCGCGGCACGGTCCGCGCCGTCGACGGCGTCAGCTTCATCGCCCATCGCGGGCGCACGCTGGCGCTGCTCGGCGAGTCCGGCTGCGGCAAGAGCATGACCGCCCAGGCCGTCGCCGGCCTGCTCGAACCGATCGCCGAGGTCACCCACGGCGAGATCGACATCGACGGCGAGGACCTGCTGAAGGTCAGCCGCAAGCGCCGCCGCCAGCTCGCTGGGCCGGCCCTGTCGATCGTCTTCCAGGACGCGCTGACCGCCCTGAACCCGGTCGTCAAGGTCGGCGTGCAACTGGCCGAGCCGTACCGGATCCACCGGAGGATGTCCGCCAAGGCGGCCCGGGCCGAGGCGATCGAACTCATGCGGCACGTCGGCATCCCGGAGCCGGAGTCGCGCGCCGACTCGTACCCGCATCAGTTCTCCGGCGGCATGCGGCAGCGGCTGCTGATCGCGATGGCCGTGGCGCTCTCGCCGAAGGTGCTGATCGCGGACGAGCCGACCACCGCGCTGGACGTGACCGTCCAGGCGCAGATCCTGGCGCTGCTCGCCCGGCTCCGCAAGGAGCACGACATGGCGGTCATCCTGATCACCCACGACCTGTCCGTGGTGGCGGAGGAGGCGGACACGGTCGCGGTGATGTACTCCGGCCGGATCGTCGAGACCGGGCCGGTGACCGAGGTGTTCGAGGAGCCGCTGCACCCCTACACCCGGGGGCTTCTGGAATCGGTGCCGGTCGACGCGGATCGCGGCGCGCACCTCAGCTCGATCCCGGGTTCGCCGCCGGACCTGTTCTCGATCCCGCCGGGCTGTCCCTACCAGGCCCGATGCCCGTTGGTGATGGACGTGTGCCGGACCGATCGCCCGGCCCTGATCACCCACGGCGACCGCGCGGTCGCCTGTCACGCCGCCGAGGGGGTGCACGATGACCACTGACCTGCTGCTCGAGGTCAAGGATGTCAGCAAGAGTTTCCACGTGCCGAAAGGGCCGAACGGCAACGACCGGTTGCGTGCGCTCGACGGCATCGACCTGCGGCTCGGCAAGGGCGAGACGCTCGGCCTGGTCGGCGAGTCCGGCTGCGGCAAGTCCACGCTCGCCCGCACGCTGATGCTGCTGGAGCGCCCGGACACCGGCACCGTCCGGTTCAGCGGCGTCGACCCGTTCGCGCTGCGTAAGAACGACCTGCAACGCCACCGCCGGCGGGTGCAGATGGTGTTCCAGGACCCCTACGCGTCGCTCAACCCCCGGCTCACCGCCGCGGAGATCATCGCGGAACCCTGGCGCACCCACAAGGATCTGTTCACCACCTCACGAGACAGAGCGGCGCGGGTACGCGAACTGCTGCACCTGGTCGGCCTTCGCCCCAGCGACGCCAACCGTTACCCACAGGAGTTCTCCGGCGGGCAGCGGCAGCGCATCGGCATCGCCCGCGCGCTCGCGCTCGGCCCGGACGTGGTCATCTGCGACGAGCCGGTCTCCGCACTGGACCTGTCCGTGCAGGCGCAGGTGCTCAACCTGCTCAACGACCTGCAGCGGCAGCTCGGCGTGTCCTATCTGTTCATCTCGCACGACCTGTCCGTGGTCCGGCACGTCGCCGACCGGGTCGCCGTGATGTACCTCGGCCGGATCGTCGAGACCGGCACCACCGAGGAGGTCTTCGGCCACCCCCGGCACCCCTACACGAAGGCGCTGCTGTCGGCCGCGCCCACGCTGCGCCGCGCCGACCGGGACAAGACGGAGAAGATCCTGCTCAAGGGCGAACTACCGTCGCCGCTCGACCCGCCCACCGGCTGCCGGTTCCGCACCCGCTGCTGGCAGGCGACCGACCTGTGCGCCACCCCGCCACCGGCCTCTGCCGACCCGCACGGCCTCGGCCACACCGCGGAATGCCACTTCCCGCTGGACGGCCGCGTCACCGCGGCCCGGTGATGAGCCCTGGGGCGTACGCCCTGGTCTCCGCGGCCGTCGTGCTGGCCGGCTGCCTGCAGGGCTCGATCGGCTTCGGCATGGGCATGGTGGCCGCCCCGGTCGTCGCGATCGTCGAC
Source organism: Actinoplanes derwentensis (assembly GCF_900104725.1). Classification (NCBI taxonomy): domain Bacteria; kingdom Bacillati; phylum Actinomycetota; class Actinomycetes; order Micromonosporales; family Micromonosporaceae; genus Actinoplanes; species Actinoplanes derwentensis. The sequence continues at coordinate 1,293,292 of NZ_LT629758.1, forward strand.
CCGGACCTGCTCCCCGGCATGCTGATCATGCTTGCCGGGGTGCTGACGCTGATCGTCACCATCCGCGAACGGGCCTCGATCAACCTCAGCGGTGCCGGCTGGGCACTCGCCGGCCGGGTGCCCGGCACGATCGCCGGCGTGCTGCTGGTCGCGCTGCTGCCGCACCGGTGGCTGGCCCTGCTGCTCGGCGGCGTCGTGCTCTTCGGCGTCGTCTCCGCGATCGGCGGCTGGTCGCCGGAGCCCACCCGGCGGGCCACCGTGCTCGCCGGCGCGGCCTCCGGCATGCTCGGCACCGCCACGTCCATCGGCGGCCCGCCGATGGCCCTGATCTGGCAGGGTTCCACCGGTGCCCGGCTGCGCGGCACGATGTCCACGTTCTTCCTGGCGGGCTCGTCCATGTCGATCGCCGGTCTGGTCATCGCCGGCCAGGTGCACACGGACACGCTCCGGGTCACGCTCTGGTTTCTGCCGGCGACGGCCGTGGGATATCTCCTGTCCCGGTACGTCAATCGGTTCATGAGCCGCGAACGCCTCCGCGCGACAGCGATCGTCGCGTCCCTGGCCGGCGTATCAGCGCTGATCGTCAACCAGCTCGTCTGAGCGGGACGCCGGCGGCCGCCGGCCGTGATCGGCACGGGGCTCAGTGAACGACGTTGCGCAGGGGGCGGCCGGCGGCCAGGTCGTCGATGGTGGCGGCGATGTCGGCGGCCCGGCCGCGGAACGTGTCGTCGGTGTGGCCGGCCTGGTGCGGAGTCAGCAGCACGTTCGGCAGCGTGGCGAAGTCGTGGGAGGCGGGCGGCGTGCCCTCGCGCGGGTGCCCCCACCAGACGTCCAGGGCGGCGCCCGCGATCACACCCTCGGACAGTGCGGCGAACGTGGCGGCCTCGTCCAGGACCGGCCCCCGGGCCACGTTGATCAGGAGCGCGCCGCGGCGCATCGTGGCGTACTGGGAGGTGCCGATCAGGCCGCGGGTGGCGTCGCCGAGCGGCACGGTGACCACCACGACGTCGGACGCGGCCAGCAGTTCGTCCAGGTCCTCGATGCCGCCGACCCGGTCGAGGGTGACGCCGTCCGGGACCGGCGCGGACGGGCGGGCCCGGACGGCGCGGACGCGGGCACCGACCGCGCCCATCAGGCGGGCGGTCTCGGCACCGATCTCGCCGAGCCCGATCAGGCCGACCGTGCGGCCGCGCAGGGTCGAGCCGACCCGCACCCCGGGGTCGGTCAGTACCGATCGCCAGACGCCGTGCCGGAGCTCCGACTCGGCGCGCGGGACGCCGCGGGCCAGCATGATCGTGGCGGCGAGGACGTACTCGGCGATGGACCGGCCGTGGTGGAACGTGTTGACCACGCGCACGCCGGGGCCCAGGTCGGCCAGGGGGATCCGGTCGTAACCGGCGCCGGTGACGTGGACCAGTCTCAGCCGGGTGGCGGCGCGGGCCAGGCCGGGCGTCATGGCGGCGGCGACGATGACGTCCGCGGTGCGCGCCGCCTCGGCCAGTCGCGAGGGATCCATGCCGGAGGCGAACGTCCAGTGGTGCGTGCCGGAGGCGGTGAGCACGGCCGCGTACCGATCCATGATCTTGTCGGTCTGGAGGACGTTCAGCGGCGTCACCATCGCGGTGAGACCGCGGTGTAGGACGGGTCGAACGACTGCATGTAGCCGGTGTCGTCGCGGCTGCGCAGGCCACTGGCCAGGTACTGCTCGTGCAGGCGGCCGAGTGCCTCGCGGTCCAGCTCGACGCCGAGCCCGGGGCCGGCCGGGACCGGGACGGAGCCGCTGGAGAAGGTCAGCACTCCCGGCGTGATCACGTCCTCGTCGGCGCGTTTCCACGGCCAGTGCGTGTCGCAGGCGTAGTTCAGGTTCGGCGTGGCGGCGGCCAGGTGGGTCATCGCGGCCAGGCTGATCCCCAGGTGCGAGTTCGAGTGCATGGACAGACCCAGGCCGAAGGTACGGCACAGCCCGCCGAGCAGCTGGGACCGGCGCAGGCCGCCCCAGAAGTGGTGGTCGGAGAGGATCACGCCGACCGCGTCCGCGCGGATGGCCGGGGGTACGTCGTCGAACGCGACCACGCACATGTTGGTCGCCAGTGGCATCGGCACCCGTCTCGCGACCTCGGCCATGCCGGTGATGCCGGGCGTCGGGTCCTCCAGGTACTCGATCACGCCGGCCAGCGCCTCGCCGACCATCACCGACGTGTCGACGGTCCAGGCCGCGTTCGGGTCGAGGCGGAGCGGGAGGCCGGGGAATTCCGCACGGAGCGCCAGGATCGCGGCGATCTCCTGCTGCGGGGGGAGGACGCCGCCCTTGAGCTTGAGCGCGGTGAACCCGTACCCGTCGATCAGTCGGTGCGCCTGGCGGACGATGCCCTCGGGGTCGAGCGCGGCGCCCCACTCGTCGTCCGGCTGCCCGGGGTGACCGGCCCATTTGTAGAACAGGTACCCGCTGTACGCGACCTCGTCCCGGAGCCGGCCGCCGAGCAGATCGCAGACCGGCCGGCCGACGGTCCGGCCCTGGATGTCCAGCAGCGCGACCTCGAACGGGGACAGCACCCGGTCGGCCGTGCTGGAGCCGGTCACCATCCCGCTCATGCCGTGACCGCCGGTGGTGGTGTCTTTGCGCAGGGCGCGGGCGACTCGCTCGGCGGCGTCGTTGACGGCGAACACCTCGCAGCCGATGAGGGCGTCGGCGGCCGCGCGCAGCCGGGCGAGGTGGGCCTCGTCGCCGTAGGTCTCACCGAGCCCGAGCAGGCCGTCGGCGGTCTCGACCTCGACGATCGCGCGCAGAGCGAACGGTTCGTGGACGCCGACGGTGTTGAGCAGCGGCAGGTCGTGGAAGGCCACCGGTGTGATCGCGATACGGGTTACACGGTCCTGTGCCATGTTCAGCATGGTGGCATACGTCTACATGCTCGAACAAGACGCCGATATCGTCTTCATATGTAGACGACCGGATGGTCTTCCGCTATGCTCAGCGCCGTGACGGACGATCTCGACGAGGCCGCTGGCGTGCGTGAAGTCAAATCCGCGGCCCGCACGGTGGAGCTGCTGGAACTGCTGGCGGCGCGGCGCAACCGCCCGGCCCGGCTGCGTGAGCTCTCCGAGGCGCTGGGTGTGCCCCGCAGCAGCCTGCACGCGCTGCTGCGCACGCTGGTGAGGTACGGGTGGGTCCGGGTCGACTCGTCCGGCTCGCTCTACGGCATCGGCATCCGCGCGCTGCTCGCCGGCACCAGTTACCTCGACACCGACCCGTTCCTGCCTCTGGTCCTGCCGTTCCTGGAGGAGCTGCGGGAGAAGGTCGACGAGACGTTCCACTTCGGGCGCCTGGACGGCTCGGACGTGGTCTACCTCGCCACCCGCGAGTCCAGCCAGTACCTGCGCCCCTACAGCCGGATCGGCCGCCGCCTGCCCGCCTACAGCACCGCGCTCGGCAAGTCGCTGCTCGCCGAGCGCGCCCCGGACCGGCTCGCCGCCCACCTGCCGCCCGTGATGGAGCCGCTCACCCCGCACACGATCACCAGCCGGCCCGCGCTCGACGACGAGCTGGAGCGAATCCGCAAGCGCGGGTACGCGATCGACGAGCAGGAGAACAGCATGGGCCTGCGCTGTTACGCGGTGGCGCTGGCGTACCAGGACCCGCCGGTCGACGCGATCAGCGTCTCCATCCCGCTGGCCCGGCTCACCACTCAGCGCGAGCTGGAGGTCGTCGACCTGATACGCAAGATGCGCGACCGGATCGCCCGCGTCGTCAACCCACTCGGCCTCGGCGGCTACTGAGGCCGGAATGCCCGCACCGCGGCCCGCGCTGCGCAACGGACCGCCATGCGGGACTGAGGGACGACCCGGCGACCCGGTTCGACGGTTTCGTGGGCGCTGAATCGCCGGACGCCGTGGTGAGATGCCGGCTACGGGCGCATCTTGCCGACGAGGGGGCCGCTGTCCACGACCGGGCGGCCGAGTTGCGCGACGATCTGCTCCAGGCGCGGGCCGAGCGGCTCCTGGCCCTTGCCCACGGCTGCCTCGACCGGCACCTTGCGGCCGTCGAAGGTCACCACGTAGTAGGTGAGCAGGTGGCCGGTGAGCACGTTGTCGCCGCCGGCCTTCCACAGCCAGAGCTGGTCCACCTCGCTCCACGCCACCGCGTCGATCTTCTTGTTCTTGGTGTGGACCAGGCCGTTCTCGAACAGGTAGGTCGCGGTGAAGCCGGCGAACAGCGCCATCACCGCGTAGATCAGCACGATGATGCCGATCACGATCATCGGGCAGGCCAGGAACGCCAGGGGCCGGAAGTCGATCAGCGAGCTGATCCAGCCGACCAGGAAACCGCCGAGGATGAGCGCGATGCCACCGCCGACACCGAAGGCCAGGTTGCCGATCGGGTTGCTGCCACGCTGCGCGGCGACCAGTGCGCCGAGCTGACGGCTGGCGGCGGCCTGTATCACCTCGGGCGGCGGCGCGCTCGGTCCGGGTTGGGGGGTGTTCGGCGGTTGCGTCATTCAGTCACCTCTGCGGATATCGGGAATCGACGGCGCCGATAGTAACCGCAGTTGATCGAGAAGGAGGCCCATCCATCGATGGAGGCGTATCCTTTGGGTTTCCTGTGAGCGCTCACATCCCCAATCTGAGCGAACCCCGAACCCAGGAGAGGAATCCCCATGAGAAGAACCCGAACCGGGTTGATCATCACCGCGCTGGCCGTTGCCGGTCTCGCGGTCGGCGTCCAGCAGCCGGCGCACGCCGCGGCCTGTGGTGACGGCACCTTCCAGTCCCAGGTCACCGTCAGCGGCAGCATCTGGACCGCTCGCAACGCCGCGGGCAGCGCGGTCTACACCGGCACCGACTTCCGAGCGGCCGTGCAGGCCGGCATCGGCAGCCTGACCGCCGGGCGCACCTCGATCCAGCGGGTGGTGGTCCGCGGCAACGGCACCATGACCGCCGGCAGCCGGATCTCGCTGGCCAGTTACACGTCACTGTCGGTGTGCGGCACGATCAACGTGACCGGTACGGGCAGCGGCGACTACGCCCCGGTCTACGCCCGCGGGGTCAGCAACATCGAGGTGCCGTACCTGAACGTCACCGGCGCGCCGATCTACGGCATTTTCCTGCGCAACGTCACGAACGTCTGGCTGGGCGCCATCGACATGCGTCTGAGCAGCGGGCTCGGCGTGCGCATCGACAACCGGGGCGACACCAGCCAGTGGACCCGCAACGTGCGGGTCGACACCGTCTACGTCTCCGGCGCGAGTTCGCACGCGATGGAGACCTACGGCGTGGACGGCATCACCATCGGCACGGTCACCGCTCGCAGCGTGGGCGAGTCCGGGCTGCTCCTCAACCAGACGATCAACGCCACCGTCGGTACGGTCGACGCCGAGAACGCGGGCACCGGCACCGGATACGCCGCGTTCCGGATGGCCAACCGTAACGGCCGGGTCGGTGACGCGTACCCGCAGAACATCAAGGTCGGGACGGTCAAGGCGCGTGGTGGCGGCCGTGGGGTGTTCTGCGTGTCGGAGAGCGGTGGCGCCACCATCGACCGGGTCGACATCGCGAACACGGGCAACAATTCGATCCTGGTGGAGAACTGCTACAACGTCACGATCGCCGGGGTGTCCGGCACGGTCAGCGGCGGTGGTGAGGTGCGGATCGCGGCGCGCACCGAGTTCGCCCCGTCGTCCGGGATCCGTTTCCAGAACCTGACGGTGTCCGGTACTGATATCCGGTGGAGCCCGTGCACCGGCACGAACAACACGATCAGCAATGTCACTCGTACGAACTCGTCGCTGATCTGGTGTTGATCCTGCGGGTTTGAGAGGGTCTGCCCGCCTACATTGTCCTCATGTCGACGAAGACCCTGCGGTGGCTGGCCGCGCCGGCGGTGGCGGGACTGCTCGCCGCCGCCGGCCTGATCCTGTTCAACCCGCTCACCGACGCGGGAGCCGAACCGGGAGCCGGGCCGGGGGCCGAATCGGGAGCCGGGCCGGGGGCCGCCGGAAGCGCGAGCGTGCTCCCACGTACCGTCCGCAATGTCATCTTCATCAACGGCGACGGTATGGGAGCCGCCCACCGGGAGGCCGCCCGCCTGTTCTACGCGGGTCCGCGCGGCACTCTGACGATGGACGGTTTCCCGGTTTCCGGGCGGCTCACCACCAGCCCGGACGACCCGGCCAAGATCGTCACCGACTCGGCGGCCGGGGCCAGCGCCTGGGCGACCGGGGTGGCCACCTACAACGGGGCGATCAGTGTCGACCCGGACGGCAACGCTCTGCCCGCGCTCGGTGCGCAGGCCAAGAAGGCCGGACGGGCGACCGGGCTGGTCACCACCGCCCAGGTCACCGACGCCACCCCGGCCGCGTTCTTCGCCAACGCCAAGGACCGGGCGGCTCAGGACGACATCGCCCGGCAGTACCTGGAGAAGTCGAAACCGGACGTGATCCTGGGCGGCGGCGAGGACTGGTGGCTGCCGGCCGGTAAAGCGGGCGCGCACCGCGACAAACCGGCCGAGGACCCGGCGGAGGGCAGCCGCGGTACGAAGGGTGATCTGCTCGCCAAGGCGCAGCAGAACGGCTATCAATACGTATCAACACGGGCTCAACTCAACGCTGTCAAGCCCGGCAAGCTGCTCGGCCTCTTCGCCAATCAGGAGATGTTCCAGCAGAACCCGGAGGGTCAGGGTGACGTCTACCAGCCGGTGGTCAGCCTCGCCGACATGACCCGGACCGCCCTGACCGGTCTGTCCGCCGACCCGGACGGCTTCTTCCTGTTGGTCGAGGAGGAGGCGGTCGACGAGTTCGCACACGACGACAACGGTAAGCGTGTCCTGCAGGCGATGGGGGAGCTGGAGAAGGCGGTCGCGGTCGCCAAGGCGTTCGCCGCCAACCACCCGGACACCCTGGTCATCGTCACCGGCGACCACGAGACCGGCGGCCTGGCCATCGAGGATCACGCGGGCGACGGCGACGGCCCGTTCCCGGTGAAGGGCACCGAGCTCCAGTTCTGGATCGACTGGACCACCAAGGCCCACACCGGGCAGAGCGTGCCGATCACCGCTTACGGGCCGCTCGCGGAGAAGTTCAACGGGCAGCACCCCAACACGTACGTGCACGAGGTGTTGCAGCCGCTGCTCACGAACTGACCGGACGGGTGGAACCGCGGGCCCGCAGCGTGGTCGCGGCGATGTGGTGCCGGGGATCGGCTCGCCCGGCGAGTCGTTCCAGGAGCATCGACGCGGCCTGCCGGCCCATCTCCACACCCTGCTGGTCGATCGAGGTCAGGTCGATCAGCGGGTGCGCGGCCAGGTCGGTGTCGTCGTAACCGGCCACCGACACCCGGTCGCGGTGCCCGGTCTCGGTGACGCGGGCCAGCACCTCGACGGCGATGTCGTCGTGACCGGCGAAGATCGCGGTCGGCGGGTCGGGCAGGGCGAGCAGCCGGTCGGTGGCGGCCCGGGTCTCGGCCCGGCTGGTCTGCGGGCGGCGGGCCACCTCGATCAGGCTCTCCAGCCCGGCTTCGGTCATGCACGTCCGATAGACCTCGAGGCGGATCGCGTGGGGGGTGCCGGAGCTGTGCCGGGTCACCGACTCGGTCTCGGTCAGGTGCGCGATCCGGCGGTGACCGAGCGTGAACAGATGGTCCATCACGGCGCGGGTACCCGCGTGGTCGTCGCCGACCACCGTGTCGTACCCGGCCGGGTCGTCGTGCCGGCCCAGCATCACCACCGGGACCCGGCTGGCCAGGTCTTCCAGCCAGGCCGGGTCGACCAGTGGGGAGACCGCGATGATGCCGTCGACGATGCCGTCGGCGAGGGATTCGATGGCGCTGTACTCGATGCCCTCGGCCGGGGTGAGCATCAGCTGGTAAGGGGTGCCGGCGACGGCGAGTTTCGCGCCCTCGACGATCTGGTTCATGAACGCGCTGAGGTACGGGATCTCCAGGCCGAGCCGGTAGCTGGCGCCGCGCATGGCGCGCGCGGCGACGCTGGGCCGGTAACCGAGTTCCCCGATGGCGGCCTCGACCCGCTCGCGCATGCCGGGGCTGACCCCGTAGGCGTTGCGGATCACCTTCGACACCGCGGCCCGCGACACGCCCGCCGTCTGCGCTACGTCACTGATCGTGACGGCGCGGCCCTTAGTGATCGACATGATCCTCACTGTAGACCGTTCTCCACCGCCGTGAGCAGCGGGTTGGCACTCCTTGAAACGTTTCGAGACAGCTCTTGTGTGGCTCGCGTAGATCGGTCTACTGTGACGGCCATCTCCTCTGGAGACCGATCTACAAACATGTGCGAAACCGGAGGTTCATATGAGGAAACTCGGTGCGACCGCATTTCTCGCCGGAGCGCTCTGCCTGTCGGGCTGCAGCGCCGGCTCCTTGGGTTCGAGTGACGACGCCGCCGCGGGCAAGACCCCGATAACCTTCCTGACCAACAACGACCCGTCGAACGTCAAGGTCGCCGAAGCGATGATCGCCGCGTTCGAGGCCGAGAACGCCGACGTCGACGTCAAGCTGGACACCCGGCCGCAGGGCAGCGAGGGCGACAACCTCGTCAAGACCCGCCTGGCCACCGGCGACATGGCCGACGTCTTCGAATACAACTCCGGCTCGCTGCTGCAGGCGATCGCCCCGCAGACCAACCTCACCCCGGTCACCGGCGAGGCCTGGGTCGGCGACCTGGACACCGTGTTCAAGCAGGTGGTCACGGTGAACAGCGAGGTCTACGGCTCGCCGTGGGGCCCGGCGGTCGGCGGCGGCATCTTCTACAACAAGCCGCTCTACACCAAGCTCGGCCTGCAGGTCCCCAAGACCTGGGCCGACTTCATGGCCAACAACGCCAAGATCAAGGCGGCCGGTGTCGCCCCGGTCCAGCAGACCTACAGTGAGTCCTGGACCTCCCAGGTCCTGGTACTCGCCGACTTCCACAACGTCGCCGCCGCCGTGCCGGCCTTCGCCGACGACTACACCGCCAACAAGGCGAAGTACGCCACCACACCCGCCGCCCAGGCCGGGTTCCAGCACCTGGAGGAACTGGAGAAGGCCGGGTACTGGAACTCCGACTACGCGTCGGCCAAGTACAACGACGGGCTCGCCGCTGTCGCCACCGGCAAGGCCGGCCACTACCCGATGATCACCTTCGGCGTCCCGGCGCTGGACACCGCCGCTCCGGACAACGTCGACGACGTCGGGTTCTTCGCCCTGCCCGGCACCGACGCGAGCAAGAACGGCGTCACCCTGTGGGAGCCGTCCGGCATCTACATCCCCAAGAGCACCGAGGGTGACAAGCTGGCCGCCGCCAAGAAGTTCCAGGCGTTCGTCGCCTCCGCCGACGGCTGCACCGCCTACGGCAGCGCCGCCCCGGTCGGCGGCCCGTTCGTGGTCAAGTCCTGCACGCTGCCGGCCGACGTGGCCCCGGCGGTCAAGGACCTGAGCGCGTACGTCGACGCCGGTCAGGCCAGCCCCGCGCTGGAGTTCCTGTCCCCGATCAAGGGCCCGGCCCTGGAGCAGATCACCGTCGAGGTCGGTTCCGGGATCCGGTCCGCTGCCGACGCCGCGAAACTCTACGACGAGGACGTCAAGAAGCAGGCCCAGCAGCTCGGCATCCAGGGCTGGTGACCGTGACCATCACCGACGTGACGGGGCGCCAGAAGAGCCCCTACCCGTACTGGTTCCTGATCCCCGGGGGCCTGGTCTTCACCGTCTTCTTCCTCGTCCCGTCGGTGATGGCGTTCTGGTTCAGCCTCACCCGGTGGACCCTGTTCGACCAGGAGTTCATCGGGCTCGACAACTACGCGCAGTTCTTCCGGGAACCCGCGCTCGCCTCCGGACTGTGGCACACCCTCGTCTACGCGACCGTCACCTCGGGACTGAAAGTGATCCTCGGGATGGCCCTGGCGGTGCTGCTCACCGGGCCGATCCTGGGCCGTGGCTTCATGCGCTCGGTGGCCTTCTTCCCCGTACTCGTCAGCACGATCGGTGTGGGGTTGACTTTTCAAGTGTTGATGCATCCCACCGAGGGCGTCATCAATCAACTGTTGAGCTGGATCGGCATCACCGGCCCGGCGTGGCTGGTCGACCCGGACTGGGCGCTGCTGTCGGTGGCGTTCGTCGACGTCTGGCAGGGGGTCGGCCTGGCCACCGTCATCTACATGGCCGGCATCCTGTCGATCCCGGGGGAGTACTTCGAAGCCGCCCGCGTCGACGGGGCCGGCGCCTGGCACCGGTTCCGCAACATCACCCTGCCGCTGGCGAAACCGGCGACCGTGTCGGTGATCCTGCTGTCGCTGATCGGCGGGCTGCGCAAGTTCGACCTGATCTGGGCGATGACCAAAGGCGGACCCGGGTTCACCTCCGACGTGATGGCGTCGGTGATCTACAAGCAGTACCAGGCCGGCTTCTACGGGCTCTCCACCGCCGGAAACGTCGTCCTCTTCCTGCTGGTGATCCTGATCGCGCTCCCGTTGTTCTGGTTCTTCAACCGAAAGGACGAGACCGCGTGAGTACGCGTACCAAAGCCAGCTATCCGCTCAGCGGTCTCGCGATCGTCGTGTTCGGTGTGGTCTTCCTGCTGCCGTTCGCGTTCATCCTGCTCACCGCCGGCAAGACCCAGCAGGAGTCGGCGGCCCTGGACTTCTCCTGGCCCACGCGATGGGCGCTGGTGGAGAACTTCACCGCCGTCATCGAGGCCCGCGACTACCTGCTGATCATCGCGTTCATCAACAGCACGATCCTCACCGTGGCCAGCGTGTCCGCGGTGGCGGTGCTCGCCGCGATGGCCGGCTTCGTGCTCCAGCGCCGTCAGAACCGCTGGACCAGAGCGGTCAACCTGATCATCCTCTCCGGGCTGGTGCTGCCGCCCGCGGTGGTCCCGACGATCTGGGTGCTGCAGAAGCTCGGACTGTTCAAGACGATGCCGGGCCTGATCCTGGTCGAGATCGCGTACGCGATGGCGTTCTGTGTCCTGCTCTTCCAAGCTTTCATCGCGGGAATCCCGAAGGAGATGGACGAGGCGGCGACCATCGACGGCGCCGGCCCGCTCAGCCTCTTCTTCCGGGTGGTGCTGCCGCTGCTGCGGCCGATCATCGTGACCGTCGTGGTGGTGCAGACGGTGTTCATCTGGAACGACTTCGCCAGCCCGCTCTACTTCCTGCCCGGCGACGAGAACGCCACCGTCCAGTTGACGCTCTTCAACTTCCAGGGCCAGTACACCAACTCCTACAACCTCCTGTTCATGGACATCCTGCTGATCACGGTGCCGCCGCTGGTCATGTTCATGATCTTCCAGCGCCAGATCGTGTCCGGCATGACCGCCGGCTCGGTGAAAGGTTGACCCCCATGCACGGTCGTCTCATCACCCCCGTCACCGAGCTGGGCAGCGCCCCGGTCTTCCGCACCGAGTTCCCGGTGGACTCGCCGGTCTCCCGGGCCACCCTGCGGATCAGCAGCCTCGGCGTGCACGAGGCGCGGATCAACGGCACACCGGTCGGCGACGACGTCCTCAGCCCCGGGTGGACTTCTTACGAACACCGGCTGCGGTACGTCACTCATGACGTCACCGGTCTGTTGAGCTCGCAGAACGTGCTGACCGTGCTCGTCGGCAACGGCTGGTACCGCGGGCGGCTCGGATTCATGGGCGGGCGGGCCTTCTACGGCGACCGGCTCGGGGTCATCGCCGAACTGTCGATTCTCTACACCGACGGCACCCGTCAATTGATCGTCACCGACGAGACGTGGACCGCCGACAACTCCGACGTCATCGCCGACGACCTCTACCACGGGCAGACCATCGACGCCCGGCTGCGGACCGAACAGCGCACGTGGCGCCTCGCGGTCCGCGAACTCGCCTTCGACAAGTCACTGCTCACCCCGTACATCGGGCCGGTGGTCACCCGGCAGGAGGTCGTCGCTCCGGTGCGGGTCTGGGAGTCGCCGACCGGGCGGACCCTGATCGATTTCGGGCAGAACCTGGTCGGCTGGCTCCGCTTCACCGTCACCGGCCCGGCCGGCTCGGAGATCCGCATCCGGCACGCCGAGGTCATCGAGAACGGCGAACTCGGCACCCGCCCCCTGCGCGACGCCCAGGCCACCGACCGGTTCATCCTCAGCGGCGGCTCCGACTTCTTCGAGCCGACCCTGACATTCCACGGCTTCCGGTACGCGGAGGTCACCGGCTGGCCGTCAGGTGTTCCGCTGTCGCTGGAAGCCGTCGTCGTCCATTCGGATCTGCGCCGCACCGGCACTTTCGAATGCTCCGACGAACTGCTCAACCAACTGCACCGCAACGTCGTGTGGAGCACGCGCGGGAACTTCCTGGACCTGCCCACCGACTGCCCGCAACGCAACGAACGGCTCGGCTGGACCGGCGACCTCGCCGTCTTCGCGCCGACCGCCGCCTACCTGTTCGACACCTCGGGGTTCCTCGCCGACTGGCTCGCCGACCTGGCCGCCGAACAGCTGGCCGCCGACGGTCTCGTGCCGTTCGTCATTCCGGACGTCCTCAAGTACCAGGGCAGTCCGCCGGACTTCCCCGACCCGGACAGTACGGCCTTCTGGTCCGACGCGGCCGTCTGGGTTCCCTGGACCCTCTGGCAGGCCTACGGCGATCGTACGATCCTCGAAAGTCAGTATCCGTCGATGACCGCGCACGTCCGGCGGGTCCGGACACTGCTGTCACCGTCCGGCGTGTGGGACGCGTCGTTCCAGTTCGGGGACTGGCTCGACCCGGACGCCCCGGCGGACAACCCGGCCAAGGCCAAGGCCGACCCGGGCGTCGTCGCAACCGCCGCCTACCACCGGTCACTCACCCTGGTGGCCGAGACCGCCGCGCTGCTGGGCCACGATGACGACGAGGCCGAGTTCACCGCCCTGGCGGCCCGTACCCGCGAGGCGTTCAACACCCAGTACGTCACCGCTGACGGCATGATCCACTCCGACTGCACCACCGCGTACACCCTTGCCATCGCCTTCGATCTTCTCGACCCCGCACTGCAGACGCTGGCCGGGCAGCGGCTGTCGGCACTCGTCGCGGACAGCGGCTACCGAGTCTCCACCGGATTCGCCGGAACGCCATACATCACCGACGCGCTGACCAGAACCGGGCACCTCGACGACGCCTACCGCCTGCTGACGGAACAAGGGTGCCCGTCGTGGCTCTATCCGGTGACGATGGGGGCCACCACCGTCTGGGAGCGGTGGGACTCGATGCTGCCCGACGGGACGATCAACCCGGGGGAGATGACCAGCTTCAACCACTACGCGCTCGGGGCGGTGGCGGACTGGATGCACCGCACCATCGGAGGGATCAGCGCGCTGGAGCCCGGCTACTCGCGGGTGCGGATCGCGCCCCGGCCCGGCGGCGGTCTGACCTGGGCCCGCGCCGGCCTGGACACCCGGCACGGCCGGATCGAGGTGTCCTGGCAGCTCACCGCCGACGGCGCGGTCACCGCCGACGTGACCCTGCCGGAGGGCGTGACCGGCGTGCTGTCCCTGCCCGGTCAGCCGGACGCGGAACTCAGCCCCGGCACCACCTTCCGCTAAGAGCAACCTTTGGTTGCGCATGGCGCCTCGGCTGGAGTAACGTGATGCGCAACCAAAGGTTGCAGGAGGATCTCATGGAGTACGGGACAATCGAGCGCTCGATCTACGTCGACGCGGCGCCGGAGATCGTGTTCGAGGTGGTCAGCAAGCCCGAGCACGTCAAGCGGTGGTGGCCGGACGAGGCGGTCTATCCGGTGGAGCCGGGCGGGTCCGGGCACATCGCTTTCGGCTCGGACAGCGCTTCCTGCGCTTCCGGCCCCGGCGTCAAGGTCGAGCAGTTCACGGTGGTCGATGTGCGCCCGCCCCGGTCGTTCTCGTTCCGATGGAACCACGCCGAGGGGGAGCCCGCCGCGCCGGGCAACTCCTACCTGGTCGAGTTCGACCTGATGCCGCAGGGCGACGGGACGCTGCTGCGGATGACCGAGTCCGGCTTCCGGGATCGGGGCTGGGGCGAGGCACTTGCCGAGCAGAACTACCGGGACCACGAGAACGGCTGGGACCATTTCCTGCCACGCCTGTCCCCCTATGTCGCGTCCCTGCACGTCACACCGTGATAGTCGACGACGACCTCTGGCAGGCGATCGGCGATCCGACCCGGCGCCGGATGCTCGATCTGCTGCTCGCCGACAACGGCAACGGCACCGCCACCTCGCTGGGTCACCGCCTTTCGGTGACCCGGCAGGGCGTCGCCAAACACCTGACCGTTCTGGAGCGCGCCGGCCTGGTCCACAGTCTCCCGTCCGGCCGGGAGCGCCGTTACCGGGTCGACGACGGTCGACTGGCCCGAGCGGTGGCCCAGCTGTCCTCGGTCGGCGCTTCCTGGGACGCCCGCCTCCAGCGGATCAGATCCCTCGCCGAGCAGATCAATCGCCAGGTCCAGAAGGAGTCGCCGCTCCACAAGGAACCGCCGCCCCAATGAGACGGTGCCGGTGCCGGTGCCAACGACCTGGTCACTGCGTCTCGCGCGCTGATCGGGGCCGGCGCCGGCTGTGTCTCGGTGACTCACGGCAGCAAGGGTGCCCTGGTGGTGACTGCCGAGGAGACGATCAGCGTCCCGGCCTTCCGGGTTGACGTCGTCGACACCACCGGTTGCGGTGACGCGTTCTCGGCGGGTTTCATCCTCGGCCGGGCCCAGGGCCGAACCCTGCGCGACGCCGCCCTGCTCGGCTGCGCCACCGCGGCCCAGGTCGCGCAGGGCCTGGGCACCGACGCGGGCTCCTACGACCTCGCCATCGTCGACGACTTCGCATCCCGGACCCCGGCCCGCGAAACCGTCACCGCCGAGTAGGCGGAGCTGACCGGGCCCGGTCGGTCAGCTGCGGTTGACCTCCAGGGAACCGATGCCGCCGGTGGCGTCGATGTCCAAGGCCGGGCCGGTGGTCAGGTTGGTGGTGCCCAGGACTGTTTCGGGGGCGGTGCCGCCGTTCGCCCGGCCGTACAGGGTCACGTTGCCGGCTCCGGCGCGGATGAACACGCGGGTGGGGACTCGGGTGGCGGTGCTGATGGTCCAGGTGCCGACGCCGCCGGTCATCCGGATCGGGACCACGCCGGCCAGGCGGCCGAGGACCAGGTTCATCGACTCGGCGCCGCCGTCGAGGTCGATCCGGGACACCGTACCGGCGATGCTGTTGAAGTTGAGGGTTTTGACCCCGGCGCCGAGACGCAGGTGCCAGATGATGCTGCGGCTCAGGCGGATCTCGACCTCGCCCGCGTCGGCGCCGCCGGGTTTCACGTCGACTCTCAGCACGCCGCCGGAGAACGTGACGTCGGCGTCGACCGGGGCGCCCGACGCGGAGGTGACCTGGTAGTTCTCGCCGTCCAGGTCCATGATCCGCACCGACAGGACGGTGACGCCGGAGACGAACTCCAGGCGCGCCCTCTTGATCGTCGCGGGTGGGCTGGTCTGCGACGGTGACGCGGCGACGGCGGTGGTGGTCGGCGGCAGCGAGAAGGAGAACGACGGGGACGGCGACGCGACCGGCAGCGGTTCCAGCGGGATGACGTCCGTCGGTGCGGCCACCGGGCGGTCGGTGACCTCCGAGATCGCGAGCGGGCGGGCCAGCAGCACCGTCCCGAAGACGACGAGCAGCGCCGTCATCCCGGTGAGGATGACCGGGCGCTGCGACCACGGGCGGCCCCGGAGTTCGGTGGGCTGATCGTCGTGAGCGACGCTGTACGCGTTCGGCGGCAGCAGGCCCTGCCAGTTGCTCTGCGGCGGGGCGTCCGGCCAGTAGTCGGAGATCTCCGGCCAGGCTATCCGTGGCTGCTCCGAGTGGTTCCGGTGCCTTCCGACCGGCTTGATGTAGCCGGCGATCCGCAGCTCGGTGGGCAGCTGGCCGTCGTCCACTCGCGTCTCCTCAGGGGCGCGGGGAACCGTTTCAAAACGGTTCATTGATGGCGATTCATGAGGAGAGTACGGGTGCGAAGGGTTTTGATCAATTGACCGGCGCCCACCGTTGTTCGCGGGCGACCGGCCTCACCTGTTGGGAATCGGCGAGTGATCTCACAGCGCATCCGGCGGTGTGCGGGGTGTCAAGGTGGGCGGATTACGATGGCGTCGACGTCCGAAGCAGGTTCACCGCTGCACGCTGCCCGAGGCGGACCAGCACGAAAACAGCCTTGGAGATCCGCGTGACCAGTGCCGATCTGACTGCCGCCCTGCGCCGGGCCGGGATCACCGACATCCTCACCGATGCCGCGCACCGGTCGGCGTACTCGAGTGACGCGTCCCTCTACCGGGTGGTTCCGCAGGCGATCGTGCGGCCGCGGCACGACGACGACGTGCTGGCCGCGCTGGCGGTGTCCCGGGAGCTGGGGGTGCCGATCACGGCCCGTGGCGCGGGGACGTCGGTGGCCGGTAACGCGATCGGGTCGGGGCTGATCCTCGACTTCAGCAGGCACATGAACAAGGTTCTCGACGTCGACGGCGAAGCTCGCACCGCCCGGGTGCAGGCCGGGACCGTGCAGTCGGTGCTCCAGGCGGCGGCCAAACCGTACGGGCTGCGGTTCGGCCCCGACCCGTCGACGCACACCCGCTGCACCATCGGCGGCATGATCGGCAACAACTCGTGCGGGGCGCGGACCCTGGGTTACGGGCGGACCTCGGACAACACCGTCGGGCTGCGGGCCTACACCATCGAGGGTGAGGAGCTGCTCACCAATCCCCTCAAAGGGGCCGAAGCGGTCGTTTCGTCGTTGCGGAACGTGATCGGTGAGCATCTCGCCATCGGCCGCACCGAGTTCGCCACCTTCGGCCGCCAGGTCTCCGGATACGCCGTCGAGCACCTGCTGCCGGAGAACGGGTTCAACCTCACCGAGTTCCTGGTCGGCAGCGAGGGCACCCTCGCGGTGCTCACCGAGGCGACGGTCCGGCTGGTCGCCGACCCGGTGCACCGGACGATGATCGTGCTCGGTTACCCCGATTTCGGTACGGCCGGTGACATCATCCCGAAGATCCTGGAGTTCAAACCGACCGCCTGCGAAGGCCTCGACCACCGGATCTGTGACGTCGTGCGGTCCCGCCGCGGCCCGGACGCGGTGCCGCCGCTGCCCGCCGGAACCGCCTGGCTGATGATCGAGATCGCCGGTGACGACCCGGACGAGGTCCGCTCACGCGTGGACGGCCTGGTCGCTGCGGCCGAGGCCGTCGACCACCGGATCGTCGAGGACGTCGCCGAGGCGGCCCCACTGTGGAAGATCCGGGAGGACGGCGCCGGTCTGGCCGGCCGGGCCCCGAGTGGCCGGCCCGCGCACGCCGGCTGGGAGGACGCCGCGGTGCCGCCCGCCCGGATCGGCGCCTACCTGCGGGACTTCGACGCGCTGGCCACCCGGCACGGGCTGTCGAACATGCCGTACGGCCACCTCGGCGACGGCTGTGTGCACGTCCGCCTGGACTTCCCGCTGGACAAACCGGACGGGCCGGCACTGTTCCGGGCGTTCCTCGAAGACGCCGCCGACCTGGTCGTCAGTTACGGCGGGTCACTGTCCGGCGAACACGGCGACGGCCGGGCCCGCTCCGAACTGCTGAGCCGCATGTACTCGCCCGACGCGATGAACCTGTTCCGGCAGATCAAAGGAGTCTTCGACCCGCGCAATCTGCTCAACCCGGGAAACATCGTCGATCCCGATCCGGTCGACGCCAACATCCGCGTCTCCCAGGCCCGCAAGGTCACCGTCCCGCTCGCACTGGCCTACCACTCCGACGGGGGGGACTTCAACCAGGCTGTCCACCGTTGTACGGGGGTCGGAAAGTGCCGCGTCGACACCTCGGTGCTCGGTGGGGTGATGTGCCCGTCGTTCCTGGCCACCAAGGACGAGAAGGATTCGACTCGGGGGCGGGCCCGGGTACTGCAGGAGATGCTGGACGGAGAATTGGCTCCGGATTGGCGCTCACCGGCCGTACACGATGCGCTTGATCTGTGTTTGTCGTGTAAGGGTTGTGCGTCGGACTGCCCGACCGGTATCGATATGGCGGCCTACAAGTCCGAGGTGATTCACCAGAGTTATAAAGGGCGGGTGCGCCCTCGGTCGCATTATTCGCTCGGGTGGTTGCCACGGTGGTCACGATTGGCTTCGAAGATGCCGGCGTTGGCGAACTTGGCTACTGGATTGCCCGGTATTCGTGGGCTGGCGTTGTGGGTGGCCGGTGTCGACAAGCGCCGAAACATCCCGACTTTTGCGCCTTCGACGTTCAGGTCTACATTCAAGCCGATCTCAGTGGGTAAACCGGTCGTCTTGTTCGTGGACAGCTTCACCGACCACTTCTCGCCGGAGATCGCCCGCGCTGCCGTGGACGTGCTGGTCGACGCCGGGTATGCGCCACAGATCGCCAGCCGGAAAGCCTGCTGCGGCCTCACCTGGATCTCCACCGGCCAGCTCGACGCGGCCCGCCGCATCCTCGGCGCCACCGTCGCTGAGCTGCACGAATCGGTCAAGCAAGGCATTCCGATCGTCGGCTTGGAACCGTCCTGCACCGGGGTGCTCCGCCAGGACGCCGTCGAGCTGGTCGACAACGAGGCCGCCGCCGCCGTGGCAGCCGCGACCATGACGGTGGCTGAACTGCTCGCCGCCACTCCCGATTACACCCCACCATCATTGGCGGGCGTACGGGTGATCGCGCAACCGCACTGCCACCACCATGCCGTGATGGGCTGGGACGCCGACGCCAAACTGTTGAAGAAAGCCGGAGCCACCGTCAAGCGCCTCGGCGGCTGCTGTGGTCTGGCCGGCAACTTCGGCGTCGAACGCGGCCATTACGAGGTTTCGGTGGCGGTGGCCGAACAGCAGTTGCTGCCCGCGTTGGAGAAGGCGGAAGAGGGCGACATCTTCCTCGCCGACGGTTTCTCCTGCCGAACCCAGGCCGACGATCTGGCCGGCGTCTCCGGAGTCCACCTGGTCCAGCTACTCCAGGAACGCATCGGCCGCTGAGCGATGACGGCTCTGGTCATTCTTCGCGGAAACTCCGGAAGCGGAAAGACGACGACGGCTCGGGAGGCGCGGCGGCGTTACGGGCGCGGTTGCGCCCTCATCGAGCAGGACCATCTGCGCCGCGTCGTACTCCGGGAACACGGCGGCAACGGTGCTGACGCGGTCGCGCCCGGATTCATCGTGGGAACGGCGCGTGCCGCCCTCGACGCCGGCTATCACGTGATCCTGGAAGGCATTCTGCACACCGGACAGTACGGCGACCCGCTGCGGCGTCTCGTCGAGGACGTGCCCGCGACCTGCTTCTATCTGGACGTGTCGTTCGAGGAGACGGTCCGGCGTCACGCACTGCGTGCCGAACCGATCCCGGTGACCGCGGAGACGATGCGCGGCTGGTACACGGAACGGGACCTGCTCGGCGTACCCCACGAGGTGGTGATCCCGGAATCCACCACCTTCGAGGAAACCGTGACCACCGTGCTGAACTTGAGCGGCCTCACCAATACCGAGCCACAGACGCCGTGCCCCACTCGCTGCCGTCGCTGCCAGGAAAGGGCTCCGTGAGTTGCCGGTGCGGTTCTCGGCGACTGAAGTAAACTTCGGGCGCGGCAAATGCGTCGGGCATGACGCGCGAAACGTGATCTCTGGCGGAGGGTCTGTCGGTGTACCTGCAACGCCTGCGCGTCCAAGGGGTGCGTGGTTTTCACGGCTCACGGACCATCGACCTCGAATTCGGGCGCGACCGCTTCCACGGTTTCACCGTCGTCGCCGGCCGTAACGGGTCAGGGAAGACGACTCTTCTTCGTGCTGCGGCAACGGCTCTGGCTGGGCCCGAGGTGGCGAACAGTCTCACCGAGGGCGACCGCGACTGGGTCAGTCACGGAGAAACACGCGCGACGGTGAAGGCTGACATCGTGAGCCCGGCAGACGTCTTCACGGCCGCGCTCAAATGGGAGCAGACCGAGGGTGCCCGAGCCCGGCCCCAAGCCGACACCGGTGACGGAGCCGACGGCAAGGTGGCAGAGCGATCGTTGTGGTCGCCGAGACCGACCGGTTGGTTCGCCGCGGGATACGGCCCGTTCCGGCGCCTGGCCGGCACGAGTGGCGAGGTCGCCCGGCTGATGGCCGGCGATTGGACCACGGCCCGATTCGCCACCCTGTTCCGGGAAGAAGCGTCACTCGCCGAGACTGTGCAGTGGCTTCAGCAGGTCAATTATCGGGCTCGTTCCGGATTCTCCAGCTACGCCGAGCTTGAGGAGCGGGTCATCGCGCTCCTCAACGACGGGCTGTTCCCCGACGGATACATCGTCGACCGGGTCGATCCGGACGGTCTGTGGATCACGAGGTCTTCGGGTTCGCCCATCCGCATCGATGAGATGAGCGATGGCTACCGCACGGTGACCGCGCTGATCACCGACATCGTGCGCCAGATCAACGATTGTTTCGACACGAGGATCGAGTGGACCGGCGACAGGCAGCCGGTCATCAGTACATCCGGCGTCGTCCTGATCGATGAGATCGACGTACACCTGCACGTTTCGTGGCAGAAGCGGATAGCTCCCTGGCTCCTCAAGCACTTCCCGTACATACAGTTCATCGTCACGAGCCACAGCCCGTACATCTGCCAGAGCGCCTCGCCCGGCGGCTTGATCCAACTGCCGGGGCCGGAGGACGACTTCCCGCCGCGTGTCGCCAGCGACGCCCTCTTCCGTCGCGTGGTGAACGGAAGCGGCGACGACGCTGTACTGACTGACCTGTTCGGACTGGATTCGCCCTACTCCGAACGTGTCGACGACCTGCGAGCCGTGCTCACCGAACTCGAACGGCTGGCGATCCGGGGCCAAGCGGGTACGGAAGATCTCGCCAGACTGGCGGCATTGTCCGAGGCTCTCTCGCCATCGCCCGGCAGCCGGGTACGCGACGTCCTGGGGGACGACGTTTGATCCCCATTGCCCGCGGCTCACTTCCGGCCGGTCTCTCCACACGCATGGCCCAGGCGACCGCGAAAATCGCTGCCAGCGCTGTTCCGAAGAACACCGCTCGGGAGAAGTGGCAGAATGCGACCGTCACACGCCAGGATCTCAAGAAGCAGCTCCTGACCATGTGCGCCCGGCCCTCGTTCTGCATGTACTGCTACGAAAGCCGCGGCACCGACGTCGACCACTTCACTCCCATCATTCACGATCCGTTGCAGACCTTCGACTGGGACAACCACATCCTCGCCTGTGGATTCTGCAATCAGCAGGCCAAGAAAGAGACGTTTCCGCTCGACGCGGCAGGACACCCGCTGCTGTTGGACCCCAGCGTCGCCGACTTCGCCGACCATATGACAATGGCCAGTACAGGGGAGTTCATCGATCTCACGCCGCAGGGCCGGGAGACGATCGACGTGCTCGGACTCAACGCGCGTAGCGAACTTGTCGACGCGCGGCACCGCTCGTGGCGGGGAGTCCTCCGCGTGTTCAGGGAGGCGGCGACGGCTCAGCGCCCGCTCGACGCTGACGACGTCGAGGACCTGCGGTTCCTGCCTGTCGTCGACGCGTTCCACCACTTCGCGCACGACATCCGCACCGGCCGGCTCGCCGCCAAAGCGGTCGAACCGGCGCTGGCCAGATACGCACTGCAAAGTCTTCCCGCGATCCAGGCGATCTTTCCTCGCTGTAATCTGTGACAGTTTCTTCTGCGTGGCGAACAGTGCCGCATAGGAGTCGCCCGATGATCGAAAATTCACGATTTGACGACTTTATTGTTCTCAGTCCCGAGAAGTTCGTTCTCCTCGATGCGTCACGTCGTATCCGGGAAGAATATCCCGAACGACAGTTCCGGCTCCTGTTGAGTCTGATGATTTCGGTGGCCGAAAGACGGCACCCGCCGATATGTTCCAGCGATGGAGGAACGTCAGCGCTACCGCTACGTTGGCCCCGACGAGATCCGTGACTCGCCGGCCGGGACCGTGGCCATGGACATCATCACCACGGCGGACCTTCGGTCATGGATGAATGCGCAGCAGCACGACCCTGACGAAATGGTCACCTTCATCGTGACCGTCGCGGGAACGCTGCGTGTGGCCCCTCGCCGAAGTGAGCACGTCGCCTGCGCTCGCGGAAACGACGTGCTGGCCGCCGGTGAGATGACTTTCGGCAGGTCCGAGTTCGGATGGTCGGTGACCGAGGTGACCAACCAATCCACCGGCTACTGCGCCGACCCGGATTGCTGGCCCGCGGTCGCCGCCGCCCTGAACCGTGCCGATATAGGCCATCCGGGCGCTTTCACGTACCAGGTGGTGTTCCGCCGCTGCCCATCCTGCAACGAACGCAACATCGTCCACGAGCACGACTTCACCTGCGCCCTCTGCGAGCAGCCTCTCCCACTCCACTGGAACTTTCCCGTCGTCTGAAATCGCGACGCACCTCTCCCCATCCATTTCCGATCAGACATTCTCGCCAGGAAAGCCATCGATTCCTGCTTCTGGGAAGGCTGATGGTGAACCTGGACCGAAGGTGGGGCCGGCGGGCGGTGGGCCCGGCGACAATGGCTGCATGAGTTCGGGTGAGGAACGCACGATGACCGAGGACGGGCGGTACCTGATCGTTTCCGGGCGGCGGTGGCGGGCCACTGATCCGGGTATTCCCGCGGCGCTTCGGCAGGAACTCGTTGACGAGCTGATGGACGCCCGCCGGCTTGTTCGGCGGGATCCGGAGACGGCTCGGCCGCGGGTTCAGGACGCCAAAGTGGCGCTCGGGGAACGCGGTGATCCCTGGTGGGAACCGACGACTGGCGGGCAGCGGGTACGGCTGGCCGCGGCGATCCGGGTGCTGCTGCGGCACCGCCGTCCCGATGCCACCATCTGCCCCAGCGACGCGGCCCGGGTCGTCGGCGGGGAGTCGTGGCGTGACCTGGTGGACGCGGCCCGAGAGGTGGCTGCCGAACTGGCGCAACAGGGAGACATCGTTGTCCGCCAGCACGGTGCCGACGTCGACGTGGCGACCGCGGCCGGGCCTGTTCGGTTGGCTCGCGGCCCGGGCTGGGGAGACGCCGCGCCCTGACCCGGCCGCAGGTGCGGCCGGCGGCCGCACAGGTTCGGTTGACCGGGTGCCTACGCTCGGTCGAGTGGAACGGGAACCTGTGCTGCGTGGACTGGCGGAGAACCCGGCGGTGCCGGTCGACGTACTGATGGAGCTGCTCCGGGAATGGCCGGAACCGGTCGCCGCAGGTCTGGTCGCGCGCGCCGACCTGCCCTCGGCGGTGCAGGAGCAGTTGGCGGGGCACGGTTCGTGGCGGGTGCGGGTGGCCGTCGCGCGGTACCCGCGGTTGGATCCGGTTCTGCGGGATCGGCTGCTCGGTGACCCGGACCGCCGGGTGCGGGCCGGTGTGTTCGGGACCCGTGATCAGCAGCCGCCACTGCCGGAGGAAACCCTGACGCGGGCCATGACGGGTGTGCTCGACCAGCCGGACGATCCGCTGTTCACGCCGGAGGAGCTTTTCGGGGAACTGCTCTGGGCGGACTGGAATCGGGTCTTCCTTGCCGGGCGGCACCCGGACCCGCGGGTGCGCAAGTTCGCTGCGGTCCATGCCTGGCACGATGATCTGCGGCAGCTACTGACCGATCCGGATTATCGGGTGGCGGAGATTGCGGCCGCCTCCGTCGCGGAGCACGAGCGGATCATGCAACCCGCCGACCTGCCCCGCCACCACTGCCACGCCACCTGGAACGTGCTGCAGCGGCCGCTGTCGCCAGCTCTCGCCCAGCAGATCGCGGCCTCCGGCGACCTGGTGGCCGTCCGGTACTTCACCAGGAACGCGACCATCCCGCCGCACCTGGTCGACGCCCTCTCGCGACATGCGGACGCCGAGGTCCGGGCCGGTGTCGCCGCCCGCACGGACCTGACCGCCGAGCAGGTCGCCGCCTTGGCCGCCGATCCTGACGACGACGTTCGCACCGTGATCTCTACTCACGCGTACCTGACCGAAAATGAACAGGCAATCCTGGCCGGCCGCGCCGACCTCGACCCGTACCTGGTCCGGTCGTGGGCGCAGTCGGCGAACCCGCGACTGCGCCGCCGGGCGGCCGAACACCCGGCCCTGCCCACCGAGATGATCCCGATCCTCGCCGCGGACCCCGATGCGGCGGTACGCGCGAACCTGGCCCTGCACCAGCCCGCCGCTCCCGGCGAACTGCTGCTGAGCTGCTACCTCGACGGCCGGCACCGCTCCCGGCTGCTCGCGCTCCCGCAGTTCCCGCACACCGGCCTGGCCCACTTCGCCGACCATCCCGATCATCTGATGCGATGCCTGGTCGCCCGCGATCCCGGCACCGATCCGACGGTGATCGACAATCTGACCAGAGACCCCGATTCTTCGGTACGCCGGACGATGGCCCGCTGTCCCCGTCTCCCCGCAGGCCGCGTCACCGCCTTGCTCGACGATCCGGAACTGGCCGAACACGCCGCCGCGAACCCGGCCCTCGACTGGCGGTCAGTGCTGGCGGCGTACGGAGGGATCAGTCAGTGGTGAAGCGGGCGTCGCCCCACACGGCTCGGCCGCTGCCGCCGACGCCGCCGGTTTTCTCGGCGGTGATGACGAGCTGGATCTGGCTCCGGCCGGTGACGGGGATGTCCAGTTCCTTGGTCTCCTGCATGGTCAAGAGGTTGCCCGAGCCGACCTGATCGCCGTCCAGATACACGCGGAAATTGACTTTCGCGCCGGGCTTCGACGACGTGTCGATGCCGATCGTGGCGCGGAAATGGTTCCAGCCGTCCTCGATGGTGTAGACGACCTTCTTCTCCGAGTCGAAACTGTTTATCGAGGACGTGATGCTGCTGGTGAAATCGCTGGTGGACTTGCCGTCGTAAAGCGTGGCGGACTGGGACCGCGGATCTCCGTCGACCGGTTCCAGGTTGGAGAGATAGACGGCTGGCTCAGCACTGGAAGGAGTACTGGACGCGGCGTCGGAAGGAGAAATAGCGGCGGTGGACGCTGAGGGCGAGGTGGTGGTGATCGCGGGGGCCGGTGCCGCGGCCGGTTCGTCGCGGAACGGGTTGATGTCGTTGGCCAGCGCCACTGCCGAGATGACGCCCGTGACGACGGCTATCGCGGTGCCGATCACCCACCGGCGTGTCTCGGGCGACTTCTGGTCGGGCGATTCGGGATTGGACAACGGCACGACTCCGATCGGGGCGAGCGATGGCCGGAACGCCGGTCGGCGTTCACCCTAGTGTCGTTGTCACCGCTCGGATACCGGCCGAACCTGCCGCGACGGTCAGTGTCAGGAGCCCATGCGGGCGCTCGCGGCGACGGTTTCCTCGGTTTCCAGGCGACGGCGTTTCTCGTACGCGGTGAAAGCCGTTGTGGGGTCGTCGTGCTCGCTCAGGGCCGTGGCCAGGGCGACCGCGTCCTCGATGGCCATCGACGCGCCCTGGGCGGCGGCCGGGACCGCGGCGTGGGCGGCGTCGCCGGTCAGCACCATCCGGGCGCCGTGCCAGTGCGGGGTGGTCGGGATGTCGTAGGAGTCGCCGCCGACGACTGTCGTGCCGGCGGCCGCGATCAGGTCGTGCGCCGGGGTGCTGTCGTCGCGGCACGCCGACAGGGCCAGGTCACGCCACTGGCCGGGGCTCAGTCCGGCGGCCGGCTGCGGGCCGCGCAAGCGGGCGAACCACCAGGTCCGGCCGTCGCCGCCGGGCACGGTCAAGCCGAAGAACGCCTGGCCGCCGCGGATCATGTAGTACTCGTCGAGGTCGAGACCGGCCGGATTGCCGGGCGTGTAGCCGTAGACGACGTGCTGCCCGGAGTAACGCGGTTCGGGCGCGGCGGGGTCGATGAGCCGGCGGGTCCGGGAGTGGATGCCGTCCGCGCCGACCAGCACGTCCCCGGTGACCGTGCCGCCGTCGTCGAAGGTGACCTCGACGCCGTCAGCACCGGTGGTGGCCCCGGTCATCCGCCGGCCGTGGTGCACCGGGATGCCCCGGGCGACCGCGAGTTGCTGCAGCGCCCGGTACAGCGCGGCCCGCGTCAGTGACCGGGACGGGGCGTCGATCGGCCGGTGCCCGAGCCGCTGCCCTTCGGTGTCGAGCAGCGTCACGGTCCGGGCCGGGTACGACACCGCGTCCACCGCTTCGGCCGCACCGATCTCGGCGAGCCCGGCCATCCCGTTCGGCATCACGGTCAGGAACGCGCCGGCATCCGCCCCACGGGACGGGTGCGCCTCGTACACCTCGGCCTCGATACCGGCTTTCGACAGTGCGAGCGCCGTCGCGGTCCCCGCGACACCACCCCCGGCGATGATCACTCTGCGGATGGCCATGCCCCCATCCTGCCCGACACTCCATTTCGTACGCGGCCCGCGCTCAGCGTCGTCGATTCCGCGCGACGGGAGGGCGGACCTCCTCGTTCCCGCTCCGGAGGACTGGCCGGCGTCCTACCGTAGATCATGATCCTCTGCCTGGTGGTGCTCGCCGCGGTCACGGGTCTGTGGTCGCTGTGCGCCCGGGGCCTGGAGCAGTGGAACGTACGCGCTCCTCTCGTCATGGTTCTCGCCGGTCTCGCCACCGGGCTGTCCACCAGCGCGATCGCCGACACGCTCGACGCGGGTGTGGCCCAGCACGTCGCCGAGATCATCCTGGCCGTGCTGCTGTTCGTCGACGCCAACGAGGTCCACGGCGGGCGGCTGTTCGGTGCCGAACCGCGGATGGCCGTCCGTACGCTGCTGGTCGCCATGCCGTTGAGCCTGGTCGCCGCGGTGCTGCTCGGCTGGCTGTTGCTTCCGGACGGTCTGTCGTGGCCGGCGCTGCTGGTGATCGGGTGCGCGCTCGTGCCGATCGACCTGGCGCCCGCCGAATCCCTGGTCCGGGACCGCCTCGTACCCGCCCGGGTGCGGGACGTGCTGAACGTGGAGAGCGGCTACAACGACGGCATCGTGTCGCCGATCTTCGCGTTCGCGCTGATCCTGGCCGGTACGTCGTCACCGGCCGACACCCCGCTCGAAGCTCTCGCCACCGCCGTGCCGTCGGCGTTGAAGGCGGTCGCGTGCGGGCTCGCGTTCGGGCTGGCCGTCGCGTGGCTGATGAACCTGGCCGAACGCCGCGAGTGGGTGACCGGGCAGTCCCGGCGGGTCCTGGTGGTGGCGGTGCCGCTGTTCACCTACACGGCCACCGTCGAGTTGGGCGGCAACGGGTTCGTGGCGGCGTTCGTCTGCGGGATCGCGTTCCGTTTCCTGCGCAAGGTGGCACCCCGGCGCCGGGTGAAGAATCCCGCGCAGACGCCCGAGTTGCAGCTGCTGGAGGACGTGGCGGCGCTGCTGACCGTCGGCATGTGGTTCTACCTGGGCAACGCGGCGGTGATGACGGTGCGTGACGGGGTCGGCTGGCGGATTCCGCTGTACTGCCTGGCCGTCCTCACCGTGGTGCGGATCGTACCGATGCTGTTGGCTCTGCTCGGATCCACCACCACGATGCGGGACCGGTTCGCGATCGGGGCGATCGGGCCGCGCGGCACCACGTCGATCGTTTTCGGTCTGCTCGCCTTCAACGATCTGCCCGCGGGGGAGCTGGCGGACACGGCGCTGACGACGATGACGCTGACGGTGATCGCCAGTGTGCTGGTGCACGGTCCGGGCGCGGTGATCGTCGGTCGGGTGAGCCATCGCGAAGCATCCCGAAATTTAACCATAAAACGGGCACGGTAACTTCTCAGCGGAAGGCTGGGAGGAGACACGATGGTCACGCGCCGTGAGCTGTTCACCCTGGGTGGAGCGGCGCTGATGCGGGTACCGGCGACCGCCTATCCCTTCACCCTCGGTGTCGCCTCCGGGGACCCGCTCCCGGAAGGCGTCGTCCTCTGGACCCGCCTGGCACCACGCCCGTTCGACCCGGCAGGCGGTCTGCCGGCCACCGACCATCCGGTGCAGTGGCAGGTCGCCGAGGACGAGCACTTCACCCGGCTGGTACGTCAGGGCACCGCCACCGCCGCGGCGGGTTACGGCCACTCGGTCCACGTCGACGTCCGTGGTCTCCAGCCGGGCCGCGACTACTTCTACCGGTTCCGTTCCGGCGGCCACCTCAGCCCGGCCGGCCGGACCCGCACCGCCCCCGCCCGGACCGCCAGCCCGGACCGGATGCGGTTCGCGGTCGCCTCCTGCCAGGACTACGGCACCGGCTGGTACACCGCCCACCGGCACCTCGCGACCGAGGACCTGGACGTGCTGTTCTTTCTCGGCGACTACATCTACGAGGGCGCGGTCACCGAGTCCGGTGGCGCCCGCGCCGACCCCGCACTGCAACTGCCGGACACGTTCGAACTGGCCACCGACACCCTCGACCTCTACCGGATGCGCTACGCCCTCTACCGCACCGACCCGGACCTGCAGGCCGCCCACGCCGCCTTCCCCTGGGCGCTCACCTGGGACGACCACGAGGTGCAGGACAACTACGCCGACACGGCGTCGCGTTTCGCCCTGCCGGCCGCCGACTTCGCCGTGCAGCGGGCCGACGCCTACCGCGCCTACTGGGAGAACCAGCCGCTGCGCAGCCCGCGCCAGCCGACCGGCCCGGACATGCCTCTCTACCGGCGGCTCCGGTTCGGCGACCTGGCCGACGCGTACATCCTGGACACCCGCCAGTACCGCGCCGACCAGGCATGCGGCGACGGTCTCCGGGCCGGCTGCCCGGAACGCGACGACCCGGCTCGTACGCTGCTCGGCGTGCAGCAGCGGCAATGGCTCCTCGACGGGATGACGTCGTCCGGTGCCCGATGGAACCTGCTGGCCCAACAGGTGATGCTCGCCGAATGCCGCTACGGCGCAGGCCGTCTCGACATGGACAAGTGGGACGGCTACGTACCGGATCGACGGGCCGTCCTGGACACTGCCGCCCGCGTACCGGGAACCGTGGTCCTGACCGGTGACATCCACGTCAACTACGCCGCCGACCTGCGCACCGACTTCAGCCGCCCGGACACCCCCGCGGTGGCGGTCGAACTGGTCGGCACCTCGATCACCAGCGGCGGCGACGGCTCCGACACCCTGCCCCAGCTGGACGAACAGTTACGCGCCAACCCTCACCTGCGGTTCGCGAACGCCCAGCGCGGCTACGTCCGCTGCGAACTGACCCGCGACACCCTCCGCGCCGACTACCGGGTGCTGACCGGGGTGACGGCGCGCGACTCCCCGATCAGCACCCGCGCGTCGTTCGTCTCCGAACGAGCCCGGCCGGCCCTGATGCCGGCATGATCCGCCTGGCCCTGCTGTGCGCGCTGCTCTGCACGCCGGTTCCGGCTGAGGCGGTACGTCTCACGGTCGATCCAAGCAGCCTCATGGTCATCACGGGTCGCTGCAATGCCCGAGACCTCGCGGTACGAATGACGAACACCTCCGAGATCCCGGTGTACGCCGACGCGATCCTGTCCGCATCCCCGGCCCTGCACCTGCAGCGACAGCGGATCACCACGTGGCTTCCGCCCGGTCAGACTCGAACCGTGCCGGTCCGGGTGAGCGCCCCCAGCAGCAGTTCCGATATCGCCGGCGAGGTGATCGTCACGAGCGGAACCCAGCGGGTGACCGTCGCGGTGACCGTGACCGGCCCGTCATCGGGGGCCGACCTGACCAGCCGGGCCACCCGGGTCACCGCGTCCTCGTTCCGGGCGGCCGGCCCGGTGTGCGCCGGAGCCGACGGCGACCCGGCCACGTGGTGGATCGACGGCACCAACCGCGTGTGGCCGGACCACTACGAGGTCGCCTGGGCCACCCCGTTTCACCCGTGCCGGGTGGTGGTCGGCACGCTCCCCGCGACCCAGGGTGGTCTCCGGGACTGGGATGTCCAGATCTGGTCCGACGAGACCTGGCTGACCGTCGACACCGTCCGGGAAAACACCGCCACCACCCGGACCAGCACTCTCCCGCCGATCCCGACGACGGCTGTGCGCATCCGCACCCTCGCCGCCAACGGCGCCGACGACCAGTCCCGCATCACCGACCTGCTCGTCGTGGACCGACCTGCCCCATCGGTTGCGCCTCGCCTGGACGGCTGAGCGGTTCGCGAGTCAGATCACCGTGAGGCTGCGCCGTTCCACCAGGACGACGTCGCGCCAGACGCCGTGGTGCCGGCCGACGCGCTCCCGGATGCCGACGGTGCGGAAACCACAGGCGGCGTGCAGGGCGAGGCTGGCCGTGTTCTCCGGGAAGATCCCTGACTGGACGGTCCAGATCCCGGCGGCCTCGGTCGACTCGATGAGCGCGCCGAGCAGGGCTTTGCCGATCCCGCGCCCGCGTGCGGCGGGATCCAGGTAGACGGAGTGCTCGACCACGCCCGCATAGACCTCGCGGTCCGAGACCCGGCCGCAGGCCACCCAGCCGAGCACCGTGCCGGCATTCTCGTCGCCGGGACTCTCGTCGACGGCCACGAACCGGTGTGCGGCCGGGCGCGACGCGACGAACCGCTCCCAGTCCGGCGTCGCCGTCTCGAACGTGGCGTGCCCGCCCTCGATCCCGAGCCGGTAGATCTCGAGTACCCGTACCGCGTGCTCGTCGGTCATCGCCATGATGCGCATGTGCCACCAATCAGTCGTGGATGTGGTGAGGGCGGCTGAGGGTGACCTCAGCCACCTGGATGAAGAAAGCCGGACACAAGCCGCATCGGGGACGGCAAGCGGTCGATGCGGTGTATCGGATTGGATCCAGATCTGTCAGGATGACGCAACTCCATCCTTTGATCGACTCTGCAGGCAACGATTCGGGGCTCCCGCACGTCTTGTCTAGTACGGCCATGGATGGCGCCAACGGGACCCCTCGATTGTGAGAGTCATGATTCGACGACGTAAGGTGATCATCGGCGCCGCGGGTGTGGCTGCCGTTGCCGTCACCGCCACCGCTGCCGGATGCAGCAGCAGCACGACGACCGGTGCAGCGGGCGCCACCGACACCACCGCGTGGGTCGACCCGGTGGCGAACATCGAGAAGGCCCTTCCGGTCCGGGTGACGGTCACCCCGGAGGCCGGGGCGGCCGACGTGTCCCCGGTGAAGCCGATCACCGTGAGTGTCGCCGACGGCACCCTGAAATCGGTCACCGTCACCGCCGGTAAGGCGAAGATCGACGGCAAGCTGCAGGACGACGGGACCTGGAAGTCCACCGAGGACCTGGCGTACGGCAAGAAGTACACCGTCACTGTCACCACCGCCGACAGCGTGGGCGGGGAGGCGTCCGAGGACGTCACCTTCACCACGCTGAAGCCGGAGAACACCGCGAAGGTCACCTTCCAGGCCAACGCGATGACCTCCCTCAAAGAGGGCAAGACGTATGGCGCCGGCCAGCCGGTGATCGTCGCGTTCAGCCGCGCGGTCAACAAGAAGGCGGCCGAGAAGGCCATCGAGATCACCACGTCGCCGCAGGTCGAGGGCAAGTTCTACTGGAAGAACGACAGTACCGTGCACTGGCGGCCGGCGAAGTACTGGGAAGCTGGCACCAAGATCAAGGTGGCCGTCAACATGTTCGGCGTCAAGCTGGGCAAGACGACGTACGGCACGAAGAACGTCTCGACGAACTTCAAGATCGGGCGCCAGCTGATCGCGATCGCCGACAATCGCACGCACATGACCAAGGTCTACATCAACGGCAAACTGGTCCGGACGATGAAGAGCAGCCTCGGCAAGGGCGGCGGCACCACCGGCTCGAACGGTGAGAAGATCAGCTACTGGACGGCCGGTGGTCCGCATGTCGTCCTCGCGATCGAGCGGAAGCACTCGATGAGCTCGGGCAGTTACGGCGTCAGCGACCCGAACGACCCGAACTTCTACGCCCCGATGGTGGTCGACTACTGCACCCGGATCTCCTACTCGGGTGAGTTCCTGCACGCCGCGCCGTGGAACGGGGCGCTGGGCCGGGAGAACCGCTCGCACGGCTGCATCAACCTGAGCACCGCCGACGCCAAGTGGGTGTACGAGAACTTCATGCTCGGCGACATCCTCGACGTCAAGAACAGCCCGCGCGAACTACCGATCTGGAACGGGCTCGGCGACTGGACGGTCTCGTTCGACCGTTACGGGAACTGATCGCGACCAGAGCCGAAAGTCTCTGTCGGCCGGAGCCGTTCTGGTCCAGAATGGCGATCAGCGGAGGTGGATGTGATGGAGTTCCTGATCATCGTCACTATCGGTGTCGCCATCGTCGCCGTGGCGTTCCTGTTTCCGGACCGTGAGGTCACGGAGCGGGCCGCCCCGGCGAGACCGGCTGACGAGCCGGTGACGGAGCGTGCGGCGAGTCCGACGACCCTGGAGGGCGCGCTCGTCGCACAACTGTTGGCCAGCCAGATCACTTCCGGTCAGTACCGCACTGCCGTCGCCCGCCTCGCCGAGCGCGACGATGAACGCAACCCGTTGAGTTTCGGATAACTCCCGGGAACCACAGGGCGCCGGGAAACGACTCCTCACCGAGACGATGTGATCCGGATCGAGGAGTTCCCCCCTGTCTACCTTCAGCCAGATCAGGCCCCTGCTACTACGGCTGCACTTCTACGCCGGCCTCCTGATCGGACCGTTCCTACTGGTCGCGGCGATCAGCGGCGGCCTGTACGCGCTCAGCCCGCAACTGGAGAAGGTCGTCCACGCCGACCTGCTGCGACCACCGAACACCGGCACCGCCCCGATCCCGCTGGCCCGTCAGGTGGCCGCCGCCGAGCAGGTCACCACGGTTGCGAACCTGGTCGCGGTACGCCCGGCACCGGCCGGCGGTACCACGCGGGTGATCTTCGATGACGGGCGGTTCGCCGAGTCGTACCGGCACGCGGTCTTCGTCGACCCGGGCACCGGCGCGATCCTGGGACAGTCGAGCGTCTACGGCACCACCGGAGCACTGCCGGTCCGGTCGTGGATCGACGAACTGCACCGGTCACTGCACCTGGGTGACGTCGGCCGCTACTACAGCGAACTCGCGGCGTCGTGGCTGTGGGTGGTCACCCTCGGGGGAGTGGCGATGTGGCTGGGGCGGGTCCGGCGTACCGGCAAGAAGCCGTTGACCGGAAGAGCCCGCACCCGGACCTGGCACGGACTGCTCGGGCTGTGGATGGCCGCCGGTTTCCTGGCACTCTCCGCGACCGGCCTGACCTGGTCCACCTTCGCCGGGGAGAACGTCACCCAACTCCGCGAACAACTCGACTGGTCGACACCCTCGGTGAGCACCACCGTCGTCGCCGCGCCGGTCGTCACCGGCGGTGAGCACTCCTCGCACGGCGGCGGGACACCTGCCGACACCGGGACCGTCGACGTCACCACGATCGACGCGGTGTGGGCCGCCGCCCATGCCGCCGAGGTGGACTCGGACCAGGTGGAGATCGGCCTGCCCAAGGGCGAGGGCCGCACCTGGACGGTGACCGAGGTGCACCGGGCCTACCCGACGTCGGTCGACGTGGCCGCCGTCGACCCGGTGACGTTGCAGGTCACCGACGTGGTGCGGTTCGCCGACTACCCGTTCATGGCCAAGATGGCCCGCTGGGGCGTCGACCTGCACATGGGCACGATGTTCGGCCTGGTCAACCAGATCGCCCTCACGGTGCTGGCTCTCGGCCTGGCCGCGATGATCGTTCTCGGTTACCGGATGTGGTGGCAGCGCCGTCCGGTGCGGGGCTCCCGGAGTCTGTTCGGCGGTCCGGCGCCCGCGCGCGGGGCCTGGCTGAAACTGCCCGCCTGGCTGATCGTCGTGGGCGTCCCGCTGGTTTTCGCGGTCTCCTGGTTCCTTCCGCTGTTCGGCATCCCGCTGCTGGTGTTCCTGCTGGTGGACATCGCGATCGGCGCTTTCACCCGACCCGTGCCACCGGTTCCGGTCTCCGCGGAGTCCGCCCGTTCAGAACCGGTCACTACGGCCTGAACAGGCTCTCCATCAGCCCCGGTGGCACCTGCGACCATCGGGGCCGGCGGTCCTTGTCGATGATCTGCGCCCGGATTCCCTCGGCCAGATCCGGCAGCCGCAACAGCGCTGCCGACAGCCGGTACTCCTGATCGAGTGCCGCCCGCAGATCCGGCAACCCGGCCGCCGTTCGCAGTGAACGCAACGTGACGGCCAGGGATGTCGGTGACTTGCCGTCGATCTGTTTCGCCGCAGCCCGGGCGGCCTCGACCGGATGCGCGGCGAGCCGTTCGCGGATCACCGCGAGATCGTCACCGGCATAACATTCGTCGATCCATTCCCGGGCCTCGCCGAGTTCCCCCACGGGCCGGTCACCGGGTGTCACCGCGACCCCTTCTTTCCAATCCGCGATCAGGTACGGGAGACGCTCGGAGCGGACGAGACAGTCGGCCAGCCCCACCGTGATCGCGTCGCCCGCCCCGATCGTCGTGCCGGTCAGCGCCAGATGGGTGCCCAGCTCACCCGGCGCCCGCGACAGCAGCCACGAGCCGCCCACGTCCGGGTGGAAACCGATACCCACCTCGGGCATGGCCAGCCGGGACCGTTCGGTGACGATCCGCAGTGACGCGTGGGCGGACACCCCGATCCCGCCGCCCATCACCAGCCCGTCCATCCAGGCGACGATCGGTTTCGGATATCCGGCGATGGCGGCGTTGAGGTCGTACTCCCGGGCCCAGAACTCCAGCGACCCGGTGCCCCCGGAAACCGCGTCCGCGTGCATGGCCCGCAGATCCCCACCGGCGCAGAGACCACGCTCCCCGGCCCCGGTGATCAGCACCGTCCGCACCCGGTCGTCGGACTCCCATTCCCGCAGCACGTCAGCGACGAGTCCGACCATCTCGGCGGTCAGTGCGTTGATGGCTTCCGGCCGGTTCAGGATCACCTGGCCGAGCTGACCTTCCACGATCGTGAGCACGGGCGACGTACACAAATGATGTCCTTCGGTCATTTCTGGGGCGGGACCGGCGCGACCGGGCGGATCGCGGTGAACTGGTGATGTTCGTAGCGGGTGGCGGCGAGCAGCAGCAACCATTCGTCGCAGCCCTGCCACGGGTGGATGTCGGCGGCACCGCCGCGCACCACCCGGGGACCGTCACCGGTGCGGGGCCGGGCATCGTCCGGGGCGCCCGTGAAGCCAGGGATCCACACGTCGGCGCAGATCTCGTTCGCTGAGCCCATGGCGGCCAGTCCGAACGCGTTCTCGGCGTCGGCTGTCCGCAACTCATCCCTGAAATCGTGGAGCACTTGCTCCTCGCCGGGCTTGCCGTCGCCACGGAAGGTCAGAGTGGTGGTGCCGCCCCGGGCCGCGTACTCCCACTCGGCCTCGCTGGGCAGCCGGAACGGCAGTTCAGCAAGTAGGTCATCCAGGTCGTCCTCGAGCCGGGCCGTGCCGGATTCCGCGTCGGTGTAGTCGTCCTCATATTCGGGCAGCCAGTGCCGAACCTGAGCGACCGTCAACGGGTGCCGGGCGATCAGGAACGGCGCGACGTGCACGTCACGGACCGGCTGGGCCTCTGCGGCGCCGGCGAAGAACGACGTGAGGTCGTCCTCGGCGCCGCCACTGCGCTCGATCGCGCGTACCGCCGCCAGTTCGTTCTCGGACAAGCCCATCCGGAACGTCCCGCCCGGCACCTCCCGGAAGACGACGCCGGAGGGGGTGTGCCGCCAGGCCGGCCGGTCGGCCACGATCTCCTCGGTCCACATGGCGCCGAACGTTAGCAGCGCTTGACCCGCGACCGGAGAATGGCTTGGTCAGCGAATCGCCGATGCCGGGGGAGGCGCGGGGTGGAACAGCGCGGCCGGGGCCGGTGTCCGGTCTGTGGACGGATCGCCGGAATCACCGCCGAGGGGCGGGTCGCGCGGCATGACGGCACGATCCGGGCCTATGCCCCGCCTCAGGAGTGTCCGGGTGGTGGACGGCTGCCGCAGGATGATCCACCCGACTAGTTGATCTCTGTCGGGTGACGTGTTGAACACACCATGTTGGGTTATGACTTTCTGGCCTGACCTAGATATGGTGTTCCACGCAGCTGGTTCGGCCGGGCCCTCACGGGTCCGTCCGAGGCAACAGGGAACCCGGTGCAAGGCCGGGACTGCCCCGCAGCGGTGAGTGGGAACGACAACCGTCAGGTAAGCACTGGGCCCGTCCCGGGCCTGGGAAGCGACGGTCGGTAGGTGGCTCTGGCGACAAGCCGGAGCCGTGCCCACGAGTCCGAAGACCTGCCAGCGTGCCGTGCATCGCGGTGATGTGCGGCGGTTGAAGGCCGCGTGGGACGGCTGACGCCGAGCGTCCGCGTGGCCGTGTGCCCGTGGACGGCTGGTGTCTGTCCTCCACGCGTCGGGCTCGCGAGGGAGGAGTGGGCATGACGCTCACCACCAAGGTCACCAGTGTGCCGGAGCAGCGGCGGCATGTGATGCAGGTGCGTAAGAGAAACGGCGATCTGGAGCCGGTCGACGTCAACAAGATCGTCAAAGCGGTCGAGTTGTGGGTCGCCGATCTGGACGAGGTCGACCCGCTGCGGGTGGCGACCAAGACGATCAGTGGCCTGTACGACGGCGCGACCACCGCTGAGCTGGACAAGCTGTCGATCCAGACGGCTGCCGAGCTGATCGGTGAGGAGCCGCAGTACTCGAAGCTGGCGGCCCGGCTGCTGGCGGCGTACGTCGACAAGGAGGTCCGCCTCCAGGGCGTCGCGAGCTTCAGCCAGTCGATCCGGTACGCCCACTCCGAAGGCCTGATCGGCGACGAGACCGCCGCGTTCGTGGCCGCGAACGCCCGCAAGCTCGACGACGCCATCGACCCGGCCGGTGACCTGCGCTTCGAATATTTCGGGCTGCGCACCGTCGCGGACCGTTACCTGCTGCGCCACCCGACCGAGCGTCTGGTCGTGGAGACCCCGCAGTACTGGCTGCTGCGGGTCGCCTGTGGCCTGTCCAAGGACGCCCGTGAGGCGATCGGCTTCTACCGGCTGATGTCGTCGCTGGCGTACCTGCCCAGCTCACCGACCCTGTTCAACTCGGGCACCCGGCACACCCAGATGTCGTCGTGTTTCCTGGTCGACTCGCCGAAGGACGAGCTGGACTCGATCTACGAGCGGTACCACCAGGTCGCGAAGCTGTCGAAGTTCTCCGGCGGCATCGGTATCGCCTGGTCGCGGGTCCGCGGCCGGGGCGCGCTGATCCGGGGCACCAACGGCAAGTCCAACGGCATCGTCCCGTTCCTGAAGACCCTCGACGCCGGGGTGGCGGCGGTCAACCAGGGCGGCCGGCGCAAGGGCGCGGCCTGCGTGTACCTGGAGCCGTGGCACCCGGACATCGAGGAGTTCCTGGAACTGCGCGACAACACCGGTGAGGAGTCGCGCCGCACCCACAACCTGAACCTGGCGAACTGGATCCCGGACGAGTTCATGCGCCGCGTCGAGGCCGACGGCGACTGGTCGCTGATCGACCCGTCCGAGGCCCCGGAGTTGCCCGACCTGTTCGGGGAGGCGTTCGACGACGCTTACCGGGCCGCGGAGAAGAAAGCGGTCAAGACCGTCAAGGCCCGCGACTTGTACGGCCGGATGATGCGCACGCTGGCACAGACCGGCAACGGCTGGATGACGTTCAAGGACCGCTCGAACGCGCTGTCGAACCAGACCGGCGAGCCCGGCAACACCATCCACCTGTCGAACCTTTGCACCGAGATCCTCGAGGTCAACAACGACGACGAGACCGCCGTCTGCAACCTCGGCTCGGTCAACCTGGGCGCACACGTCACCGCTGACGGTGTCGACTGGGAGAAGCTGCGCGAGACGGTGCGCACGGCCGTGGTCTACCTGGACCGGGTCATCGACATCAACTACTACCCGTCCGACCAGGCCGCCGCGTCGAACCCGCGCTGGCGTCCGGTCGGCCTCGGGCTGATGGGTCTGCAGGACGCGTTCTTCACGCTGCGGCTCCCGTTCGATTCGGCCGAGGCCCGCGAGCTCTCCACCCGCGTACAGGAAGAGATCTTCCTTACCGCTCTTGAGGTCTCGGTCGATCTGGCGACGAAGTTCGGCCCGCACCCGGCCTACTCCGAGACGCGTGCCGCCAAGGGTGACCTGCACCACGAGCTGTGGGGTGCCGACCCGGCGCAGGCTTCGCGCTGGGCCGAGGTGAAGGAGCGGATCGCCGAGCACGGGCTGCGTAACTCGCTGCTGATCGCGATCGCGCCGACCGCCACCATCGCGTCGATCGCCGGTGCCTACGAGTGCATCGAGCCGCAGGTGTCCAACCTGTTCAAGCGCGAGACGATGTCCGGTGAGTTCCTGCAGATCAACACCTATCTGGTACGCGAACTCAAGTCCCGCGGCCTGTGGACCGCGCCGATCCGTGAGGCGATCAAACGGGCCGAGGGTTCCGTGCAGGGCATCAACGAGCTGCCCGCCGAGGTGCGCGAACTGTTCCGGACCGCGTGGGAACTGCCGCAGAAGGCGCTGATCGAGCTGGCGGCGGCACGTGCCCCGTACATCGACCAGTCGCAGTCGCTGAACCTGTTCATGGCCGCGCCGACCATCAACAAGGTCTCGTCGATGTACCTGTACGCGTGGAAGGCCGGCCTGAAGACGTCGTACTACCTGCGCTCCCGCCCGGCCACCCGGATCCAGCAGGCCACCGTCACGGTCGCGCCCGTCACGGTCGCGCCCGTCACGGTCGCGCCCGCCGCGGTCGCACCGGTCGCGGCCGTGGTCCCCGCGCAGACCACCACCACACCGAGCGTGAACCTGCTCGGCAACCTCGGCGGCGAGCTCGCCGCTTCCCTTGAGAACCCCGACATCTGTGAGGCATGCCAGTAATGCTGCTCGACCCCGGTATGGACCTGACCCTGCGGCCGATGAAGTACCCGCACTTCTTCGACCGTTTCAAGGACGCCATCAAGAACACCTGGACGGTCGAGGAGGTCGACCTGCACTCCGACCTCGCCGACCTCGCCAAGCTGTCGCCCGCCGAACAGCACCTGGTGTCCCGGCTGGTCGCGTTCTTCGCCACCGGTGACACCATCGTGGCGAACAACCTGGTGCTCAACCTGTACCAGCACGTCAACTCGCCGGAAGGCCGGCTCTACCTGTCGCGGCAGCTGTTCGAGGAGGCCGTGCACGTTCAGTTCTATCTGAATCTGCTCGACACCTACGTGCCCGACGAGCAGGAGCGCAACGAGGCGTTCGCCGCGGTCGAGAACATCCCCTCGATCGCTCGTAAGGCCGAGTTCTGCTTCAAGTGGATCGACTCGGTCTTCGACCTGCGGGCGCTGGAGACCAAGGAGCACCGCCGGGCGTTCCTGCTCAACGTGATCTGTTTCGCGGCGTGCATCGAGGGACTGTTCTTCTACGGCGCTTTCGCGTACGTCTACTTCCTCCGTTCCCGGGGCGTGCTCCAGGGCCTGGCGTCCGGCACGAACTGGGTGTTCCGCGACGAGAGCATGCACATGGCGTTCGCTTTCGACGTGGTCGACCAGGTCCGCGCCGAGGAGCCGGACCTGTTCGACGACAAGATGCGCCAGCAGGTCCGCGACATGATGGACGAGGCTGTCGAGTGTGAGGTCCAGTTCGCCGGTGACCTGCTCGAACAGGGCGTCTCCGGGATGTCGCTCGGTGACATGCGCGAGTACCTGCAGCATGTGGCCGACCGTCGCCTGCAGGCCCTCGGTATCGACCCGGTGTACGGCAGCAAGAACCCGTTCGCCTTCATGGAATTGCAGGACGTCCAGGAGCTGTCGAACTTCTTCGAACGGCGCGTCTCCGCCTACCAGGTGGGCGTGACCGGCTCGGTCAGTTTCGACGACGACTTCTGATCCCAGGACGCCCGGTCACGCCTTTGCCGGGGCGTGACCGGGCCCTGGCGTGCACAGCGCTGCTACGGTGCCCAGGGTCGTACCAGAAAGATCTTGGGGTGGTGCTTTATGGAGCTCGGATTCGGACCGATCGCGGTAGCGCTCGTTGTCGTGCTGCTGGTCGTGCTGGCTTTCCGGAAGTCGTCGTGGTCCGCCGCGATCGGCTTGGGAATCGCCCTGGTGCTGCTCAGCGGTTTCCTGCTCAACACGCTGATTCTCGACGAGCCCTACATCGAGAAGGACCTGAACAGCAACCTGGACTCGGCGGCCCTGATCGGCGGCTCGGCTGTCATCGGCATCGCGCTGGGTGTCTTCGGTTTCCTGAAGCGCCCCAAGACCCGGGCCTGACCCGGTCACCGGTAGCCCTGGCAGATCCCTAGTACCGTGCCGCATGGGTGATCTGTTCGAACGGTGAGGGGCGCGGGCTGTGAGCGGGTTCGAGGTTCAGATCGGTCAGTTGCGCAGTGCGGCCGAGGCTGCCGGATCCGCTGCGGACCAGGCTCGGGTGGTGAAACCGGGCACCGGCCTGGAAGAGATCCCGGCAGCCCTGCCCGGCGGGACCGCGGCCGGCAGCGCGCCCGCTCTGGCGACGGCGTTCAACGAGCGGGCGCGGAGCTGGGCGGACGAGATCGACCGCTGGAGCGCCTCGGTCACGGCGGCCGCGAAACAGTATTCCGCCAGTGATGACGCCGCGCGACAAGCTTTCGGGCGATGACCGTGCGGTACGACGACGTCCGCAGATGGGACGCTGACGCCCTCGACACGGCTGCCGCCAGCCTGCGGGGCCGCCAGGACGAACTCGTCGACCTGCAGGACGAACTCGACGACGCCAAGAGGCTGCCCGACTGGCACGGCATCGCGGGCGAGCGGGCCGGCAGCTCCCTGGGTGTCACCCGGAACAAGGCCGAGATCCTGGTCGCGGAGTTGTCGGCCGTCGAACGGGCGCTGCGGAACGCGTCGGACGACGTGCGCGCCCTGAAGAACCGGATCGCCGACAACGACTCCCTCGCCGGCACCTACCAGTTCCACATCGCCGCCGACGGCACGATCGTGGACGACAAGCCCGCCGACCCGGTGCCGAGGTCACGGTTCGAGGCCGAGGAGTTCGCCGAGGCCGGGCGGTACCGCGAGAGCATCAGGCAGCAGCTGGTGCAGGAGACCACGGCGATCCTGACCACGGCGACCAGCATCGACGCCACGCTCGCCCGGGTCTTCCAGCTCGCGCGGGACCGCCAGATCAGCGACCACGAGGCGACCACCCTGGCCGGCGCCCGCCCGGGCGGGGACCTCGACGCTCGAGTGGCCGATATGGAACAGTCGCTGCGCGACGCCGGGCTGCTGAGCGGGCCGCCCAGCTCCGGTCCTTACCGGCAGTGGCTGGAGAACGCCGTGCGCCGTGGCGTGCCGATCGACACGATCAAGCAGATCGCCGCCGACCACCACATCACGCCGGAGGACTTCGCGATCCTCGACGGCATGGAGGAGATCCGTGAGGACGATGACCGGGACGGGATCTCCAAGTCGTACTTCCTGATGCCGGTCGGGACCAGCGGGGACGACGCCGCCAAGGCGGTGCGGATGACCTACCTGCTGAACGCGGGCACCGACTACAGCGGCGGCGACTTCACTCCGGCCCCGTACGGATCCGGGGAACTGCGGCGCATCACCGACCGGCAACGGGACAACTCCTGGAGCTACGACGACGATGTGGACTTCGTGCACGGCAACGGCGGGCGGCTGGTGACCACCCCGAACGGCATGATGATGGGCCTGGGCGGAAACCTCGTCCAGGACCAGTTCAGCCAGAAGGGCGGAACGACATGGGGCGACACGTTCATGCTGAACATCGACGACCCGAAGGATCCGGCCGACCAACTCCGAGCGGTGGCGTCGTCGGGCCGCACGTGGTTCGAGGACGACAGCGGCCCGTACCAGGATGACCTCGACATCGACCGTCTGCTGCACCACGAGGAACGCCACTCCCAACAGTGGGCGAGCGAGGGCTACACCAAATTCCTGGCCTCGTACGGGTGGGAACAGGTCACCGGCGGCAACGACACCGAGGAAGGCGCGGGTCTGTCCGATGGCGGATATTAGGAGGCGGCTGCGTGCCGCCTGCGCTGCTGTTCTCGTGGCGGCGCTGACCGCGGCGTGTGACACCACGGCACAGTTCGCGCCGTCACTGCCGGTGGAGGCCGGGTTCCGCGTCGACGCCGGCGTCCTGAAAGTGTGGACCGGCACCCCGTGTCCCGGCGTCCTGGCCGTGACGCTGATCTTCGACGTCGGCACGTCGGGCAGCGCGAAGCAGGTGTGGACCGTGCCGAAACCGGGCGTGCTGCTGGAACGCATGGACCTGCTGACCACCGCCGGCGAATCGTTCCCCGACCCCTACTCCTACCCCGAGGGCGTCCTCCAGGTCGAGGAGCCGATGCCCACGGACTACGACTGGACCAAGGCCGAGTCCCTCAACTTCGCCGTTGACGGCCCGCCGTCGTTCGGCGCCCGCATCGACGTCCCCCGGATGTTGCGCGAGTCCCCCGAACACCCACCCGAAAGCTACTTCTTCGGCCGCAGCGGCTGGCTGACCGCAGCAGACGTCCAACGCGAGAACCTGAAGTCGTTCCTGACCATCTGTACCCCCGACCCCAAGTAGCAGCACCCCCGACGTTGCTTTTCGATCGGGCACAATCCGACGGTGGAGACGCAGGCCCTGCTGACAGCAGCCCTGAACGTCCCCTTCTCCACCGATCATGAGGGTCACATTTCGAGCCGTTCGATGAGTTCGATTCGGCGGAGGAGACCACCAACTGGTGGCGAGCCTGGACCGGCAATGAGGAGGCCGGCGAGCCACCACTGCGGTTCTTCGGCAAGGACGGATCGGGAGGTCAAGCCACCATCTGGCTATCTGACCCGAACGCGCCGTTTGAGGCTCAACCGGTGGTATTTCTTGGCTCTGAGGGTGCACTGGCCGTACTCGCCCAGAATCTCGGCGACTATCTGTGGCTGTTGGCCAACGGGGTTGGACCGCTCGAGCCGGTCGGTGGGCTGAATCGCCAGCCACAGCCGATCCCAGAGCTCGTCGCTCTTGCGCCCGGCGAGCCGCGTTCCAGCGCGGCCGTTTTGGCCGCTGCCGAGACCCTCCTGGAGCGCCTGAAGGAATTCGTCGAAGAGGCCTGCAACGGTCCCTTCGACGACGAGGGCGAGCCGATCTGAGTCAATTGCTGAGTTCGGCGTTTGGCTTCCTCGCACGGCACGAAGGTCACCATCGACGTTCTCCGGCTACGTCAGCCGACATCCGCTCCTCGGCAGGCACCCGGCAGGTTTACGACTATCACGCTCTCGGCGGCAGTCCAGCGCGGCTCAAGGCGCGCAGCCCGAGTCCGACAGCGGATGGAGGGGACAGGTCCGGCTCGGCGGCGGGTCTTCACTGCGCGATTTGCGGGTTGCCCCCCCCGCTGCGTGTTCGGATGATGAGCGATGGTGGAAAGTTTGGCGGGCAAATTCGGGAGCCGGGATGCTTCGGCCTCCTCCGTTTCTTGTCGGGCTAGAATTTCCAATGCCGCCGCTGGGGTTCGGGGGTGGTGCAAAGCGTTACTTTGTACGCGTGATGCGCGCTTTGTCGTAGTCGCTCACAGGCCGCAATCCATCGGCCTCGTCGCCACAATAGTGGGGTACTCGCCAGCCGTTTCCCAGCAACAAACCACCCTAATTTGATCAATCGCCCACTGCGTGTGGAGATCGTGTGAGAGGCGAGAGGAGGTTCCGCGGACAGTCTCCTGCTCCGCTCGACCATCGGTTCGGGCAAAGTCATTCTTGCAGGTGTGACCGTTGATCGAGTCCTCAGCAGCACCGCCATCGGAATAGCTGTCGCCATGGCTGGCCATGTCGCCGCCGCCACCCCCTGGTTGTGTACCGCTTATACCTTCTCTCGTTACGCCGCACCCGACTCGGTATTCATGGTGACCCTCCTGACGGGCGCACTTGAGCTACTTCTATTCGGCGTCTGCATGGCGCTCGGATACGGCCTTCGCCGGAACTCCCCGAACCTCGCGAGGGGTGTTATCGCTGGATGGCTAGGTGGGCTGCTTGCGATTCCCTGTGGGGGCACCGTGGTAGTCGGGTTTCTCGCTACTTTGATCTAGCCGGCTCAGAGCGCATCTGGTCGTCGGTATGCCGAACGCACTCGTTTCGGTAGATGTGCGCGGTGGTCTCACGAGCCGAGGGCCGCTATTCCTTCTCGACTTGCATTCCGCGGACGATCAGAACCGACCACTTCTGGGTTCCATCGGGGATGATCGCGATGTCTACCGGGCCCGGAGGTAGGGCTTCGTCGCGGTTGTGCGTGACCGAACCTTGGCATGGGACTGACGCCGTGGCCGCTTTCGGTGATTTGCCGGTGTAGGTGAGAGTCAGATGCCCGCCGTCGATGCAGGAGATGCTGACGTCCAGCGCCCCGCTGTCATCGGACTTGCCTGCTGTCGTCTCCCATGCCCCCGTGCGGCGTTGTAGATGCTCGATCACCCGGCCG
This sequence comes from Actinoplanes derwentensis, assembly GCF_900104725.1. Taxonomy (NCBI): domain Bacteria; kingdom Bacillati; phylum Actinomycetota; class Actinomycetes; order Micromonosporales; family Micromonosporaceae; genus Actinoplanes; species Actinoplanes derwentensis. Next base: position 1,337,513 of record NZ_LT629758.1, read on the forward strand.
GTGTCCGGCATGTCCAAGACGCTCAGGGAAGCGGCTACCTGAGGAACGGCACTTGCCGGAGCTGATGCCGTGCTCACTGCTGGACCCGGGGTAGTTGATAGCGGCTGGTTGTTGCTGATGCAAGCGCAGACGGACGCCGTGGACACGACTGCCGCCAGGCTCGGGCCCACACGGGTCAGAATGGTCATCCGTCGTCTCCATGGCCGTGGCTTGATCTCCACCGATCATCGCTTGCGGGGCGGCACCGCCAATGCTCTTCGGGCGGACCCACACAGACGTCCGATCATCGGTACATCCGGAAAAAAGATGGTGATACTGGATATTTCATTTGTCGTCGGTCATGTGCTCGGCTATGAAGGTTCGCCATCCGGTGATTGCTGTGGGCGGCGTGGAGGCGTGTGGGCCGGGCTCGGTGACCAGGCGCTTGCGCGGGGATCCGATCAGGTCGAACAGCTTTCGTCGGCCTGCTTGAGGAAAGAGTTCGTCGTCGTGCTGGATGTGGAACAGCAACGGAGCGGTGATGCGTGTCGCGTCTGCGGCGATCCGGTTCGGGGCGACCAGGCCGGGCTGCATGGTTTCGCACTGCTGCAGGCCGAACTTCCCGAGCACCACGGCGCGGAATCGCTCGTTGAGGTCGGCCGTCAGTGGGAGGCCGAACCGTGCACCCATGGACATGCCGAGGTAGGCCAAGCGGCCCGGGTCGACATGGATGCAGGTCGTGACCGCGTCGAGGGTGGCCTTCCAGTCGTCGGCCATCCGGTTGAGGACCACGTCGATTCCGGCCTCGGCCATCCGAGCCTGATACTGCTCGGCCGGCATGGGGGTCGGCACCCGTTCGCCGTGATAGGGGCCGTCTATCGTGACCACGGCGCATCCTGCCTGAACGGCGAACCAGCGTGCATGGTCGATCACCCGAGCGCTGCGCTTGTGTCCGCTGCCGCCGTGACCTACCGGCACAAGCGGTGCGGGAACGGCAGCCGGTGGCGGCAGCCACAACACGCCTGGGACGCGGCGGCCCGAACGGGTGGTGCGAAACGATCGTTCGACCACACCATCGACTACCTGAGGCTCAAGCCATTCGAGGGTCGGCTGCACAAGCAGCATCCAACCAGCGATCGTCGGTGTGACCGAATCGATCGGCCATCCCGTCATACCCGCAGAGGAACGACGGTGCATTGAGGAGAGCCGAACGTGGAACGGCAGCTGCGGGAGCATTTCCAAGGGGCTATCGGTGACGATCCCGGTGTCGGGTCCGGCGACATGGTGCGGGCTGCCATCGTTGAGGGGGCGGGGCTGCGGCGGCGCCGGAATCGGCTCACTGGGGCGGCGGTGGCGGCCGGCATGGTCGTGGTGGTCGGTGTGACGGCCGGTCTGAACCTTTTCGCCGGGCCGGCGGTGGATCAGCCGGTGACGCTTGCCGCGGCGATGATGCCGGTGGTGGCGGCCTCGTGCACGCTGCAACCGGTGGAACGTGATGCCACCGACGCGGTCATCTTTCTCGACCAGGAGATTGCGGACCAGCAGAGGGCGGCGCTCGAGGCTCTGCTGCTCGCCGATCCCCGGGTGAAGGATATGGCCTTCGAGAGTCGTCGGCAGGCGTATGAACGGTTCCGGATCCGCTGGGCTCACGAGCCCGATTTCGTCGCGGCGGTCTCCGTCGGCCAGCTCCCCGAGTCGTTTCGGTTCCGGCTGGTGCAGGTCTCGGAGTACACGGCTGTGCGCTTGCGGTACGCAGCGGTGGACGGCGTCGCCGAGGTCATCGGCCGTAGGTGCCCGGCGGACGCCCCGGTCGGAGGGATCCAGTGACCGGTGGTGATGACGTGGCACCCGGGGGCGCCGGGATTCGGGCTCTGGGCGGCTGGGGCAGGGCCCGCCGTCGTGCGCGGACCGTCCGGGACGAGGAGTTCACCGCGTTCGTCGAGTCCGCCGGCACCCGGCTGCGGCACAACGCCTATCTGATGTGCCGGGACTGGCATCTCGCGCAGGATCTGACACAGCACACGCTGGCCAAGATGTACTCGGTCTGGGAGCGGATCCGCAGCGGTACGAATCTCGACGCGTACAGCCGCCGGGTGTTGATGAACTTGGTCTTCGATCAGTATCGGCGGCGTAGCGGATCCGAGATCGTGGTGGCTGAACTGCCGGATCAGCCGGACGGGGCGGCGGGCGGAACGCCGGAGTTGCGGATGGACCTGGCGGACGCGCTGGCGAGCCTGGCGGTCGAGGACCGGGCGATCCTGGTGCTGCGGCACGCCGAGGACCACAGTGTCGAGACCGTGGCCGCGATCGTCGGCGTTTCCGTGTCGGCGGTCAAGATGCGTAACGCCCGGGCTCTGGGCCGGATCCGGGCGCTGCTCGGGGAGGACTTCCTGGCTCGTTGAGCCGGGAGACGTACCCGGAGGTGGGCCGCTCGGGGCGCGGCCCACCGGGGTGTCAGTCGGACAGGGTGAACGTGTGGGTCGTGGTCGAGCGGTAGGTCTCGCCGGGGAGCAGCGTGGTGGACGGGAAGTCGGGCTGGTTGGGGCTGTCCGGGAAGTGCTGGGTCTCCAGGGCGAACGCGTCGCCCTGGCGGTACTGGCGGCCGCTCGTGCCGCGGATCTTGCCGTCGAGGAAGTTGCCGGCGTAGAACTGCAGACCCGGTTCGGTGGTTTCGATCGTCAGGCGGCGGCCGCTGGCCGGGTCGTCCACCACCGCGGCGACCGACAGCTTGGTGGAACCGTCGGTGAGCACGTAGTTGTGGTCGTAACCGCGGCCCGTCGTCAGCTGCGGGTGCTCGTCGCGGATGCGGGCGCCGATCGGGTGCGGGGTGCGGAAATCGAACGGGGTGCCGTCGAGCGATTCCAGAACGCCGGTAGGAATCAGGGTGGCGTCGACCGGAGTGTAATGACTAGCGTCGATGTAAAGCAGGTGGTTCTCGATGGTGCCGCTGCCTTCGCCGGACAGGTTCCAGTAGGCGTGGTTGGTCAGCGCGACCACCGTGGCCCGGTCGGTGGTGGCCTGGTAGTCCAGGCGCAGAGCGTTCTGTTCGGTCAGGGTGAACGTGACGCTCACCGCCAGGGTGCCGGGGAAACCCTGCTCGCCGTCGGCCGCGGTGTAGCTCATCCGGACGCCGTCTTCGACCTCGGTCGCCGACCAGACTCGCTGGTCGAAGCCGTGGGAGCCGCCGTGCAGGGTGGTCTGGCCCTCGTTCTGCGACAGCTTGTAGGTCTCGCCGTCCAGGGTGAAACTGCCGCCGCCGATCCGGTTGGCGTAACGGCCGACCGTCGAACCCAGGAACGGGTTGCCGGCCAGATAGGCGGGATCGGTGTAACCGCCCAGGTCGGCGAACCCGAGAGTCACGTTCGCCACGTTGCCGTCCCGGTCCGGCACCAGCACGGACTGAATGGTCGCACCCCAGGTGAGGATCGACGCGGCCACGCCGTTCGCATTGGTGAGCGTCCATTTCTCGATCCCGGTGCCGTCGGTCAGTGTCCCGAACGGCGTGCTGTCGATTCTCGTCATGTCCGGCATCGTCGCAGACGTCACTCAACCGGTTCACCTCCGGCTCGGAACGACGTCGGCAGAGACGGTTCGGGAATCATGGGGGGATGACGCGGTTCGACTGCCATCAGCATCTGTGGCCCCCGGCTCTCGTGGAGGCGCTCAGGGAACGGGACGCCTTTCCCTACCTGCGGGAATGGACGCTGTATCTGCCGGGGGAGAACCCCTACCGGGTGGATCCGGCGGCCCATGACGCCTTACGGCGCCGGGACCGGGAGACCGGGCGGGTGCTTCTCTCACTGTCCAGCCCGCTCGGGATCGAGCACTTGCCCGGTACGGACGGAGCCGCCCTGATCGACGTGTGGCACGCCAGCGCGCTGGAGCTTCCGGAACCGTTCGAGGTGTGGGCGGCGGCATCGGTGACCGAACCTGATCCGGCCGTTCTCGCGCGGGTGCTGCGGGAGCCGCGTGTGGTGGGGCTGCAACTGCCGGCCACGGCGCTCGGTGACCCGGCGTCGATCGAGCGGATGTCGCCGCTGCTCAGTGAACTCGAACGGGCCGGTAAGCCGCTGCTGGTGCACCCCGGCCCGGCACGCGTCGAAGAGGGGGAACTGCCCGACTGGTGGGCCGCTGTCGTACCGTACGTCGCTCAGATGCACCGGTCCTGGGCTGCCTGGCATGTCGCCGGCCGCAAGCGGCACGCGGACCTCCGGATCGCCTTCGTCGCCCTGGCAGGGCTGGCCCCGCTGCATCACGAACGGCTCGTCGCCCGTGGTGGCGAGTTCGGCAGTCCCGACCCGAACGTCTTCTACGAGACGTCGTCCTACGGTCCGGACGCGATCAACGCCCTGATCGAGGTGGTGGGAGCGGGAGCGATCGTGCACGGTTCCGACCGGCCCTACGCGGAGCCGCTGGACCCGGAACGCTTCCCCGCGGAGATCTTCACCGTCAATCCGGGCCGGCTGCTCGGCATCTCCGGACTTCACTCTCGTGGCAGATAGCTGTCTATCTGTCTGTGGGGACACATAGGCCCAGGTCACCGACAGATGCGCATTGCCCGGCCGGGCGGCCGGAATCCATCGTGGAGTCCGCCGGTCGCCGAGGGTGCGGCCGGGAAGGAGGATTCGGATGCGCATCGCCAGCTTGTCGAAACGTGTCGTGGCGGTGATCCTGGCGGGGCTGTTCGGCGCCACGGCGCTGGCCTCGCCGGCGCTCGCCGTCGCCCCGACGTACAGCGACTACGGAGCGGGCAGCATTCTCTCGCTCTACAACGACGCCGGGCTCATCCTGGTCGGCCGGATCACGGTGACCGCGCATCCCAGCGCCGGATGGAACATCGAGGTCTGTGACACGCTCTCGGACGGCTACGTGGTGACCGGCCGGTTCGACGCGGGCGCCAGCGGTGTGGTCGCCGTGTCGACCACCACGTACGGCCAGTGCCTCACCCGGCACTTCTCGACGATCAACAAGTACCGGCTGGCCTGGAAGGACTACGCCACCGGCTGGTACCTGCCCTGACATCCGCGCTGGCCCGGGACGCTCGGTCCCGGGCCGGCCGGATCCCGAAGTCCGTGACGGTCAGCTTCGCGGAGTCCAGGTTCTCGCCTTCTCCTCGACGAGACGGCGGGTCCGGGGGTCGGGGCGGAAGTGGACCTCGTGGTCGGCGTGGGTGATCTGCATCAGGTTGATCCGGTCTACCTCACGGGCGCGGATGTCGGTGTAGCCCGGCTCACGAGCCGGGAACTGCACGCAGAACCGGGGATGCACCGGGAAGTAGACGGCCTCCGCCTGCGGCAGCGGGGGTGCGTAGTGCCGGTCCCGGACTCCGGCGGGCGGATGGCCGACCGCGGCGACGGGAGTGTCGCCGATGATGAAATCACGGTCGGCCGGGGCGACCAGGATCCGGGCGTCGCAGCGGCTCAGGTACTGGATCAGCTCGGCGTACGACTCAGCGGCCCGGCGACGGAACGCTTTCGCCGGGTCTTCGGTCGGGGAGGCGCTCTCGGCTGCGGCGCGGCGGGTGTGGTGGCCGTGGGCGTGATGGACGGCGGTGATCGCGGTCAGGTTGATCAGCAGGGAGGCGTCCTCGAAGACGGACTCGCCGGCGACCGCGTCCATCGTCGCGGCGACGACCTCCTCGGTGCGCTGCCACAGACCTCCGGCGGTCGTCTCCGACGGGCCGGGCGGGTCCTCGCGGTAGTCGCCGGATGGCAGGTCGACCGTCGCGATCACGCCGTCCGGGGCGAAGAATCGCAGCAGCGCCGGTGAAATAGCCGGTCTGAGAAGAGTAGCCACAAATGTCCCTCCGTCCAGGCTGATCGTAACCGGCGTTCAGCGGGCCTTCAGGTGGGATGCGCGAAGATGTGTGGCATGCGTGTGCTCGTCGTTGAGGACGAGAAGCGGCTCGCCTGGTCTCTGCGGGTCGGTCTCGAAGCGGAAGGGTTCGCCGTCGACCTGGCCGGCGACGGGACGGATGGGCTGTGGAAAGCCCGGGAGAACGATTACGACGTGATCGTTCTCGACCTGATGCTGCCAGGGATCAACGGCTACAAGGTGTGCTCGACGCTGCGCGAGGACGGTGACTGGACCCCGATCCTGATGCTCACCGCCAAGGACGGCGAGTGGGACCAGGTCGAGGGCCTGGACACCGGCGCCGACGACTACATGACCAAACCGTTCTCGTTCCCGATCCTGGTGGCCCGGCTGCGGGCGGTGGCCCGGCGTGGTGCCCGTGAGCGGCCGGTCCAGCTCGTCGCCGGTGACCTGCGCCTGGACCCGGCGGCCCGGCGGGTGTGGCGCGGTGACACCGAGATCGAGTTGACCGCCCGGGAGTTCTCACTGCTCGCCTTCCTGGCCCGCAACGCCGGTGACGTGGTGTCTAAACGGCAGATCCTGGAAGCCGTGTGGGACGTCGACTTCGACGGTGATCCGAACATCGTGGAGGTCTACGTGCGGCACCTGCGTAACAAGATCGACCGCCCGTTCGGCCGGGAGGCCATCCAGACGATCCGCGGGGCGGGCTATCGGCTGGGCAGCGACGGTGGTTGACCGCGCCTCGGTCCGGGTGCGCACCACCGCACTCTCAGTGTTGGTGATGGCGGTCGCGCTGCTGGTCGGGTCGGTGGCGCTGCTGTTGATGTCGCGGGCGTCACTGCGCAACGGCATCGAGACGGCCGCCGAGGAGCGCGCCTCGACGCTGGCGGCACAGGTCGAGTCACCCGGGCCGGCGGGCGAGCCGGACGACGACTTCCTCTGGCAGATCCGGGACGCCGCCGGGGTGGTCGTCAGGTCCTCGCCGGAGCTGGACGTCACGCTGCCGGCCGAGGAGACGGACCAGATCGACATTCCCGGTACGGATCACCCGTACCTGATCGTCACCGAGGACGCCGACTCGTACACCGTGGTGGTCGCCGCGTCTTTGGAAGAGGTCGACGAGTCGACCGATGCCGTGGTCACGCCACTGCTGATCGGCCTGCCCCTGGTGCTGCTCGTGGTCGGCGGGGTGACCTGGCTGGTGGTGACGCGGGCCCTCGCCCCGGTCGAGCGGATCCGCCGGGAGGTCGAGGAGATCACCGGTGAGCGCCTGGACCGGCGGGTGCCCGAGCCCGCCGGACGCGACGAGATCCAGCGCCTCGCCGTGACGATGAACCGGATGCTGACCCGGCTGGAGGAGTCCCGGCAGCGGCAGCAGCGGTTCGTCGCCGACGCCTCGCACGAGCTGCGGTCACCGCTGTCCAGCATCCGGCAGGCGGCCGAGGTGGCCCGCACCCATCCGGGCGCGCTGCCCGAGGGTGAGCTGGCCGAGGCCGTGCTGGAGGAGTCGGGGCGGATGCAGCGACTGGTCGAGCAGTTGCTGTTGCTCACCCGTACCGGCGAAGGGGTGTCCCGGTCCGTCCAGGACGTCGACATCGATGATCTCGCGCTGGCCGAGGCCCGCCGGGTGCGCCGGTCCGGGCTGACCGTGGACGCGTCGGGGGTGGGTGCCGGCCGGGTGCGCGGCGAGCTGACCGCGCTGGCCCAGGTGGTGCGGAACCTGACCGACAACGCGGCCCGCCACGCCCGGAGCACGGTGGGGGTGCGGGTGGTGACCCGGGCCGACGGGGTGGAGCTGATCGTGGAGGACGACGGCGGCGGCATCCCGGTGGGCGAGCGGGAGCGGGTGTTCGAGCGGTTCGTGCGCCTGGACGAGGCCCGCACCCGCGACGAGGGTGGCAGCGGGCTCGGTCTGGCGATCGTGTGGGAGACCGTCCACGCGCACGGCGGGACCGTCACGGTCACCGAGTCTCCGCTGGGTGGGGCCCGTTTCGGGGTGCGGCTCCCGGCTTCCTGAAACGCCTTTCAGCCGCGTTCAGGTGGGATTCAGGGATGCGGGCGCAAGCTATCGCCGTACCTGAAGTTCCCAACGCGACGAAAGAGGCGCCATCTCATGAACACCGCCAAGCTCCGCAGCAAGCGCGTCATCGCCGGTGTGGCCGTCGCCGCCGCCCTCGGCGTCGGAGGCGCCGTGTGGGGGACCGCGGCCTACGCCGACGACGTGACCGGAAACGACCGGGACCGGGTCGCCAACGCCGCCACCGCGACCGTGCCCGGCACGGTTCTCGACGTGGAGACGAGCGACGACAAGGGTGAGGCGTTCGAGGTCGACGTCCGCAAGGCCGACGGCAGCGAGGTGTCGGTGCACCTGGACAAGGACCTGAAGGTCCTCTCTCAGGAGCAGGACGACAACGACGCCGACGACAACGACAACGACGGTCCGGACGCTGACGACCGGGTTCTGACCGACGCCGAGCGCACCTCCGGTGAGAAGGCCGCGCTGACCGCGGTCGGTGCCGGCAGCACGCTGCTGGACCTGGAGGCCTCCGACGACAAGGGCGTGGCCTTCGAGGCCGAGGTCCGTGACTCGGCCGGTCAGGAGTGGGATGTCGACCTGGACTCCGCTTTCCAGGTGGTCACCAAGACCGCTGATAACTGATCTGTGACGATCCCTACGGTTTCCGGGGACTGTGCCCCTTTCGTGGGTTGCCGAGGTCCGCAGTCCGAGATCTGATTGCCGATTCTTTTCCCGGCGAGTCACGATGAAGTCAACGGACTTCGATGTACGGTCACCGGAAACCGGGGGAGCGAACATGGACCGAGCGAATTTCTACCGTGGCAGAGTCGGCGGTTGGCTTGTCAACGACAGGTACCTGAGCCGTTTCGGTGAGGTGCCGGTGGAGCAGCCGCGCAGTGGCTCCTGGCCGTTCGATCTGACCCCGGAACGGGGCTGGCCGGGCCGCCCGCACAATTAGGACCTACCGCAGGAAATGCGATTCCGCAAAACCGTCACCGGGGCCGGAATGCCGATTGAGGCGCATATTCCGGCGGTAATGGGTCCTGTCGGCGGGGCCACTCGCGCTGGTAGGGGGAGTGGCCGCACGGGCTGAGCGCTTTAGGGTCGACCTGAACAGGGGCGATCTTCAGGCGACAGGTGGTAGTGCGTGATCCGGGTGGTTGTCGTCGACGACGAGGCGCTGGTGCGGTCGGCGTTCACGCTGATCCTGAACACGGCACCGGACATCGAGGTCGTCGCCGCCACGACCGGGACACAGGCGGTCGCCACCATCCGGGCGTTACGGCCGCACGTCGTGCTGCTCGACATCCGCATGCCCGGCGTCGACGGGTTAACCGTGCTCCGGCAGATCCAGGCCCGCGATGAGACCGAAACCGCGAGCGAGTCCGTGACCGAACCTGATCGGCCGGTCGTGGCGATGCTGACCACCTTCGACGCCGACGAGTATGTGCTGACCGCCCTGCACTCCGGCGCGGCCGGGTTCCTGCTCAAGGACACCGACCCGGAGAGCCTGGCCCAGCTCGTGCGCACCCTGAACGCAGGTGGCGTGGTGATGTCCCCGTCAGTGGCCCGCCGCATCGAGGGCAGCCTGCCCCGGACCGACCCCGGCCGCCTCGGCGACCTCCCCGACTCCGACCGGCGGCTCCTCGACCTGATCGCCGGCGGCCTCACCAACGGCGAGATCGCCGACCGGCTCGGCGACACCCCGGCCGGGATCCGGGAACAGGTCAGCGTTCTGCTGGCCACGCTGCGTGTCTCGACTCGGGTGCAGGCCGCGCTGCTCGTGCAGGGGACCCGCCGTTGAGATACCGCACGGTCCTGATCGAGGCCGCCCTGATCACCGCGGCAGCCCTCGACACCTTCATCGACATGTGGAGCAGCGCCCCGGTCAGCGTCGTCTTCGGTGTCATCGGGTGCGTGATCCTGCCGTTGCGGCACCTGTTCCCGCGCACCGTCTTCGCGCTCACCCTCCCGGCCGCGCTGCTCGAAGCCGCACTTGTCGGCCCGTTCGTCGCCCTCTACGTGCTGGCCACCCGGTCCCGGGACCGCCGGGTGCTCGCCGCGTGTGCGGTGCTGTTCGCGATCGCGTCGGCGGCACCGTCCCCGTTCGGTGACGAGCCGGTGGACGCCGCCGACACTCTGGTCTATCTGGCGTACGGGCTGGGCACCGCCGCCGTCCCGGTGCTGCTCGGCCAGCTGGTCCTGACCCGCCGTGAGTTGTCCCGGCGGATCGAGGAGATCGAGGAGGCCAAGGAGCACGAACGGGTCCTGCACGCCCAGGCCATCCTCGCTCAGGAACGCGCCCAGCTCGCCCGCGAGATGCACGACGTGGTGTCGCACCAGGTCAGCCTGATCGCCGTGCAGGCCGGTGCCTTGCAGATGGCGTCCGCCGAACCGGCCACCCGGGAGGCGGCCCGCACCATCCGGGCCCTGAGCGTCGGCACCCTGGACGAACTGCGCATCATGGTCACCCTGCTGCGGGCCTCCGGCACCACCGAACTCTCCCCGCAGCCGACCCTCGCCGACCTGCAGACGCTCGTCGCGAACAGCGGGATCGCCGCGGAACTCACCGGCGAGCCGGCGCCGACGGTCGGCACACCCGGGCAGCGCGCCATCTACCGGACGGTTCAGGAGGCGCTCACCAACGTGCGCAAACACGCTCCCGGCGCCTCGGCGACGGTCGAGCTGTGGCAGTCCGGCCCGCACACCGGCGTGACGATCACCAACTCCCGGCCATCCCGCCCGGCGCTGCCCCTGCCCGGCGCCGGTCAGGGTCTGGTCGGCCTGCACGAACGCGCCTGCCTGCTGAACGGCGTCCTGGAATCCGGCCCGACTCCGGACGGCGGCTACCGGGTGCACATGATGGTGCCGTTGAACTGACGCGGTCCTTTTGAACTGTCGGACCTCGGCGGGACGTATGCCCCGGCGATGGACACGATCACCTTCGCACTGGCGGCGGGCCTGCTGGCCGCGTTCAACCCGTGCGGCTTCGCGCTGTTGCCCTCGTTCCTGGCGATCCTCGTCTCCGGCCCCGGAGGGGTGCTGCGGGCGTTGCGCCTGTCGGCGGCGATGACCGCCGGATTCGTCACCGTGTTCGGGACGATCGGGTTCGTGCTCAGCGTGACGACCGCACCGATCCAGCAGCATCTGCCGTGGGCCGCGGTCGCCATCGGAGTGGTGCTGGTCGTGCTCGGTGGCTGGCTGTTGACCGGCCGGGAGCTGCAGGTCCGGCTTCCGCGTCTGGCCGCCGGGTCGCCGTCACATTCGATCTTCGCCCTGTACGGCTACGGAGCGTCCTACGCGGTGGCCTCACTGTCCTGCACGATCGCGCCGTTCCTGGCGGTGACCGGCCTCGTCTCGGGCGAGGGCGACGTCCTGGCCGGGGTGGGCGCTTTCCTGGCGTACGCCATCGGCATGGGTCTGGTCGTGGGTCTTCTCGCGATGATGGTCGCGCTGGCCCGGGAGGCGACGGTCCGGCGCACCCGTGCCGTGCTGCCCTGGATCTCCCGGCTGAGTGGCGCGTTCCTGCTGGTCGCGGGCGGGTATGTGACCTATTACGGCTGGTACGAGTTGCGCCTGATGTCCGGTTCCGGCAGCGCCCGGGACCCGATCGTCAGCGCGGTCACCGAAGTGCAGGGAACGGTCACCACCTGGCTCGACGCAACCGGCGTGGGCTGGATCACAGCAGCCTTTTTCGTGGTCGTCGCCACCGGTGTAGCGATCCGGAGAAAACGGCGGATATCGGCACCTGCCAGTTCCCTGTGAAACAGTTTCGCGATCTTGACACCGGCGCCGACCTTCGTGCCGCGATGCCCGTTTACTGCCTGCAACGGAAAGTTATCGCTGGTCAGGGCCTTGTAGCGTGCTGCTTCACCAGGGAGCCACGGGGGTTTCCTGTGAAGTGAAGGATCACGACATGCGTCGCACCCTCGCCACCGCCGTGGCCTCCGTCGTCGCCTCCGGCGCCCTGCTCGGCATGCTGCCGTCCGCCGCCCAGGCCGCGCCGACGATCTGCGACCCGAGCAGCACCTGGGTCACCGTCAACAGCACCAAACAGAACCTCAAGATCATCGAATCCAAGCTCTACAGCGCGCCCTCCACGGCGGCACTGAAGATCACCTCGAACTGGAGCCGGGAGATCGAGTTCGGGGCCTCCTACACCGCCAGTGTCGGCGGCAACCTGAGCATCGAGGTCCCGGTCAAGGCGTTCAACGTCGGTGCCGGCATCGACACCACGGCCGAGGCCGCGATGGACGTGCGGATCAAGCGGACCGTGTCGGTCACCCAGGACATCACGATCCCCAAGGGCCACAAGATGATCCAGTACGGCGGTGTCTACGTCACGGCCACCAGCCTCACCAAGAAGCAGTGCAGCAGCAACGGCGCGACGGTCAAGACGGTGTTCTCGGGCTACCTCACCGGCCCGCGCCTGCTCGCCTCCGGCTGGATCGACTGCAAGGACACCGCGGTCTGCTGACCCGGTGCCGGCCCGGCCCGCCGCCCTACCCTCGGCGGGCCGGTCCACCACACGTCAGGACAGGATCTCGTCGATGTTGTCGGCGCGCCAGTTGCGCAGCAGCTCGTGGAAGACCACCGGGCCCGGCCCGAACGAGAAACTCACCTGGCGCGGGTTGCCCTCACCGTTGTAGTAACCGGGCGTGCACTGGGACTGGAAGCCGAACTGCTTCGGAGCGGTCTGGGAGATCGTGTCGCACCACGCCTGCTCCGCCTCGGCCGACGGCTCGATCCGCTTCGCGCCCCGGCTGTTCGCCTCGGCCACCACCGCGCCGATGTGAGTCGCCTGCTCCTGCAGCACGTGCACGAAGTTGACCGAGGCCGCGTTCTGCATCGAACCCAGGTGGAACAGGTTCGGGAAGCCGTGACTGTAGAAGCCGTGCAGCGTCCGCGGCCCGCGCGCCCAGTGGCCCAGCAGCGGCATGCCGTCCCGGCCGGTCACCGGCAGCGTCCCGGACAGCACACCGGAGATGCCGACCTCGAAACCGGTGGCGAAGATGATGCAGTCGACCTCGTACTCGGTGTCGCCGACCACGATCCCGGTCTCGGTCATCCGGGTGATGCCACCGGTGTCCGCGGTGTCCACCAGCGTGACGTTCGGCCGGTTGAAGGTCGGCAGGTAGAAGTCGCTGAACGTGGGCCGCTTGCACATGTACCGGTACCACGGTTTGAGCTTCTCGGCCGTCTCCGGATCGGTCACGATCGAGTCCACCCGGTCGCGGATCTCGGCCATCTTGCGGAAGTCGGCGATCTCGTCGAGGTACTCGCGCTCCTCCTCGGAGATCGTCGGGTCGATCGTACCGGTCAGCAGTTGCCGTTGCAGTTTCGCCGTCGCCGTCCAGCCGTCGCCGATCATGTCGGTCTCGACGTGCGCGCCGGTGACCAGGTTGAGGAAGTTCTCCATCCGCTCGCGTTGCCAGCCCGGGCCGACCGAGTCGAGCACCGACTGGTCGGTGGGGCGGTTGCCGCGGAAGTCCACCGACGACGGGGTGCGCTGGAAGACGAACAGCTGCTCGGCGGACTCGGCGACGTGCGGGATCACCTGGATGCCGGTCGCGCCGGTGCCGATCACGGCGACCTTCTTGTCGGCGAGCCCGGTCAGGCCCCCGGTCTGGTCACCGCCGGTGTAGCCGTAGTCCCAGCGGCTGGTGTGGAACGTGTGGCCCCGGTAACCCTCGATACCCGGGATGCCCGGCAGTTTCGGCTGGGTCAGGGTGCCGGACGAGATCACCACGTAGCGGGAGGTGAACTCGTCGCCGCGGTCCGTCTTCACGTGCCATTCGGCGGCGTCGTCGTCCCAGGTCAGCTCGGTGACCTTGGTGTGGAACATGGTGTCGTCGTACAGTTCGAAACGCTTCGCGATCCCGATGCAGTGCTGGCGGATCTCCTCGCCCGGCGCGTATCGCCACTTCGGGACGTAACCGGCCTCCTCCAGCAGCGGCATGTAGACGGTCGCCTCGATGTCACAGTGGATGCCGGGGTAACGGTTCCAGTACCACGTACCACCGAAGTCGCCGGCCTCGTCGATCATCCGCAGACTCTTGACGCCGGCGTCACGCAGTTTCGCCCCGCTCAGCAGGCCGCCGAACCCGCCGCCGATGACGGTCGCCTCGACCCGGTCGCGGACCGGCTCCCGTTCGACGCGTTCGGTGTACGGATCCTTCGCGTAGTAGCCGAACTCACCGGCCGCCCGCCGGTACTGGGTGGCGCCGTCCGGGCGGATCCGGCGATCGCGTTCCGTCCGGTACCGGGTGCGTAGGCCTTCGAGTTCCTCGGCGTTGAAACGATGGGGGATGGAGGGGGACATGAGGAGCCCTTTCGCGGGGTACGTCCGGAGTGGACAGCCCAATTTAAAGCAACTGCTTGAACGATGGGTGATCCCGGGTCCCGGATATCAGGCGATTCGGCTCACCGGCGCCCGATACAGCCCCTCCAATGCGTCGATCAGGCTCGACTCGGTTGTTTTCCACACCGGACGGACATCGCCACCCTGTGGAAGCGTCCGCTCACGGCGAGCACAGAAATGCAGAATCAGCGTGTACGCCATGTCGTCACGTTCCCTCCGCACCTCCGGCGACAATTCCGGCAGAACCCGGTCCAATCCCCGGAACACCTCCTGCAACGTCGGAAGATCACCCACTTCCGTCGCCGTCAGCTCCCGCAGATTCGGTTCCGTCACCAACTGGGCCGCGAACCGGGCGTACCAGCTGGGATTACCCAGACCGGCGAGATGCTCGGTGATCGGCCGCACCACACATACCATCCAGTCCCGCACCTCGGCACTCGCGCCGACCTCGGCCAGCACCCGCCGCCGGATCACCGTCATCGGCTCGGCATGCCGCCGCACGATCGCCCGCACCAGATCGTTCTTGGACCCGAAGTGATAACCGACCGCCGCGTTGTTGCCCTGCCCCGCGGCCTCACTGACCTGCCGATTCGACACCGCGAACACCCCGTGCTCACCGAAGAGCCGCTCGGCGGTGTCCAGAATCCGCTCGCGAGTGCTCTCCGTCTGCTCGGCGCGGGCTTTCCTCGCGTACTTCATAGCCGCCCAGGATAGGGGTGACGCCCGGAAAATCAGGCGACCCGTCCGGAACGCGACCGATAGCCTGCAGCGTGACCGTTCGTGATCTCGCGCCACCGTCCGCCGTCAACGCCGGTCTGCTCGCGGTGCTGATCGGGTTCACCAGTTCGGCGGCGATCGTCTTCAGCGCCGGCCGGGCCGCCGGAGCCGACGAGGCCGAGGTCGCCTCCTGGATCCTCGCGCTCTGCCTGGGGATGGGCGTCACCAGCATCGGGCTGTCCCTGCGGTACCGGGCACCGATCGTCACCGCCTGGTCCACCCCCGGCGCCGCGCTGCTGGTCACCGGCCTGCCCGGGTTCACCCTGCGCGAGGCGATCGGGGCGTTCCTGGTCTCCGCCGCGCTGATCACGCTGACCGGGATCACCGGTTGGTTCGGCCGGATCATGGACCGGGTCCCGGTCGAACTCGCGTCCGCACTATTGGCCGGAGTGCTGATCCAATTCGGCATCGGCCTGTTCGCCGCCGTCAACGAGGACCCACTACTGGTCCTGACGATGTTCGCCACCTACCTCCTCTTTCGCAAGATCCTTTCCCGGTACGCGGTACTGACGGCCTTGCTGGCCGGTGTCACCGTGGCAGCTCTGTCCGGCACGTTCCGCCCCGGCCTGGTCCAGTGGTCGTGGGCGGCACCGGTCTTCACGGTGCCGTCGTTCTCGTGGCAGGCGATCATCAGCGTGGCGCTGCCACTGTTCGTGGTCACGATGGCGTCCCAGAACCTGCCCGGTGTCGCGGTGCTGCGCAACGACGGCTACCAGGTGCCGGTGTCCCCACTGATCACCTGGACCGGCGCGGCAAACCTGCTGCTGGCCCCGTTCGGAGCATTCGGCCTCAACCTGGCCGCCATCACCGCCGCGATCTGCACCGGCCCGCAAGCTCATCCCGACACCAAGCGGCGTTACCTGGCCGCCGTGTGGGCAGGCGTCTTCTACCTGGTGGTAGCGGTGCTGGGCGCCACGATCACCTCGTTGCTGTCGGCCCTGCCGGTGGTGCTGGTCCTGGGCATAGCCGGCATAGGTCTGCTCGGCACGATCGGCAGCTCCCTGACCGCGGGCCTGCGCAGCGACCGCTGGCGCGAAGCCGCAGTGGTGACCCTGCTGGCCACCGCCTCAGGCGTGCAGCTACTCGGCGTCGGCTCCGCGTTCTGGGGCTTGATCGCCGGCCTACTGACCGCAGCGGTGACGGGAGCGTTCAGACCACCCGCTACCGCCCGGCCCTGACCGGAAAGTCGCGGAGCCGGGTGGTCGTGGAGCCGGGTAGTTGCACTGCCCCGTAGCCAAGGGCCTTCGCCCGACGGCGACACCGGCCCGGCCGATCGACTTCCTTGAAGCCCCGCTTCGGGCTGGCGGGCGGCTGGCGGCGTGCCGAAGGTTTTCCCGGGGTCGGCTGATAAGGCGATGATTGGTTCTTGACCGATACCGGGGAGACGAATTCCAGAAGCCCGGTCCGAACCTGGGATTCCGCTGCTTCCGGGAGAAGGAAGTCCGCATTTCGGCTGCCGTGGTGTCCACTTGTCTTCGGCCATGCCATCCTGCTAAAAGTCCGCACAATGCACAAATGATCCGACAAAGGTCTGCGGTATTGTTCCTCGGCCATCCCGCGGTGGGATTTTTCCTGGCCATCCCCACGGTAGGATTGTTCCTCGGCCATCGCGCGGTGACCATCACGGGCACGGTCGTTCAGAGTTACGTCGAGTGACACCGTCACCGGCGCCGGACCGTCACCACACTCATTCAATAGACGCACACCTCGGCCCGATCGAGGCAGCGGCGTTCCCGGCTTGGGGCAGATCGGCGGGAGAGCGACCGGTACCGTCCGATCCGTGCTGACTGATCGCCGAGCGGAAACCTCAGACCGCACCACAGAGGCTGATGACGCAGTCGCCGAGGTCGGCTGAGTAGCTTCCTCATCGCAGGCCAGAGGATCCACCTTGGTCCCGAGTTCGAGTTTGGTCCCGAGCCCGAGCCTCGGCTTCGATGCCGACTTTCGTTCTGTGGTTGGGTCCGCTTCCGGCCCCAGCTTCGGGACTGACGTCAGCTTCGGGACTGGCGCTTGCTCCGGGTCCGGCGCCGGCTTCGGGGCTGCCTTCGGGACCGGCTTCGGCTTCGGTGGCATGGATGCGGGTGGAGTCTGCGGTGGCGCAGGGGTGGCTGGAGTCTGTGGCGTGAGGGAAGCCAACCATTCCTGGTCCTCGGGGGAGAGGGCCATGGAATCGCGTGCTCGGATACGGCGAAGTTTCTAGGCGTGGCGTCGTTGAAGTCCCCAAGCGCGACGCTTTTCATGCTCACGACGAAATTCGTCTCCGCTGGGAGAGTAATTCCTAGCCTTGGTCCGGTCACGCATTCCGGCAACGCTGAACAATGCTGGCTGACCCATACAATAATTCTCCCGCACCCCCACAAAAAACTGTAAGAAGTCGATCATGCCAACTTGTCTGACACGCCAGACAGAAAGGCGGCGGCCGCCTGCCGTGAGAGCTCAGCGGGAAGAGTGCGCGGCATTGGGGGAGGGTGCGGCGTGGGAGGAAGCATGCGGCGCGGGACGACGCCGCGGTTTCGGCCAGCCTGGCCGGACGCCGGACGCCGGACGCCTTGCGCCGCTGCAGCAGCTGATCATGCAGAGCTGGTCAGCCAGGTGTCCCGCTGTGCTGGTCGGTCCAGGTGTCCCGCTGTGCTGGTCGGCTTTGCAGTACCAGGTGACCCCGCGGGCTGGCTGGCCTTGCGGCGTCGGCTGACCCCCATGGGGCTGGGTGACCCTGCAGGCTGGCCGGCGCCGCGGCACCAACTGCTGTGCGGGAGGAATCTGGTGTTGAGGGCTAAGCGATGCCCTGTTCGTGAGCCCAGGTGTGGAGTTCGGCTTCGGCCACTTCGTGGGGGAGGGGGCCGCGTTCGAGGTGTAGTTCCTTCAAGCGCCGTGTTGCCGCGCCTACCAGTGGGCCTGACGGGATGTTCAGCAGGGTCATGATCTCGCGGCCGTTCAAGGCTGGGCGGATTCCCGCCAGCGCCTCCTCGGTTTCGCGGCGCTTCAGCTCACGCACCAGGTCTTCGTAGGGGGCCGGGGTCGCGCCGGAACGAGCGTGGTCCAGCCAATCTGTCATGTCGCGTTCCATGCCGAGGCCGATCTGGTCGAACAGGTCTACGGCCAGGGTCGGGTTCGACGAATACGTCCAGCCGGCCGACCGTAGTCCGAGTTGTGCCAGTGCGGCGTTGATCGGCCACTGCTCCCGCGGTCCGTCGAAGCGGCGATCGTGAACCGGGCCCCAAGCCGGTGCCCCGTCGCGCCACACCGTGGCGGTCTGGTCTCCGTCGCCGCCGAAGAAGTCGGCCTGGACGAAAGCGAGTGGGCCGTGTGTGGACCACTCGGCGAGTACCCGGTCGAACGCTGGGGGCATCCGCTCGCTGAAGAGCCCGTGGTGTTCGGAGCCGGTCAACTCCTCGAACAGTGCTTGACTGACCGGTACCAACGCCATGCCGTCGCGAAGCATCGCGACGGCTCCGTGTTCCATGCGGTCCACCCGGTCTCGGAGCATCCCGGCTTCGGCGATGACAGCGACCAGGTAGTACATCCGTCCTCCAGCACCGTTGACGCCCTCGGGAGCCCACAATGATGGCAGACGCTTGACGGCCCGGGACTCGGCAGGCGGGTGACGGCCCGGACTGGCAGACAGGTGACGGCCCGGGATTAAAGGTGCCGGTCAGCGTTGGGACAGGGCCATCAGTGCGCGCACGAAAGCTTCCCGGTCGTCCGGCGGGAGAGCGCTGAGCAGTTCCTCCTCGCCGGCGTGGATCTCGGATTGGATGG
Organism: Actinoplanes derwentensis; assembly: GCF_900104725.1. Lineage (NCBI taxonomy): Bacteria > Bacillati > Actinomycetota > Actinomycetes > Micromonosporales > Micromonosporaceae > Actinoplanes > Actinoplanes derwentensis. Next base: position 1,356,220 of record NZ_LT629758.1, read on the forward strand.
CCTGCTGGGTCTGGCGGCCGGCCGGGGTCAAGGCCAGGAGGCGGACTCGGCGATCGGCGGGGTCCGGTTCTCGGTCGATCAGGCCGCGTTTCTGCAGGTCGTCCAAGTTCGGGATCAGGCGGGTCTTGTCGGCGCCGATCGCCGCCGCCAAGGCCGCCTGGGTGCGAGTGGGGCCTTCTCGTAGGGCTGTCAGGACCGCGTAGGACCACATCGGCATGTCGTGGCGGGTCAGGATCGGCTCTTCGATGGCCAGCAGGCGCCGGCTCAGGCGGAGGGCCAGCACGGCGAGGTCGGCGCGGTTCACCCGGTAACTCCTACCACCCGGTTCCCGCTTGACTAATTATAAGCGAACGCACATCGTATGTAGATGCTTACGATAATTGAGGATCTGCGCGCGGCCGACGCGGTCGCGGTCCGGGCCAGTGTCGCCGTCGTGGAGAAGATCGCTGCCGGTGATCTGGTTCGGGTGACCCCGTGCGCCGGGTGGGATCTGGGGGATCTGCTCGCGCACATGACCGCTCAGCACCGGGGATTCGCTGCGGCCGCGCGCGGACAGGGGGCTGATCCGGCGTTCTGGGCGGAGGAGCATGCAGGGGAGCGGCACGTGGAACAGCATGCGGGGGAACAGCGTGCGAAGGAGCGGCGCGTGGAACAGCATGCGGGGGAACAGGGCGTGGAACAACGTGCGGAGGTGCGCGCGAGTGAGGATGCCGTGCGGAGGTATGTGAAAGCGGCCGAGGATGTGATTGCGGCGTTCGCCGAGGTGGGCGTGCTGGAACGAACGTTCTGTCTGCCGGATGCAGGTGGGGACCATCCGGGGCGGCTGGCGATCGGGATGCACCTGGTGGATTACACGGTTCACGGGTGGGACGTGGCGCGGGCGATCGGCGTCGACTTCCAGCCGGGCGCTGACGTTCTGGCGCGCACCCTGCCGATCGTGCGGGCCTTGCCCGGCGGGAAGGCCCGTCTCGCGCCGGGGGCGGCCTTCGGCCCGGCGCGTGAGGTCCCGGTGGGTGCGGACGCGCTCACCGAGATCCTGCTGCTACTCGGCCGAATCCCGTCGGCCGAGTAGTTCGAACCCGGCGCGCGGGTAGGCGGAACCTGGGGGGTGGTTAGGCGGCTTTCGCGGTCAAGGTGAGCGTGCCTTTTAGGCGTGGTGAGTTCGGGTTCGATTCGCACCCCGAGTCACCACGCGGATCTTGGCCTCGGGTGCCCGGCGCGCCGAGTGGATGGCACCGCGTGACTGCGTGAGCGGCGGCGGGAGCGCGATCATCGTCACATGTCACTGCGGTGGGAGGGGTATTCGCGTTGCGAGGGTTGCGGGGCTGTTGAAAGATCAGCCGGGTGAAGGTCGAGTTCGCCCGGAAGCCGGTGTTGCGTGGGGAGCGGGTTGTTCTGCGGCCCTTCGCTCCGGGGGACGCCGCGGTGATCGCGAGGATCGTCGAGGATCCGGAGGTCCGGCGGTTCACCGGTGGTGGGGATGTCCGGTTCGACGCCGATGAGCTGGAGCGGATCTACGCCGACCGGATCACCGCTGACGACCGGCTGGATCTCGCGGTGCTGGACCGGGTGACCGGCGAACTGGTCGGTGAGGTGGTGCTCAACGAGTGGGACGAGCGCAACCGCAGCTGCAACTTCCGCACCCTGATCGGTCCCGGTGGGCGCGATCGTGGACTCGGCACCGAGGCGACCCGGCTGCTCGTCGAGCACGGCTTCAAGACCTTGAACCTTCACCGCATTCATCTGTACGTCTATGCCTTCAACCCCCGGGCCCGGCGGGTGTACGAGAAAGCCGGATTCACCGCCGAAGGTGTCGACCGGGACGCTCTGTGGCATGACGGGGTGTGGGTGGACGCGGTGCGGATGTCGATCCTGGAGCACGAATGCCGGTGACCACCGCATCCGCCCGGCGGTCGCGAGGTGGCCCGGACCGGGCAGCGTCTCGCGTGGTGGGCGACGGTGCCGTGATCAGGCGTACCGGAAATGTCTTAGAGAAGCCCGGCCAGGGACGGCAGCAAGTCGACAGCCGATTTGAGGTCTTCGTCGAGTGGGCGGTCGGTGAGGTCTCCGTCGAGGGCTTCGGTGGCCAGGTGGAACGCTTCGCGGGCGAGGCCGCCGGTGAGGCGGTCGGGGGCCAGGCGCAGGGCGCGGACCGCGGTGAGCAGTTCGGCGGCGATCATGGTGGGGGCGAGCCTGGTCATCACGCGCAGCGAGCGGGCGCCCTGGGTGGCGAAGCTGGCGTGTTCCTCCATGCCGAGCGAGATCGACAGGGTGCCGGAGGCGGTCGGATGGACCGCGGTGCGCATCTCGGCGAGCAGGTCCTGGACCACGTATTCGGTGATCATCAGTCCGGAGCTGCCGGGCGGTCCGGCGGCCAGGAAAGCACGCAGACCGGTCATGTCGGGGCGCATCAGCAGGCCGAGGCGGGCCGCGGACAGCGACAGTACGGGCAGGAAGGCGCCGCGGACCGCGTCCAGGCCGGCGGCCAGGGTGGCCGTGTGGAACTGGCCGTGGTGACGCACGCCGTCCGCGGTGACCAGCGGGTTCTCGGCGGCGGCGTTGATCTCGGCGGTGACGATCGCGGTGAGGGTCTCGGCGGCCTGCAGCGCGGGCGCGGTGACCTGGGGTACGACCCGGAGGCCGAACGGGTCCTGGATGCGCAGCGACGGACCGGAATCGGACACCATCGTGTGCAGGGTGGCGGCGACGGCGACCTGGTGCGGGTGGGCGCGGCCGGCGTGGCTGGCCGGATCGTAGGCTTCGGGATTGCCGCGCAGGGCCAGGAACGACAGCGCGGCGACCACGGTCGATGCCCGCAGCTGGCTGTGCACCTGGGCGAGGGCGAGCGCGGACGTGGCGACGGTGAGCGCGCTGGAGCTGATCATCGGCAGTGCGTCGGTGGGGCCGATGACGACGTCCCGGCCGGTGCCGTGCCGCCAGGGGCGGGCTCCGGCGAGGGTGAGCGCGAGTTCGGCCAGCGGCGACAGGTCGGCGGTGCCGATGCCGCCCCACCGGTGCAGGGTCGGGACAGCGCCGTCGGCGAGCGCGGTGGCCAGGGCTTCGGCGACCTGGCGCGAGATGCCGGACCCGCCAGCCAGAATCTGATTGAGCCGGACGGCCATGGTGGCTCGCGCCGTGACGTCGTCCTCCTCGGGCCCTACTCCGGCGCAATGACTGCGCAACAGTCGCAGGGCATGCTCCTCGGGGTCGGCCTGTTCGTGCCGGTTGGCACCGACGCCGGTGTTGGCGCCGTAGACGGCCCCGCGGGCGCGGGCTTCGACGAGGATGGCGTGCCGTTCCTCGACCAGGACGAGTGCCATCGGATCGAGGGTGATGTCGGCCGCTCCGGATGCGATCGCGCTCAGGTCTGGGATCGTCAGGGAGGCGCCATCGAGCCGGACCTGCACGTGAGTCTCCAACTCGTATCGGGCTGTTGACATGCTATTCACTACTTCGCGAGTATGAATAGTAGTATTCAGAAGATCAACCAGGAGTACCATGATCACATTCGAGGACGTCGTCAAGGTCTATCCCGGCGGCGGTACGGCGGTGGACCACCTGAGCATGGAGCTGCCCACCGGCAAGATGACGGTCCTGGTCGGGCCCTCCGGCTGCGGGAAGACCACGTCCCTGCGGATGATCAACCGAATGATCGAACCGACCGCGGGGCGCATCCTGATCGACGGTGAGGACGTCACCGCGAAGAACGAGGCGCTGCTGCGGCGGGGGATCGGGTACGTGATCCAGCACGCGGGGCTCTTCCCGCACCGGACCGTGCTGGACAACGTCGCCACCGTGCCGGTGCTGACCGGTTCGACCCGCCGGGCCGCCCGGGCCAAGGCTCTGGAACTGCTCGAGCGAGTCGGATTGCCCGAGCAGTTCGCCAAGAGGTACCCGGCGCAGCTGTCCGGCGGTCAGCAGCAGCGGGTGGGGGTGGCCCGGGCGCTGGCCGCGGACCCGCCGATCATGCTGATGGACGAGCCGTTCAGCGCGGTCGACCCGGTGGTGCGGTTGCAGCTGCACGACGAGTTCCTGCGGTTGCAGCAGGACCTGGGCAAGACCATCGTGATGGTCACGCACGACATCGACGAGGCGCTGAAGCTGGGCGACCGGGTGGCGGTGCTGCGTGAGGGTGGTCATCTGGCGCAGTTCGGCACGCCCCGGGATCTAGTGACAAATCCGGCAGACGACTTTGTCTCCGGATTTGTCGGTCGAGATCGGGGTTTGCGGGGTTTGTCATTCGACAGCGCCGCAGACCTGCCGGTCCAGGCGGTCGACGGTCTTTCCCTCGACGACGCCGGCCGCCCGCTCGGCTGGCCGTCGGATTCCGGCCTGCGGCCCACCAACGGCACCTTCACCAAGGAAGACTCGCTGCGCACCGTCACCGACCTGGTGATCAGCTCGCCGGTCGGGATCGCGGTGCGAGTCGGGCCGGACGGGGCCGCCGACGGCCTGGTCAGTCACCATGACCTGGCGGACCATCTGGCAAGCCGCCGCTCATGATCCAGTATTTGCAGAACAATCACGTGATCGTCTGGCAGGCGTTACAGGAACATCTCTACCTCGCCCTGCTGCCGATCCTGTTCGGGTTGGTGATCGCCCTGCCGCTCGGTTACCTGCCGGTCCGGTTCCCGAAGCTCTACCACCCGCTGGTCAACACGTTCGGCGTCCTCTACTCGATCCCGTCGCTGGCGCTCTTCGTCTTCCTGCCGGTCATCCTCGGCACCAAGGTGCTGTCGCCGATCAACGTCATCGTCGCGCTGACCATTTACACGGTCGCGCTGCTGGCCCGCACCGTCGCCGACGGTCTGCGCGCGGTCGACGCGGTGGTGGTGCAGGCCGCGACCGCGATGGGTTACCGCCGGCTGCGGCGCCTGATCGAGGTCGAACTGCCGATCGCGCTGCCGGTGATCCTGGCCGGCCTGCGGGTCGCCACGGTCTCCAACATCAGCCTCGTCAGCGTCGGCTCGCTGATCGGCATCGGCGGGCTCGGCCAGCTGTTCACCCGCGGATTCCAGCTCTTCTACATGGAGCCGATCCTGATCGGCATCATCCTGTCGGTGGTGCTCGCCGGGATCGCCGACCTGATCATCGTGCTCGTGCAGCGGGCGATCACCCCGTGGACGCGTGCCGCATGAACCTCTCGTACCTGCTCGACCCGGCCCACTGGGACCTCGGCGCGTCCGGCGGCATCCCGATGCTGATCCTGGACCACCTCGGCTACGTCGCCCTCGCCCTGCTCGCCGGCACGATCATCGCCCTGCCCGTCGGCCTGTACATCGGTCACACCGGCAAGGGCTCGTTCATCGCCATCAACGCCGGGAACGCCGGCCGGTCCCTGCCCACCCTGGGCCTGCTGATGCTGATGGTCACCCTGCTCGGCCTGGGGCTGCTGCCGGTGCTGATCGCGCTGACCGTGCTGGTCATCCCACCGATCCTGACCTCGTCGTACGCCGGGATGCGCAACGTGGATCAGCGCGTCGTCGACGCTGCCCGGGGCATGGGGATGCACCCGTGGCAGGTGCTCACCCGGGTCGAGCTGCCGATGGCGCTGCCGGTGATGATGGGCGGTTTCCGCAACGCCGCCATCCAGGTGGTCGCGACCGCCACGGTGGCCGCCGCGGTCGGCCGCAGCGGGCTGGGCCGGCTGCTCATCGACGGCCTGGCCGTCAACGACTACTCCCGGGTACTGGCCGGCGCCATCGTCGTCGCCGCACTGGCCGTACTCGTCGATCTGTTTCTAGCACTGATCCAGCGCTGGATCGTCTCACCCGGACTGAAAGGTCTGTCATGAAACGCATAACCGCCGCTCTCGCCGGCATCGCCCTGTCGCTGTCGCTCACCGCCTGTGGTGCCGACAGCGATCCGCTCGCCGACGAGCCCGCCGCCTCCGGTGCCGCCGGCGGCGCGGTCACCGTCGGCTCCGCGAACTTCCCGGAGAGCCAGCTGCTCGCCGAGATCTACTCCCAGGCCCTCGAGGGCAAGGGCGTCACGGTCACCCGGAAGTTCAACATCGGCGCCCGCGAGGTCTACCTCAAGGCGCTGCAGGACGGCTCGATCTCGCTGCTGCCCGAGTACAACGGCGCGCTGCTGGCCGCCCTCTCGCCGAACGGCGTTCCGGAGTCGGCGACCAGCCCGGACGCCGTGCTCGCCGAGCTGAAGAAGGTGTTGCCGACCGGAACCGAGGTGCTGACCCAGTCGGCCGCCGAGGACAAGGACACCCTGACGGTCACCGCGGAGACCGCCACCAAGAACAACCTGAAGACCATCGAGGACCTGAAGACGATCGCGCCCACCCTGGTCGTCGGTGCCGGTCCCGAGTTCGCCGAGCGTCACCAGGGCATCAAGGGCCTGGAAGAGGTGTACGGCCTGAAGTTCAAGGAGTTCAAGGCCCTGGACGCCGGTGGCCCGCTGACCATCAACGCCCTCAAGGACGGTGACATCCAGGTGGCGAACATCTACTCCACCGACTCGTCGATCGTCACCAACAAGTTCGTCGTCCTCGAGGACCCGAAGAACCTGTACTCGTCGCAGAACGTGATCCCGCTGATCCGCACCGAGGCCAACAACGCCACGGTGACCGGCGCTCTCGACGCCGTCTCGGCCAAGCTCACCACCGAGAACCTCACCGCTTACCTGGCTCAGGTGCAGGTCGACAAGAAGGACATCGCCGTGGTGGCGACGGCCTTCCTGTCGGAGAACGGCCTCAAGTAAGCCGCTCCTCTTTCGAACGCCGCCCCGCTTCCCCGCGGGGCGGCGTTCTTTTGTTTCCGGCTGATGTCTTGACGATGTACTCGCGGGTATCTATCTTCTGATGCAAGGATTTGCAAAATCTGCAAACTCTTTCCCCTTCCCCCAGGAGATCGATGTGGACAGACGCCTGACCCGCATCCTGGCCGCCACCACCCTTGCCCTCGGCATCGGCGGCTTCGGCATCGCTCAGATCGCCACCGGCCCCTCCGCCTACGCCGCTCCGCCCGGCGCCAAGGACGTCACGGCCGTCATGTTCGAGTGGTCGTTCGCCTCGGTCGCCCGCGAGTGCACCAGCACGCTGGGCCCGCTCGGCTACGGATATGTGCAGGTCTCCCCGCCGCAGGAGCACATCCAAGGGTCGCAGTGGTGGACGTCGTACCAGCCGGTGTCGTACCGGATCGCCGGTCGTCTGGGTGACCGCACCGCCTTCGCGAACATGGTGACCACATGTCACGCGGCCGGTGTCAAGGTCATCGCCGACACGGTCATCAACCACATGAGCGCCGGTTCCGGTACGGGTACCGGCGGCAGCTCGTACAGCAAGTACAACTATCCGGGCGTCTACTCCGACGCCGACTTCCACACCTGCCGCACCGCGATCAGCGACTACACCAACCGCGGGAACGTACAGGATTGTGAACTGGTCAACCTCTCGGACCTCAACACCGGAAGCGATTACGTACGCGGAAAGATCGCCGGCTACCTCAACGACCTCGCCTCCCTGGGAGTCGACGGGTTCCGCATCGACGCCGCCAAACACATCTCCGCCGCCGACCTGGCCGGGATCAAGTCGAAACTGTCGAACACCGGCGCCTACTGGAAACAGGAGGTGATCTTCGGTTCCGGCGAAGCAGTCCAGCCGACCGAATACACCGGCACCGGTGACGTGCAGGAGTTCCGGTTCGCCCGCGACCTCAAGCGGGTGTTCCTCAACGAGAACCTCGCCTACCTGTCCAACTTCGGCACCGCCTGGGGTTACCTGCCCAGCAGTCAGGCCGCGGTCTTCGTCGACAACCACGACACCGAACGTGGCGGGGACACACTCAACTACAAGAACGGGTCGGCATACACGCTCGCGCAGGTGTTCACCCTGGCCTGGCCGTACGGCGCACCGGACGTCAACTCCGGCTACGAGTTCACCGACCACGACGCCGGGCCGCCCGGCAACGGCACGGTCAGCGCCTGCTACGCCGACGGCTGGAAATGCCAGCACGCGTGGCGGCAGATCGGCAACATGGTCGGATTCCGCAACACCGTCGCCGGTACGGCCGTCACGAACTGGTGGAGCAACGGAGCCGACCAGATCGCCTTCGGGCGCGGCAGCAAGGGCTACGTCGCGATCAACCACGAGGGCAGTTCGCTGACTCGGACCTTCCAGACGTCACTGCCCGCCGGAACCTACTGCGACGTGCAGCACGGCGACCCGACCGCGTCCGGCGGCTGCACCGGCACCAGCTACACGGTCAACGCCTCCGGTCAGTTCACCGCCACCATCGGAGCGGGCGACGCGGTCGCGATCTACGTCGGCGCCAGCGGAGGGACCACCACACCGGTGACCGGCACCGGCTTCAACGTGACCGCCACGACGACACTCGGGCAGAACATCTTCGTCACCGGCAACCAGGCAGCGCTCGGCAACTGGGCACCGGCCAGTGCTGTCGCGCTGTCATCGGCCACCTATCCGGTGTGGAAGGGGACCGTCTCACTGCCCGCCGGAACCGTGTTCGAGTACAAGTACCTCCGCAAGAACAGCGACGGCACCGTGACCTGGGAATCCGGCGCCAACCGGACCGCCACCGTCCCGGCCGGCGGCCAGCTCACCCTCACCGACACCTGGCGCTAGGCGGCTAGGGCTGGCGCTGCGCGGCTGGGCGGCTAGGCGGCAGCCAGAAACCGGCGGCGGGCCCGCGAATACGCCACCCGCAGCAGATAGGCAGTCACCTCGTCCGGCGTGGGCCGGCGGTCCGGGTCCTTGTGCAGCAGCGCCAGCAGCAGCGCAGTCAGCGGCCCGGACCGCCGCGTCCGGTCGGGCGGGTCGGCGAGCAGCGCCCGCAACACCGCCCCGCCGTCGCCCCGGGTGAACGGTGGCCGGCCCTCAGCCGTGAAATACAGCGTCGCCCCGAACGACCACAGGTCGCCGGCAACCCCCGACTCCTGTGCCAGCAGGCGTTCCGGGGCGATGTAATCGGGCGACCCGAACCGCGGATCCGGGGCGTCGGCACCGATCGCGGCCAGCCCGAAATCACCGAGCACCACCCGGCCGTCCGCGGCGATCAGCACGTTGTCCGGCTTCACATCCCGGTGCACCACCCCGGCGGCGTGGGCGGCCCGCAGCGCGGCCAGCACCTCCAGCCCGAGCCGGGCGGTTTCCGCCGGTGACGACGGCCCGTCCGCCCGAACCACCTGATGCAGCGACCGAGACGGCACGTACTCCATCACGATCCACGAACGCCCACCGGCGACGAGCACGTCATACACCTTGATCAGCCCCGGATGGTTGAGCCGAGCGCCGGCCCGAGCCTCCCGCGCCGCACGGGTCTCCCGATCCGCACAGGTCTCCTGATCCGTCACCGGCAGTTCCTTGACCGCGACCGTACGCCCGAGCAGCATGTCCTCGGCCCGCCAGACCCGGCCCATGCCACCCGCGCCTATCAGCTCGGCCAGCCGGTACCGCCCAGTCAGATACTCGGCCATCTCCGCACCCCGATCCTCCGTGGTCGTCACCGGAGATTCGGAGCCAAGGCGCGGTCGGATGGCCGCGAATCAAATCATTTTCACTTCCGCACCGAGAGAGTTCACCGAGGCGACCGCGCCCGCCGCCCGTTCCAACTCGCGAACTGGTTTCCGCTCCGCTGGCCCGCTGGCCCGCTGGCCCGGCGGCACGATCCGGGTCGTTGCTCACCCGGCCAGGAGGCGGATCGGCTGCGGGCGTAGGCGGTCGAGTGCCCTCTCCGTTGCGGTGTCCGCGGCCAAGTGGACGACCAGCCGCTGGTCGTCACCGGCAGGTAGGTCCAGCACCTCGTAGAGCAGCCGCAACTCGCCCGCCGAAGGATGTGACAGCCGGAGAGAACCGTTGGGATCTGCCAGACCGGGGACCGTTTCGACCCGTCGGGTGAAGACCTCACCCGCTGTCAGGGCCAGCTCGTCGGCCAGCGCCGCGATGTGTGGATCGGCCCGGAACGACCCCTGCTTCAGTGCTGCCACCTCCTCATCGGCGACCCGCTCCCAGTCGGGATAGGCCTTGCGGGCCCGCTCGTCGGTGAGAACGAACCGGGTCAGATTCGGCCGGGCCGGCTCCAGCAACCCGATCGGTCCCATCAACCTCTCGTAGGCCGCGGTGTAGGCCAAGACGTCGCCCAGCCTGTTCAACAGCACCGCCGGTGCGGGATCCAACTGCTCGACGACCGCCCGGACCGTCGGCCGCACCGTGTGCGCGGGACGCCGGGCGCCCAGGCAGCTGAACCCCGGATCCGCGGCCTTGGTCAGTCGTAACAGGTGGGCGCGCTCATCCGCCGACAGCCGTAGCGCATCCGCGAGCGCGGCCAGAATCTGCGGGGACGGCCGCCGATCACGACCCTGCTCCAGCCGGGTCACATACTCCACACTCACCCGGGCGAGTGCCGCGACCTCGGATCTCAGCAGACCCGTGGCGCGCCGGCGTGGGGCGACTGGCAGCCCGACCTCAGCCGGGGTGATCGCCGCACGGCGGGTCCGCAGGAAGAGTCCGAGTTCGTTGTCGCTCACCCTCCGAACGTAGCAACGCGACCGCCCGCGAAGGTGTCCCTGTTGGTACCACTAAAACCCCGGCCTCCTACACCACCGTTTCCCGGAGCAGGATTTAGCCATGACCACGAGAACAGTCTTCGGATTCGGGGCGCACAGTGGGATCGGCGAGGCATCCGAGCTTCTGCGCCTCGCCCACCTCGCCGACCGGGCCGGGCTCGATGTCCTCTCGCTGTCGGACCATCCCTACCTCGGTGCCCGGCTGGACGCCTATGCCGCGATCGCGTTCGTCCTCGGCCGTACCGAGCGGCTCACGACCCTCGTCAACGTCACCAATGTGCCCACTCGCCCCGCCCCGATGCTGGCGCGGACGGTGACGTCACTGTCCGCGCTCTCCGGCGGCCGTGTCGTGCTCGGCATGGGTGCCGGCGGCCGATGGGACCGCATCGCCGACATGGGTGTGCCACGGCTGTCACCCGGCGACGCCGTGGACGCGTTCGAGGAGGCGATCGTCCTGATCCGCGAGCTGTCCGGCGGCGGCCCACCGGTCACCCACCACGGCAGGCACTATCGGGTGGACGGCATCGAGCCCGCGCCGGTGCCCGCCCCCGACGTGTGGACCGGCTCGGTCGGCCCGCGATCACTGGCCGCGACGGGCCGGGTCGCCGACGGCTGGATTCCCGGCCATGCCGCCGACTGGCTCAGCGAGCGATACCGAGAGTCACGGCCGGTCATCGACGAGGCAGCGGTCGCGGTGGGCCGTGACCCGGCGGAGATCCGCGACGTGTTCAACGTTCCCGCCCGCATCACCGACCAGCCTCTGAGCGCGCCACGAGACCGCGAGGGGCGATGGCTCGGAGGGTCACCGGCACAGTGGATCGAGGAACTGACCACCGCGGTCATCGACCATGGTGCGGCCGGGTTCATCCTGTTCGCTCCGGACGGCGGCACACCCGACAGCACCACGCTCAGCCGGTGGGCGTCGGAGGTCGTCCCGGAAGTGCGGGAGGCGACAGCCGCACATCGCGGCCCCACGATTCCGTCGACTACGCCCGCTCCCGGCCATGACTGACCCGGCTACTTCCTCGGCCGGCGAGTCACAGCTGAACTGGTCGTTTCCTCGACCGGAACGGTCATGGCCGACCCGGCTGCTTCCTCGGCCGGCGAGTCATGGAAGACCCGGCCGGTTCCTCGACGGGGGGAGCATGACTGACCCGGCCGGTTCCTCCGCTGGCGCCGGCGGGTCCGGTTCGTCTGACGGGTGGATCCGGTTGCCGGGAGTCCGGAGCAGGTTCATCCGACGGGCGGATCCGGTTGTCCGGGGACGGTCCGGAGCAGGTTCAGCAGCAGGGTCAATGGTGGCCAGCCGGTCCGGCCGGCCCGCACGACGGCATAGGTCCGCAGGACCGGGGAGGGATCTTTCAACGGCAGCAGCCGTACGCCGGGCCGGGTCTCCTGGTCGGCGGGGAGCAGCCCGACCCCGAGACCGGCCACGATCAGGTCCTGCAGCAGCGCCAGGCTGTCCGCCCGGTGCGTGATCAGCGGATCGAAACCGGCCATCGACGCGATCGTCCGCACCACCTGCTCGTCGGCGGCGCCGCGCGAGTTCACGATCCAGTCGTGATCGCGGTAACGCGCGAACACCTCCGGGGCTGCTACGTCCGTCCACGGATCGGCGGCCGGCACTCCCAAGGCCCAATCGGCGGACCACAGCGACCGTACGTCGACAGTCCGGTCCAGCGGGGCCGGGGCCAGGTTGAAGTCGTAGGTCAGGGCCAGGTCGATGCCGTCCGCGGCGAGCAGCGACAGGGCCTCGGCCGGCTCGTGTTCGTGAATGTGGACTCGGACACCCGGATGGTCGACGGCCAGCCGGGCCACGATCGGCATCAGGGATCGCCGGATCACCGTCCCGAAGCCGGCGACTCGCAGCGTCCCGGCGGGTTCCGCCGACGGATCCAGATCGAGGCGCGCCGCCTCCAGCGCGGCCAGGATCGTCACCGCGTGCCCGGCCAGCCGGCGCCCGGCTGGGGTCAGCCGCACCCGACGGCCCTCCGGTTCGATCAGTGGTGTGCCAGCCTCCCGTGCCAGCGCCGCGATCTGTTGCGACACGGTCGACGTGGTGGTGTGCGTCTCCTCGGCGACCGCCCGCATCGACCCCAGACGCGACAGCAGCAGCAGAGTCTCCAGACGGCGTGCGTCCATGCTTTGATTGTCAAGCAATCATGAACGGTATGTCCAGCATCATCACGTGGACACGAACAGTTGCCGGGGTTTCTACTGGCGGCATGTCGTTGACCGCCGCACCCCGCCGCACCACCGCCCGGACCGGAGCAGCTCTCGCCGTCGCCGCCATGACCTGCGTGCAACTCGGCCTCGCCGTCTCGGTCGGTCTCGCGGATCAGATCGGCGCCTTCGGTACCGCCTGGCTCCGGCTGGCCTGGGCGGGCATCATCCTGTTCCTGCTGGTCCGGCCACGGCTGCCCGAGTTCAGCCGGGCCAACCTGCAGGCAGTCGTCGCCCTCGGGGTGGTCACCGGGGCGATGACCATGCTCTTCATGTCCGCGGTGGCCCGCCTTCCGCTGGGCACGGCGAGCGCCCTGGAGTTCCTGGGCCCGCTCGGGGTGGCGGTGTTCCGGGGCCGCACCCTGCGGTGGCCGCTGCTGGCCGCAGTCGGTGTGCTGCTGCTGACCTCACCGTGGCACGGCGGCACGGACCTGGTCGGTGTCGCCTTCGCCCTCGGCGCGGCCCTCTGCTGGGCCGCGTACATCCTGCTCACCCAGCGGGTCGGCGACGAGAGCACCGGCATCCGCGGCCTGGCGATCTCGATGCCGGTGGCCGGTCTGACCGCGACGGCGGGCCTGGCCCTGTTCGGTGGCCCGCAGGCCTTCACTCTGATGACTCCGGAGATCCTGGTCTTCGGGCTGTTGCTGGCCGTGCTGCTGCCGGTGATCCCGTTCGTGCTGGAGTTCCTGGCACTGCGCCGCCTGACGACCGCTGCCTTCGGCACATTGATGAGCCTGGAACCCGCTATCGCCGTCGTGATCGGCTTCCTGCTGCTGCACCAGGTTCCCGGCTGGGCGGCACTGGCCGGTATCGCCCTGGTCGTCACCGCGGGAATCGGCGCCGAACGCTCCGGCGCCCGATGAGTCGGTAGCCGGGTGGCGCGGCGCCCGGTGATCCGGTGCTCCGGTAAATCGGTGGCGGGAGCCGGGCCGGGGCTGTTTGAATGGGCGCGATCATCGAGCAGAAAGGAGGACCGCGATGTTCCGCACGTACACCGCGCTCTCCTCCGTCCCGGTTCTCGGCTGACCCAGCCGTCCGGGCGTGGAGTGGGCGCATCTCTACCGGAGAACGCCTTGACACCCTTGACCATCCGTCCCGCCGTCATGCCCGACGACCTGGACACCTTCAACTCCTTCTCGTACGTCCTGAACGCCGAGATCGCGAAAGACCTCGCCGCGGGGCGCCGCCGGCCCGAGTGGCTGTGGCTCGCCCTGCGCGGTGACCAGGTGACCGCCCGGGCCGCCTGGTGGTCGCGTCCCGGTGACGAACACCCCCTCGTCATGGACATCCTCGACGTCGCCGACGGGCACTTCGCCGACGGCGTGAGCCTCGTCCGGGCGGCTCTGCCCACACCGGCCCCGGAGTTCACCCGCTTCGTCGCCCCGGACTGGCAGCGTTCCGGTGATGACACCTGGATGCGGGTCCTGGAGGAGTGCGGGGCGAAACTGTTCGTCGAGCGCCTGCGCCTGCACTGGGAACCCGGCACCCCGATCGCCGAGCCGTCCGGGCGGCTCGCCTTCCGTGCGCCCCGTGACGCGGACGAGCTGATCGAGATGATGACACTCGTGCTCGACGGCAGCCTCGACGCGCACAGTCGCGACGACCTGACCCGGATGAGCCCCCGGGAGTGCGCCGAGGAGCAGTACCGTTCGGAACTCGAGCGCTACTCCACTCCACGGGACTGGTGGCGGGTCGCCGAACTGCCCGGTGGTGAGCCGGTCGGGTTCGTCATTCCGGCGCACAACGGCTACAACCCGATCATCGCCTACATCGCGGTGCTGCCCGGTCATCGTGGCCGCGGGCTCGTCGACGACATCCTGGCCGAGGGCGTCCGGGTGCTGGCCGGTCAGGGCGTGCCCCGGATCCGGGCGGCCACCGACGTCGGCAACGTGCCGATGGCCGCGGCCTTCGCTCGTGCCGGCTTCCGCACGTTCGAGCGCCAGGTCGACCTGACCTGGTGATCCTCTTCGGTCGGTGACCGGCTCGGTAAAGTCGGTCACCGACTCGACAAAGGGCGGGTCACCGACTCGATATATGGGTCGATGCCGGTGATCGACCGGTGTTAAGGTTCCCCCGCTGAAACACAGGGGGGACGTCGTGCCGAAACTGAACCAGATCATCGCCGTGGAGAAGGGCGTCAAGAGCAAGTCCTTTGCGGACTTGAGTGAAGCCCACCACGCCGTGCAGAAGACCGGTCCACTGGCCGGCATCTCCCGGACGTACCAGCCGAAGGACGAGGAAGGCGAGCAGCTGCCCGCCGAGTCGACCCGGGTGCAGATCAAGGCCGAGGAGATCCTGCGTGACGTCGCCGGCACCCTCACCCGCCTGTTCGACGTGACCGCCACCAAGGACTGGACCAACGGCGTGGCCCGTGCCGACGTCGTGGTCGACGGCCGGACGATCGCCGCCCAGGTGCCGGTGACCTACCTGCTGTTCCTCGAGAAGCAGCTGGTCGACCTGCACACCTTCGTGAAGAAGCTGCCCGTGCTCGACGCCGCCGAGTCCTGGGTTCGCGACGACTCCACGGACAGCTGGCGGACCGAGCCGGTGCGCACCAACCGCACCAAGAAGGTGCCGCGCAACCACGTCAAGGCCGAGGCCACCGAGAAGCACCCGGCCCAGGTCGAGGTGTACTACGAGGACATCACCGTCGGCTATTGGACGACGGTGAAGTTCTCCGGTGCCCTGCCGGCCAAGCGGGTCAACGAGATCCTCGATCGGGTGCTCGCCCTGCAGACCGCGGTCAAGTTCGCCCGCGAGGAAGCCAACAACACCGAAGTCACCGACCAGCGTGTGGGCGCGGCGTTCTTCGGTTACCTGTTCGGCTGACCCGCCCATGAGTTCCCCCGTGGGAGCGCGGGGGTGCGCCGGGATTCCGGCGTGAAGCTGACGACTGAAGTTGAAGCTGAATTCCATCGGTGACAGTGCGGGTTCGAGTCCCGCCCTCCGCATTTCGTGCGGAGGTAGCCCAACTGGAAGAGGCAGTCGATGATCAAACTCAGACTATCGCTCCAAAGTCAGCATTCTCCACTGATCACCAGGTCGACCGAGTGAGGACGAAGACATCGGATGCCGGTTCAAGTCCGGCTCGCCGCGCTTCGAGCGGCGATAGTTTAAAGGCAAAACCCGATGTCATGATGACTGATCCACACTCTTAAACGTGCTGGTGTGTGCAATTCAGTGGCAACCAGAAGCCCGGGGATCGGCCATTTCCCCGGGCTTCGCCATGCCCACGCCTACTTGTGGTTGACGCCGTGCATCAGGGCGAGGATCGCCCGGTTCAAGGGGACCGGTACGCCGTGCTGTTCGCCGAGGCGGACCACCGCGCCGGTGATCAGTTCGTGTTCGGTGGCGCGGCCGGCCAGCCGGTCGTACAGCATCGAGGTGCCGTCGTCGCCGCCGAACTCGTCGTAGATCTCCAAGGTGTGATCGACGTCGGCCTCGGTCAGGGCGGCACCGGCCGCCCGGCCGACCGCGATCGCCTCACCCAGCAGGGCGCGGGTCAGCTCCCGGACCGCCGGATCGTGCTGGATCACCGACATGCGTTTCAGGGTCAGCGAGGTCACCGGGTTCGCGCCGACGTTGGTCAGCAGCTTGCGCCAGGCGGCCGTCGGGAAGTCGGCGACCCGTTCGACGTGCAGCCACGAACCGTCGAACAGGGCCGCGAACCCGTCCTTCATGTCGCCCCGGACCACACCGGTGCTCGCCCGGCCGGTGGTGGGCGCCGTCTCGGTGAAGCCGGGCCGGGCGGTCGCCACCGCCGCGCCGGGGGTGCCGGGCACCGTGATCCGGGCGCCCAGCCGGTGCAGGACGTGGCCGGGGCCCAGGGACTCGGCCGCCACGTAGACCAGCGCGGGCAGCACCCGGGTGCCACGGGGGACCAGTGGCTCGATGCGCTCGGCGTGATCCACGCCGTTCTGCAGCACCACGACCGTGGTGTGCGGGCCGACGAGGGGGCCGAACCAGGCGGCCGCGCCCGCCGCGTCCTGGGCCTTGGTCGCCAGCAGCACCCAGTCGACCTCGGACGCCTCGGACGGGTCGGCCAGCACCGGCACGTCGATCTCGCGCACGCTGTCGGCGCGTTCGACCACCAGCCGCTGCAGCCGCCGTCGCGCGCACACCACGACGTCGTGTCCCGCGTCCACCGCAGCCGCCGCGACCACCGTACCGACCGAGCCGGCTCCGATCACCGCGACGCGGGTTCGTCTTGCCGACATGAACCAGCCTCCCGAGGCAACTGAGAAGGTTTTCTCACTTCCCAGTCTGCGGGAGTTCGTTTTCCGGCCCGTTACGTCGCGGGGAAACCCGGGTGTCACCCACCCCCGCCCGGCGCGGCGTGTGTGGCGCTATCGGAGGACGTGTCCGGCGCTCTAGGCGGGAGCGGTATCGTCGTGCGGGTGCCTTGCTCGACGCACGGCGTCCCTGAACCTTTCATCACACGGCGGGGCCCGGGCGGCCCGTCATCGGTTCGGGGACCCGGCATCGGGTTCGGCACCGGGTTCACAGAGGTTCGTTGAGGTGCGGTGGAGGATTGATGGACACCTACGAGACTGATCCCATCGGGGCGGCTCCGGCGGTGGCGCGGCTGCTGCTGGAGCTTCGCGGTCGGGCGAACGTCGACGTGAAGCCGGTCGGCCGCAGTCTCCAGGTCCGCCCCAAGGGCGGCAAGCGGCTCGCCGTCAACATCCACCCCGGTGGTGTCGACGTTGCCGTGGACCCGGAGAGTGCGACCGCCTTCCTGGCGGAGGTCGAGGGCTCCTACCTGAAGGATCCGGAGGACCCGGCCGGTCTCGTCTCGCTCGACGCCGACTGGATCGACATCAACTACGACGCGCTGCTCGACGCCGCGGTCAAGGCCGTCGAGGTGCAGGCGGCTCCCAAGGTGGCCGCCGCGCCCCGGGCGCGAGCCACCGCCACCGGGACGGGAACGACCACCACCCGCAAGGCCGCGGCCCCGGCGAAGGTCAAGCCGGCCCCGCGCCCGGAGCCCAAGATCTGCTCGTCCTGCCGTCAGTACGAGTTGCTGGCCAGCGGCGAGTGCCCGTCCGGGTACTGCTGAGCGGCCGGCCGCGGCCACCGCATTCGGCCCGGCGGCCGCGAGTCGGCGGTGACCCGCCGGCCGCCTCGCGTGGTGGTGGCGGGACCGTCGACGAACGTACGAAATAATCTCGGTATGTCGGGGTGGGAACCGCGGGACGAACGGCGGCCGCGGCGCGGGGACGCCCGGTTGCGGCGGGCCGCGCTGCTGGCCGCGGTGGGGGAGTTGCTGGCCGAGCGGGGGCCGGGGTTCTCGCTGGCGGAGGCCGCCGAGCGGGCCGGGATCTCGACCGCCACCGCCTACCGGAACTTCTCCGACACGGCGAGCGCGGTCGACGCGTTCTGGGCGGAGATGACCGGCGAGTTGCTGGAGGCCTTCGACCGGTTGCCGCCCGGAACGGACCCGGTCGCGGACATTCGGGCGGTCTGCCGGGAATGGGTCGAGCGGGCGTCCCGATGGGGTGCCGCAGCGGTTCATGTGCGGTCGCCGAGAGGTGTGCTGGAGCGGCGTTCGGACTCGTTCGTCGGCGGCCTCTACGCGCGATTGGACCGCCTGGTGGAGGCGGCTGTCGCGGCGGGCGCGGTACCGGCGCAGGATGTCCGGTTCGCGGTGCTGATGTGGGTGACGATCTTCGACGAGCGGGTGGTCGTCGACCTGACCGGCACTCTCGGCTGGACTGTGGACCAGGCCGCCGACCAGCTGATCGAGGCCCTGCTGCGGATTCTCGGGGCCGCGCCCCGGCCGTGCGGTGAGCTATCGTCGACTACGGAACACCACTGAGATCGGAGAGACATGGCAGGGGACGACGACATCGCAGGGTGAAGGCCCCGCCCCGGCCGTCCGTGTGACGGCTTTCTTTGTCGTGCCCTGAATTCCCTTTCATTCCCTGGGGTCTCCATGTCCATTTCTGTCACCGATCTGTCCTTTTCGTGGCCGGATGACACTCCGGTCTTCGATCGCCTGTCGTTCTCCGTGCCGGAGGGCCGCACCGGGCTGGTGGCCGCCAACGGCGCCGGCAAGTCCACGCTGCTGAAACTGATCGCCGGCGCGCTGAGCCCGTCCGGCGGCACCGTCACCGTCCGTGGTGTGCTCGGATATCTGCCGCAGCACCTGCCGCTGGTGGCGGACCAGACGGTCGCGCAGGTCCTCGGCGTCGACCGGGTGCTGGCCGCCCTGCACGCCATCGAGTCCGGCGACCCGGCCGAGGAGCATTTCACCACGGTCGGTGACGACTGGGACATCGAGGAGCGCACCCGCGCCGAACTCGACCGTCTCGGCCTCGCCGAGGTCACCCTCGACCGCCGCCTCGGCACTCTCAGCGGCGGCCAGGTGATCGCCCTGGGCCTCGCCGCCGAGCTGCTGAAACGCCCCGGCGTTCGGCTGCTCGACGAGCCCACCAACAACCTCGACCGCCAGGTCCGCACCGCCGAGCAGGACCTCAAACGGCAGAAGCGGGAGGCCCAGCAGGCCCGTGAACGTGCCGCCCGCCGGTGGGGAGCGCCTGCGGGCCACCCTGGCGTGCGTCCTGTTCGCCGAGCCGGCCCCGCAGTTGCTGCTGGACGAACCGACGAACAACCTGGACCTGATCAGCGCCGGTCAGCTGGAGAGCGCCCTGGTCGCCTACCAGGGGGCGTTCGTCGTGGTCAGCCACGACGAGCGTTTCCTGGCGGCGATCGGCATCAGCCGCCGCCTTCACCTGGGCGAGGGACACCTCACCACTCCGCCGGGGTGACTCGTTTTCCCTAATACCGTTATCGGGGGTGCGGGACCCGGCCGGGTCCCGCACCGTACCCCTATTTTCGGGGGACCCCGGAACGGATGGTTCTTGGACAGTCGCGTTGACTTCGAATGCCCGGGGATATCGAGTTGAGGCCTTACTGAGAACGAACGGCCTCCGGGAGGCTTTCATGTCCCTTGAACTGGATCGACGGCTCGCGCGCGAGGGAACCCGATTCCGGATCTTTCCGCAGCCCCGATTCCTCCGTAAAGACGACGGATCCGGGCCGCTGTTCCCGGAACCCGAGGTGGTGGTGGTGTCGGTGGACCCGACCGCGATGCGGGCCGGGCCGGGCGACGACCGGATGTTCGTGGTCGACGCGGTGGGGAAACTGCCCTACAAGGACTTCTTCCGTCCCCCGTGGCGCGGGTCGTCGCGCCCGCCGGTCCAGCCGGGTGCGGACGGTCATTTCGATCAGATCGATCCGGCGAGCCGGGAATTCTCCGCGGCCACCATGTACGCGACCGTCCGGCGCGTCCTCGACATCTGGGAGGACTACTTCGGACGTACGATTCAATGGCATTTCGAGTCCGATTTCGAACGTCTCGAACTGATCCCATTGATCGAATGGGACAACGCCCAGTCGGGGTACGGTTTCCTCGAGTTCGGCTTCGGCCGGAAACCGAACGGCACCATCGACCACGCCCGGCCGTACTGCGAGAACTTCGACGTCCTCGCCCACGAACTCGGGCACAGCGTCATCTTCGCCGAGGTCGGTGTGCCGGCCAGCCCGCTCGACGAGGCCGTCGACTACGGCGGCATGCACGAGTCGGCCGGCGACCTGGTCGCGATCGTGGCGTCGCTGCATTTCCACTCGCTGGTCGACTACCTGCTGGAGAGCACCAAGGGCAACCTGCTCACCATCAACGGCCTGGACCGGGTGGGTGAGCTGTCGGACAGCTCGGAGATCCGGATCGCGTTCAACAACAAGCGGATGTCGGAGGTCGGCGACGAGCCGCACCGGCGGTCGCTGCCGCTGACCGGGGCGATCTTCGACACCATGGTCGAGGTGTTCCAGCAGGACCTGGTCGCCAAGAAACTGATCAGCGAGGAACTGCGCGAGCGATCCACGAACCTGCCGGGCAGCGCGCTCGACCTGGCCGAGATCCAGGCCGGTTTCACCGCCGCTTACCTCGGCAACGAGGCCGCCTTCAAGGAGTCGCTGCTGCTGGCCCGCGACTATCTGGGCCGGCTGCTCGCGGTGACGTGGAGCAACCTGTCACCGGACTTCCTCACGTACCACGCGATCCTGCGGGCCATGTTGCGCGCCGACCGGGAGCTGAGCGGCGGCGCCAACGCGGCCATCATCCGGTCCTGTTTCGCCTGGCGGGAGATCACACCGGTGCCGACGTCGCTGCTGGTACGCAACCACACGGTGGCGTCCTGCGGCCTGGAGAGCGCGGACTTCGTGGCGGCGCAGCCCGCCGACCAACAGATCCCGGTGCAGCGCCCCGAACGCGCCACGTTCATCTCGCCACGGATGATTTGACTCTCCCACCAGGGGAGACCCGAACGTGGTGGGCGAAGGAGGAACCGTGCCGGACGACCTGATCCCGATCGGGCGCTTCTCCCGGATGAGCCGGCTGTCGATCAAAGCCCTGCGCTTCTATGACGAGCAGGGACTGCTGACCCCCGCCCGGGTGGACCCGGCCTCGGGCTACCGCTTCTACCGGCGGGGCCAGGCCGGGCGCGCCGAGGCGATCCGGGTGCTGCGCCTGATCGACATGCCGGTCACCGAGATCCGCGACCTGCTCGCCGACGACGACCCGGAGCTGACCGGCAAACGCCTGTCGGCGCACCGGGAGCGGCTGCGGGACCGGCTCGCCGAGCAGGAGCGGATGCTGCGGTTCCTCGAACGTCTCATCGATCGAGGAGGAAACGTCATGCCCTACCAGGTGACGGTCAAAGAGGTCGCGGCGAACCCGGTGGCCGGGCTACGGCTCACCGCCAGCCTCGCCACCATCGGCGCGGTGCTCCAGCAGGGATTCGGCACGGTCGCCGGTGCCCTCGGCGCGGCCGGGGTCGCCCCGGCCGGTCCGCCGTTCGTCGTCTATCACGACGTCATCGACGAGCGGACCGAAGGCGAGGTGGAGATCTGCCTCCCGGTCCCGGCCGGGACACCTGTCCCGTCCGGTCCGGTCTACTACCGGGAAGTGCCCGGCGGGCCGGTCGCCTCGACCATCCATCGCGGGCCCTACCAGGAGATCTCCCCGGCCTACCACGTGGTCACCGGCTGGATCGAGGAGCACGGCATCGTGGCCCACGGGGCGCCCCGGGAGATCTATCTGAACGATCCGCAGAGCGCTGGCAGCCCGGAGGAACTGATCACCGAGTTGCAGTTCCCGATCGACAGGGTGCCGCCGGCGTGATGCCCGCCCGCCCACCGGCATTGGAGCACCGATCGCCGGTGGGCGGGTACCGATCACGGATTCCGGTCCCGGTGGTCCGTTCCCGGGCCTGAACGGCCGATGTCGGGCTGATTCGGCACCTCGGGCCGTCCGCCGCGTGGTCCCCTTTTCCGGTAGTGCGCTCGGCCGGTGAGGTGAACCGCCGTGCCGGTCGCGCTCCTGGATCGACCTCGGAGGGAGTGGCGCGATGAACAGGACGATGCGGCTGCTGGTGACCGGAACAGGGCTGATCGCGGGGGCGATGTTCCTGGCCGGACCGGCGCTGGCCACCACGGAGTGTTGCCAGCCGGAGATCCCCGTCTCGACGCCCGAATCCGGGACGGCGAGCCACAGCCCGAAGCCGGGCGACCCCGAGGAGGAGATCGTCACGAACTTCCACAGTGGCCCCTGGTTCCCCGCCCCGGTCGGCGTCAACTGAGCACGTCGGCCCAGCTCAGAGTCGTGTGAGAGGCTGGAGGCCCGTTCGCTCCATCAGCCGGCAAGGAAACACCGACCGTGAGCAGGCACCGTGAGAACCTGGGCATCCTGCTTCGCCACGTGCACACCGGCGGCCCGTTGACCAGGGCCGTCCTCGCCGAGCGGATGGGCGTCAACCGCAGCACCATCCTCGCCCTGACCACCGAGCTGGCCGCCGCGGGCCTGGTCAGCGAGGAGAGCCCGGCCGTCCCGGAAGGTGCGGGCCGCCCGTCGCTGGTGGTGCGACCGGCGACCGGCCGGGTGTTCGTGCTCGCCTTCGACGTGTCCGTCGACCGGCTCGTCGCGGCCCGGGTCGGGCTCGGCGGCGAGATCCTCGACCGGCGCGAGGCCGCCCGATTCCCCCGGCCGGCTAGTTGAACGTCTCGTCGTCTACGGTCCTGGTTCGTCCTTGCCGGGGATGGATCGTTGGCGCTACGTTGCCTGAGGAAAGCGCTTACCCGCAGGCCGGAAAGCCGAACTGAGGAAAGGGTCGAGGATGACCGAACTGCTTGTCGACGGGACCCCGGTCGCCACCTACGTGACCACCCCCGATGTCGACATCCGCCTGGCTCCGCGGCCCTATCTGCACCCGATCCGGACTCTGGGCGGCACGGTCGTCACCGACGAGTATCCGGAGGACCACCCCTGGCACCTCGGCGTCTCGGTGACGATGCAGGACGTCGCCGGGGTCAACGTCTGGGGTGGGCGCACCTACGTCCGCGACGAGGGCTACATCTGGCGTGACGACCACGGGCAGGTGCTCTCCGACGGTCAGGAACCGGTCGACGGCGGCTTCACCGACAGTCTCCGCTGGGTCGACGGCTCGGACCGGACGATCCTGCGGGAGCAGCGTTCGGTCACCGCCCGGCACGCTGTGCACGGCTGGGAGCTGCTTTTCCGGTACGAACTGGCGGTCCCCGGCCAAGCCGAGGTCACCCTCGGCAGTCCCGCGACGAACGGGCGCACCGGCGGAGCGGGCTACGGCGGCTTCTTCTGGCGGGCCACGGCCGGCACGGCGGAAGCGTTCGTCCCGTCCGGCGGCGAGGCCCACGGTTCCACCGATCCGTGGCTGGCGCTGGCGGTGCAGGACTCGTACACGCTGGTCTTCCGGGGTATCGCCGGCGCCGACCGGTGGTTCGCCCGTACCGGCGACTACAACGGCGTCTGTACCGCCCACGCCTGGGAAGATCTTTTGACGATCAAGCCCGGCGCCCCGTTGACCAGACAGATCAGCGTCCTGATCGCCGACGGCCGCCTGACCCGCGACGAGATCGAGGCGCTCTGACCGGCCTGCGGTGACCTCACCGCGATACGGCCTGCTCGCGGCGCGATCGCTGGGGTCTGGCAGTGAGCGGGCCGGGTCAGATGTGGGCGTCGGGGGTCTCGGCTTGTCGTTTGTGCTTGAGCGCTGACCTTCGGATCGCGGGGAGCCACGGGCCCAGGCCCAGCAGGAGCAGCAGGGTCAGGAGCGGGGCTCGCCACCAGCCGGAGATCACCGGTTCCGGGCTGTCGGATGCGGGGGTGATGGCTGATTTCGACCAGGCCAGGAAAGCGTCGCCGACCGGGACCAGGCCGAACGCGTAGCGCTTGGTGTCGAGGGTGGCCACCGGCAGGCCGGCGAACTCGCCGAAGTTGGCGAGTGCTTCGGCCAGCGGCTTGTCGCCTTGCGCCTGGGCGGCACCGAGCGCGACGACCGTGGTGGAGAGGCTGATGCCACGGATCAGTGGGCCGGAGTCGACGTCCGCCTCGCCGGTGCTGCCGTGCGGGTACTCCCGGATCGCCGGGCCCAGCCACAGTGGGCGGTCCAGGAACTTGTCGCGGAAGGTCAGGTACTGCTCGCGGGCGAACACCTGGTCGATCTCCGGCAGGAACCGCTGGATGATCGCCTGTGAGGTGCCGCGTGAGCCGTCCACCAGCGCTCCGGTCGACGCGTCCACGAAGTGCGGCAACAGGCCGGTCGCCGGGTCGAGCAGGCTCTGCGAGCGTCGTACCCAGCGGTCGACGGTCGGTGCGAACTGCGACCCGCCGGTCACCGTGTCGGCCAGCCGTAGCGAGGCGATCGCCACGGTCGAGTCGCACGGCCACGCCTGCCCGGGGTAAGCGGCCAGGAACGGGGTCGGTGACGCGTCGAACGCGGCGGCCAGGGTCGCCGAATCGGCCAGCAGCCGGGTGCGCTGGCCCGGGTCGTCGCGCAGGGTCAGGAGGCCGGCGCGCAGCCGGTTTGTCCAGCCGGCGTAGAAGACACCGAACGCCGGGACAGCCGCCGGGTCGAACGGCGCCTGCCCGGCCGGTGACTCCAGACGCGACAGTGCCCAGGCGGCCTCGTCGGCGGCGCGTTCCGGTTCGACGCCGCGGTTGCCGAGGTCCACCCAGGTCAGACCGTAGAGGACGTTGAGGAAGTAATAGCCCTCCGGAAACAGTGACTGTGCGTCGTGGTCGGCGCCCGACTCCAGTTGTTGTCTCAGGAATGCGAGTTGTAGACGTACGCCAGGCGGCTCTTGATCTTGAACTGTCGCGGTCGCCGGAGCGAGAAGCCGGAACGCCCCGGCGAGCGCGATCAGCGTCAGGATCGAGGACAGAACCTTGCGGAGTACGGGCACCGGCCCACTTTATCGAGTGCTCCGATTCCGCTCGGTGAACCGGTCACCGCCCGATAACCGCCCCGGCGGCTTGACTGATTGGCATTCATCAATGTAAACGTTTCAAATCCCCGATTGGAGTCACGTTGATGAAAAGCTCCCGCGTCCTGGCCCTCACCGTGGTCGCCGCCGCCGGTCTCCCGGCACCCGCCCATGCCGCCGGTCCCCGATCCGTACCCGGCGTGTGCACCGGCGCCGCACCCGTCGTCTGTCACTACGACGTCGGCCCCGGTGAATACGACGTCAACGTCGTCCTCGGTTCCCGGGACGCGGCCGGCAGCACCGCCGTCCAGGCCGAGACTCGTCGCCTGATGCTCGCCGAGACCGCTACCGAGGCCGGCCTGTTCACCCGGCGCGCCTTCAGTGTCGACGTCCGCGAACCCGAGAGCGAACCCACCATCGAGAACGTCGGCACTCCGGGCCTCACGTTGACGTTCACCGGTGCCGCGCCCCAGGTCCGCAAGATCACCGTCCGGGCCGCCTCGCCACGGGCACCGCAACTCTTCCTGGCCGGCGATTCGACCGTCTGTGATCAGCCCGCCGATCCCTACGTCGGCTGGGGCCAGGCCATCCCTCAGCACCTGCTGCGTGGCCTGACGGTCGCCAACCACGCCGACTCGGGGGAGGGCACCGCCTCGTTCCTGGCCGACGCGCGGCTCTGGGCCACCATGCTGCCGCAGGTCCGACAGGGTGACGTGGTGCTGATCCAGTTCGGTCACAACGACAAGCAGACGACCGCCGAGGACTACCGCGCCAACCTCACCCGCATGATCACCGAACTGCGCGCCGTCCACGCGAAGCCGGTCCTGGTCAGCCCGCCGGTCCGCCGCCGCTTCGACAGCACCGGCCGGCTCGACGACGTGGCCCGGCACCTGAACGGCCTCGGGGTCTGGCTGCCCGCCGAGATGCGGGCGGTGGCGACCGGGCTGAACGTCCCCTACGTCGACCTGACCGCCGACAGTGCCGCCCTGGTCGAGTCGCTGGGGGTGGAGGGGTCCAAGTCGATCTATCTCTACAACGAGCTGCGGGACAACACCCACTTCTCCGGGTACGGTGCCGACCGGATCGGCCTGTTGGTCCTGACCCGTCTCGCGGAACTCCGGGTCCTGCCGCCGCGAGCGTTCCGAGCCGGAGCCATTTGACCGTCGTTCTACTCTGCGCGGGTGGAGAATCCAGGGACCGGTGGCTGGCTGCCCGCTCCGATCAGGACCGAGCGGCTCGTCCTCCGGGAATCCGAGGCCCGGGACCGTCCGGCCTTCCTTGAAATGAACACGTCGCCGCAGGTGAACGCCTATCTCGGTGGACCGCAGTCGCCGGACGAAGCCGAGCGTCTGCCCGAAACTCCCGGCCGCCGCCCGGGAGTGTTCGTCGTCGACCTCGGCGGGCGGATGATCGGCACGGTCTTGCTCGAACGGCGGATCATGGGACCGGCGGGCCGGGATCGCCCGGAAGAGGTCGATCTCGGTTATCTCTTCCTGCCGGAGTTCTGGGGTGCCGGGTACGCCGCGGAGGGCTGCTCGGCGGCCCTCGACTGGTTCGCCGGAGCGTTTCCCGGTGAGCGGGTGGTGCTCTACACCCAGTCCGCCAACGAGCCTTCGATGCGGCTGGCGGCGAAGCTCGGGTTCACCGAGGAGCGGAGATTCCAGAAGTGGGGCGCGGAACAGTGGATGGGCGTGTGGCAGGCGTGACGGACGGCGGGTCGGGTGACACGGCAGACGGTGTGGTGGACAGCGGGCCCGGCGGCCTGACAGCCGGCGCGGCGGGTGGTGTGGGGCGGCCGGTGGCTCTGGTCACCGGGGTGGGGCGGACCGTGGGGATCGGCGCCGGCATCGCGACGCGGCTGGCGGCGTCGGGGTGGGACGTCGCGATCACCTACTGGAGTGGCTACGACGAGCGGATGAGCTGGGGTGTGGAGCCGGGAGCCGCCCATGCCGTCACGGAGTCGTTCGCCGGGCGAGGGCTGGCGATCGAGGCCGACCTCAGCGACGTGGCTGCACCGGCCGCGATCTTTGACGAGGTGGAACTGCGGCTCGGCCCGGTCAGCGCGCTGGTGATGAGCCACGCCGAGTCGGTCGACTCGGGACTGCTCGACACCACCGTGGAGAGTTTCGACAGGCACTTCGCGGTGAACGCTCGCGCCTCGTGGCTGCTGATCCGGGAGCACGGGCGGCGGTTCCGGGGTGAGTACGGCAGCGGTCGGATCATCGCGTTGACCAGTGATCACACGGTGGGGAACCTGCCGTACGGGGCTAGTAAGGGGGCGCTCGACCGGATCACTATGGCGGCGGCCCGGGAACTCGCCCATCTCGGCATCACCGCGAACGTGATCAATCCGGGGCCCGTCGACACCGGCTGGATGTCCGGTGAGATCCGCGACGCGTGTCTGGCGGCCACGCCGCTCGGCCGGCTCGGCACTCCACGGGACACTGCGAACCTGGTCGAATTCCTCTGCTCCCCACAGGGGCAGTGGATCAACGGGCAGCTGTTGCTCAGTAACGGCGGATTTGCCTGAGGAAAGCGCTTGCCGGGGTTCCGGGCTGCTGTCTAGGGTGGCTTAATACGTTTCACTGTCTCGGTATGGTGAGGTGTGGATCAATGCATTCCGATCTTGAGGTCGACGGTCCGCACGGAGTGATTCCGGTGCGCGTCTTCGAACCCGATGGTGCTGCCGGGGCGGTGCTCGTCTGGGCGCACGGTGGCGGGTTTCGGCACGGGGGACTCGGCATGCCCGAATCGGATCATGTCGGTGCCGAACTCGCCCGGCGAGCGAACGCGATTGTCATTTCCGTCGGCTATCGGCTAGCCGTAGCTGGGGTACGTTATCCGGTTCCACTCGACGACGTGCACGCCGTCTGGAATTGGGTCGCCGGCCGCGATGACCTGCCGAAACGGAAGGCGATCGGCGGAGCCAGCGCGGGAGCGGCCTTGGCCCTCGCCACCGCGATCCGAGCCCGCGACACGAGCGCGACGGCTCCGGATCTGGTTCTTCTGGCTTACCCGTTTGTGCACTTTCCGGTTCCGGATCTCGGGCTGGGGCGGCATCTCGAGGACACCGAGGAACTGGTTCGCAACTATGTGGGCCGGATCAGTGACCTCCCGCCGGAGGCGATGCCGGGTGCGGCGCGGCTCGACGGACTGCCGCCGGTGCACATCCTGCTGTCCGAACACGACGACCTGCGGCCGTCCGGCGAGATCCTGGAACGGCAGCTGCGGGAGGTGCACGTCGAGGTCGAGTCCTTCCTGGCCCGGGGCTCGACACACGGCCACCTCAATCGCCCGCTGGACGAACCCGAGGCGGTGGACGTGTCGCTGGGGTTCTTCGCGAGCGCGTTACGCGTACCGCAGGAAGCCCCTCGGTGGTTGAGACGCGATGGTGAACCGCGCCTCGAATTCGGCGCCGACTACAACCCCGAGCAATGGCCGCGCGAAGTGTGGGCCGACGACGTGCGGGCCATGCGCGAGGCGGGCGTCACGATCGTCTCGCTGGGGATCTTCTCGTGGGCGCGGCTCGAACCGGCCGAAGGGCGTTACGACTTCGGCTGGCTCGACGAGGTCATCGACCTGCTGCACGCCAACGGGATCCTGGTCGACCTGGCCACCCCGACCGCGTCGCCGCCACCGTGGCTGACCACGGAGCATCCGGAGATCCTGCCGGTGGACCGGGACGGCCGCACCGTCTGGCCGGGCGCCCGCCAGCACTGGCGGCCCACGTCACCGGTCTTCCGCGATCATGCGCTGCGCCTGGTCCGCCGGCTCGCGAACCGGTACGCGCACCATCCGGCCCTCGCCGCCTGGCATGTCAGTAACGAGCTGGGCTGCCACAACGTGCACGACTACTCCGACGACGCGGCGCGCGCCTTCCGGATCTGGTTGCGGGCCCGGTACCGGAACCTGGACTCTCTGAACAGCGCGTGGGGCACCGATTTCTGGTCGCAGCGTTACGGAGAGTGGCAGCAGATCCTGCCGCCGCGCCACGCCAACGGGCCGGTCAACCCGACGCAGCAGCTCGACTTCAAACGGTTCTCGTCGGACGCGCTCAAGGACCACTACCTGGCCGAACGCCGGATTCTGCGGGAGCTGACCCCGCAGATCCCGGTGACCACGAACTTCATGGTCGCCGGGGACATCAACGACATGAACTATCCGGACTGGGCGGCCGAGGTCGACTTCGTCGCCAACGATCACTACTCGCGGCCCGGCCCGCAGTCCCGCGACGAACTGTCATTTTCGGCCAACCTGTCCGGCAACCTGATCACCGGGCGGCCCTGGTTCCTGATGGAGCACTCCACCAGCGCGGTCAACTGGCAGCCGGTCAACGTGCCTAAACTGTCCGGCGAACTGGCCCGCGATTCGCTCACGCACGTCGCCCACGGTGCCGACGGAGTGTGCTTCTTCCAGTGGCGGCAGTCCCGGGCCGGTGCCGAGAAATACCATTCGGCGATGCTGCCGCACGCCGGAGAGACCAGCGCGATCTTCCGGGCGGTCACCGATCTCGGCGCGCGGTTGCGGTCACTTTCGGACATAGCCGGGATTGCTCGTACGCCAGCAGAAGTCGCTGTGCTCATCGACTACGAGTCGTGGTGGGTCGCCGAACTCGACTCGCACCCCACCGACCGCCTGCGCTACCGTGCCGAGGCCCTGGACTGGTACACCGCCCTGCTGGACCGGGGCATCCGTGCCGACGTCGTCCCGGCCGCCGCCGATCTGAGCGGCTATCGCCTGGTCGTGGCCCCGATCCTGCACGTGGTTCCGGCCGCACTTCAAGAGCGCCTTGCGGAGTACGTGTCCGCAGGCGGTCACCTGGTGACCACCTATTTCTCCGGCATCGTCGACGAGTTCGATCACGCCTGGCCCGGCGCCTATCCGGGCGCGCTGCGTGACCTGCTCGGCATCCGGGTCGAGGAGTTCGCACCCCTGCTCGACGGTGTCTCGGTACCGCTCACCAACGGCACGTCCGGCACCCTGTGGTCAGAGCGGGTCGAGGTTACCGACCCGGCCGTCAAGGTGCTCGCCGGCTACCGGGACGGGGGACCGGCCGTCACCCGGCGTGAGGTGGGGGAGGGGTCGGCGGCCTACGTCTCCACCCGGCTGGGCCCGCACGGTCTGGCCGCGATCCTCGACGACCTGCTGCTCCCGGCCGGCGCTACCAGTGAACTGCCCGCCGAGTTGCGCGGAAAGGTGGAGCTGGCGGTGCGTGGCCCGGCCCGGTTCCTGATCAACCGCACCGACGAGCCGGTCGACCTGTCCGGCGTCCCGGACGCGCCCGCCACACTCCCGGCTCGTGGGGTCGTGATCGTCCGGTAGACGTACCCGGCCGGGTCTGTCGTCACCGTCGCAGACCCGGCCCGAATCGCCTCCGGAAGTGACGCGAACGCCGAGAGGGATGCGCTCTAGGCTGCCGGGCGCTCCCGGGTGATCTCGGTGTCGCCGGAGTCGGTGACCCGGCGGGAGGTCTCGGTGAAACCGGCCTTCTCCGCGACGCGGGCCGAGCCGGTGTTGCGGGCGTCGTGCTTGATCGCCACGCGGGTGATGCCGGGCAGCGTGACGGCGACCCGGGTCAGCGCCTGCACTGCCGTGGTCATGTGGCCCTGCCCGGCGAACGGGGAGCGCAGCCAGTAGCCGATCTCCATCACGTCCGGGCCCATCCGGGTGTGCAGGCCGATGCTGCCGATCAGGTCGCCGACCGCGGTGAAGATCGCGTACTGGAAGTCGGTGCCCTTCTCCCAGCTCTGGTCGGCACTGGCGAGGTAGGCGCGGGAGCCCGACAGCTCGTAGTCGTCGGTGGCCCACGGCAGGAACGGTTTCAGCTCGGGCAGCGACTCGCGGACGGCGGCGGTGAGCTCGTCGGCCCACTCCGGCTCCCAGCGTTTCAGGACCAGAGTGCCGGCGTTGATCATCTCGGGTGGTTCCATGCTCGCATTCTGCCCGCTGCACTGCTCTATATCTCTGGGTAGGGACGAGGATCCGGCCGTGGCCAGATCCGCCGGTCGTCGATATTGACGAGACTTCAGTACATGTCGACGACCGGAACCCCGTACCACCGCCTTGCACTGACCCCCACCCACCGCTGGTGGCGGCCCCTCCTCGGCACGTTCTTCATCCTCGCCACCGGTGTGGTGGCGTTCCTGGTCACCTTTTTCGTCTACGCGGGTGCCGCCGAGCTGACCGGGCAACCGGACGGCGCGGACGGGATGCCCACTTTCGGTCCGCTCGCGGAACTCGCGCTCGGGTTCGTGTCGCTCGCCGTGCTGCTGCCGGTGGTCCTGCTCGCGGCCCGCCTGACCCAGGCCCGGCCGGCCGGCACCCTCTCCTCTGTCGACGGGCGGATCAGATGGCGGTGGCTGATGATCTGCCTGCCGGTCGCGGCGGTCGCCATCATCGTCTTCATGACCGGGGGTACGGCCCTCGCTGTGCTGACCGGTGAGGAGTCCGGACTCGACGTCCCCTTGGTGGGCTGGGCGCCGTTCCTGACATCGACGGCCGTGTTGTTCCTGGTGGTGCCGTTCCAGGCGGCGGCCGAGGAGTACCTGTGCCGGGGCTGGCTGCTGCAGGCCGTCGGCACGTGGTTCCGCGGTCCGTGGGTGCCGATCGTCTTTCAGGCTCTGGTCTTCGCCGCACTGCACGGGTGGGGTACGCCGTTCGGCTTCTTCGACCTGGCCGTTTTCGGAGTGATCGCCGGCTGGGTGACGGTCCGCACCGGCGGTTTGGAGGCGGCGATCGCTCTGCACGTGATGAACAACCTGCTCAGCAGCATTGTCGCGGGGGCTTTCGGGCAGCTGACGATCGACGAGACGGCGGCGGACATGCCGTGGCAGATGGCCGCGGCCGATCTTCCGGTGCTGCTCGGTTTCGCCGCGGTGATCACCTGGCTGTGGCGTCGGCGCCCGGCCCCGATGGACAGTCGTGAGCTGGTCGGAAGCGTGCATTAGTAGTCCGTACCTCTCCAAAGAGGAATAACCGGAATATCAACCCGCCAAGAAGATCAAATCGGGCAAATACTGTTAAGAACGTCACTATTCCCCCTCGTTTTCTTGGCTCTCGGCCCATCGACGTGGTTACCGTCGTCGCCAGTCCCGCGTTGCGGGCACTGTGAGCGGACCGCCGAATCCTGCCGCCGCTCACAGAAACGAAACGGACGGCAGGAGCGGGGGACCCAATCTCTACGGCGCATCGTTCTTGCGCCTCGGGGTGAAGCCGTGTGTGTGACACGGCCGGGATGGATCGTCCCGAACCCGACAGCTCACCTCGTAGGCGTGGAGGATCACCCATGTCTCGGATCGGTAGTAGACGAGTGCGCCTTGCCCTGACCATGGTCACGGCGGGAATCACCGGAGCCGGCATCGTCCTGAGCGGTGCGGCTCCGGCGAGTGCGGCCCGGCAGGTCAACTGGGACGTGGTCGCCAAGTGCGAGTCCGGCGGCCGCTGGCACATCAACACCGGCAACGGGTACTACGGCGGCCTGCAGTTCAGCCGCAGCACCTGGAAGTCCAACGGCGGCGGCAAGTACGCCTCGACCGCAGACAAGGCCACCAAGGGCGAACAGATCGCCGTCGCCAACAAGATCCACGCCAAGCGCGGCCTCAGCCCCTGGCCGACGTGCGGCAAGAAGTCCGGCGTCTACAAGAAGGTGACGGCGAAGAAGCCGGCCGCCGCGAAACCCAGCGGCAAGACCTACGTGATCCGCTCCGGCGACACCCTCGCCTCGATCGCCACCAAGAAGAAGATCAAGGGCGGCTGGCGTACGCTCTACGCATTGAACAAGAGCATTCTCGACAGCCCCAGCCAGATCCTCCCCGGACAGCGCATCAAACTCTGACCCCGGACGTGATCGGCACGCTGTCGGCCCGATTCGGCGTCGCTCCCGTTCTCGCCAGCGTGCCGATCACCCTCGGATTGATGAACCAGAACTGGCGCTGGACGACCAGGTCCGCCGACTACGCCGTCAAGCGCCTGCGTGACGCCACCCCGGCCACGGTCCGCCGCCAGCAACGGGCCCTGCCCACGCTGGCGGCGCACGGCATCCCGGTCGCGGTACCGTTCGGTCTCACCGAACTGGACGGCCACTGGTACACGATCGCACCCTGGCTGCCCGGCACGCACACACCCGGCACCGCGCTGAGCCTGCCCGCGTGTCACGAACTCGGGAGGGTCATCGGGCACACGCACTCGGTGCTGCGGGCGGCGCTGCCCGCCGGGCCGTCCACGCTGCCGCCACCGCCCACGGTTGCGGAGACGATCGCCCAGCTCGAACGGCTCGCCGCGGCGACCGGTGACACCGGCTTCGACGATTTCGCCCGCGCCGAGATCGACTGGCGGCTCCGGCTGCTGCCGTCGATCGCCCACCTGCGGCCCGATCCGGGAGCCGAGGACCCGATCGGCTGGACCCATGGCGACCTGACCCCACTCAACCTGCTCTTCACCGGCTCGGAAGTCAGCGGCATCCTCGACTGGGACCGGCTCGGCGTGCGACCTTACGGGCGTGAGGTCATTCGTACCGCCGCAATCGTCTTTGTCTCGTCCGCGGGTTTGGACCTGGACCGGATCGCCGCTTTCAGTGCCGGATATCGCAGCCGGATAGCCGTTCCCGCGGTGGCGATGCGGGACGCCGCCCACCGCCGATGGTGGGATCTCGCGACCGACACCTATTTCCTGCGGCGCCACTACGACCAGGGTGACACCGGCTGCGACCACCTGTTCCACAGTTCGTCCGCGGTGCTGCGCTGGTGGACCGGGCACCGCGACGATGTCGCCGAATCGCTCACCTCAATTCGCTGAAGAACGCGCACAGGTCGCCGATCAACAGTTCCGGAACCTCCAGGGCGGGGAAATGGCCGCCGCGATCGTGCTCGGCCCAGAATCGGATGTCCGGATAACGGCGAGCCGCCCAGCGCCGGGACGGCCGCGGCACCTCACCCCGAAAGACCGAGGCCCCCGCCGGTACGTCCACCGCAGTCGCGTCCCGGCCGTCGATCCAGGCCCCGACCCGGTCGATGCTCTCCGCGTAGAGCCGGGCCGAGGACGCCGCCGTGCCGGTCAGCCAATACAGTGTCACCTGATCCAGCACCTGGTCACGGGTCAAGCCGTCACCCCAGGACAACAGTTTCTCGGCCATCCACGCGCACAGTCCGACAGGCGAGTCGAGCAGCGCGTAACCGATGGTCTGCGGCGCCGTCCGGTGCATCTCCGAATAGGCCGACGAATCCCGCTCCCGCCGGTGCGCCTCATCCCTCGCGGCCTGTTCGGTATCGGTCAGGGCTTCGCCGGGCGCCGGACCGGCCAGCGGCGGGACCAGATGGATGCCGGCCACCCGCCCCGGATGCTGTGCGGCGAGACAGCTGGAGACGCTCGTGCCCCAGTCACTGCCGGCCGCCCCGAACCGGTGGTAACCGAGACCGGCCATCAGCTGCGCCCAGGTGTCCGCGATCCGCTCGACACCCCAGCCCGGCCCGGCCGGCTTGTCACTGAATCCGTAACCCGGCAGCGACGGGATCACCACGTCGAAGCCGGCCTCGGCCAGCGGCCCCGCCAGCCCCACGAGCTCCAGAACCGACCCCGGCCAGCCGTGCGTGAGAACCAGCGGAAAGGCATCCGGCCGCCGGGAACGGGCGTGCAGCAGGTGGATACCGAACCCGTCCACATCGGCCATGAACTGCCCGGCGGCGTCGAGCCGGTCCTCCGCCGCCCGCCAGTCATAACCGTCCACCCAGTAGGAACAGAGTTCCCGCACCGTCTCCACCGGAATGCCCTGCCCCCACCCCGGCACCGGCGAGGCCTCCGGCCAGCGGGCACCCTTGATCCTGGCCCGCAGGTCGGCAAGCTGTGATTCAGGCATCCGCCCCTGGAACGGCTCGATCTTCATCCGCCGATTGTCCGCCGCTTCCACGGGCCGGTACCGGCGGGACGAGTGAATCCGCTGGCGTATCGGGCCGCTGACCGGAATGCTCACGGCGATGTCCCCCTCGCATCGGAACGGTGAGATGAGATCTCCGATCACGTCGGTCCTGCTGTACCGCACGCCCGCCTGCTGGCGGATCTCGGTGGGCGCGGCGAACGGCGCAACGATCTGCGGCGGTCTGCCCGGCACGGCACCCGACGCGCCCGCCGGGGTCGCCCAGCGGGACACGCTCGACCACCTATGCCGGACCTGGGGTTTCACCGGCGAGCTGACCTGGCAGGAGACCAATCCCGGCTGGTGGTCGGCCGAGCCCGCCGCAGGGTTGCCGGTCTCGCCTTCGCCGGCCGGGCGGCCATGCTGATCACCGCGGCGCTCCAGGGCCTGGCGGGCAACCCGGAACTACCGGAGACACTGGTGCGGCGGCTTGTCGGATGGCAGCGGGGATCCGGTGAGGTGGCCGAGCGCGACGACCTCGGCGCGGCGACCATCGAGGAGATCATCGACACCGGCGACCACTGGCTCCTGCACTCCCTGGCACTCAACCGGCGGCTGCCGGATCCGGTCCGGTTGCGGCTCGCCCAGCACCGGGACGATGCCGTGCGAGCGGCACTCGCGCTGCGGGCCGACGGGCCGCGGGAAGTCTTCTCACTACTGGCCGGTGATCCGGACAGACTCGTCCGGGAGTGGCTGGCCCAGAACAAGCATGTCCCCGCGGACATCCGGGCCCGGCTCGCCGACGACCCCGATCCGGAGATCCGGGCGACGCTCGCACAGTGGTGGAACGGCGCGCCGGAACCGGTGCGGCGCAAACTGCTCACCGATCCGGAGCAGAGCGTCCGAGCCGCCGCCTGCTCCACCTACTTCCGCTTCCTGCCGCACCCGGTGCCACCGGCCGATCTGGTTCCGGCGCTGCTCGACGACCCGGCCACCCGTGCCGGGTCGGCCCGCCATGCCGTCCTCACCCCGGAGACTCTTGCGCGACTGGCCGGGGATCCGGACCACAAGGTGCGCCGCGAACTGGCCCGGCACCCGGACCTTCCGGCAGAGACCAGGGATCGCCTGGCCCGGGATTCCAGTGTGGTCGTCCAGGTGGCGGTCTTCGGCCGGGAGGATCTGCCGGAACACCTGCGGCAGGAGATCCACGAGAACCTCGAACGCCGGACGGCAGTCCCCGTCAACCCGTTCGACCGCGACCGCGACGATGACGCGTTGATCCGGGCCGTCGAGGACAACGCTGCCATCGATGAGCTGCGGCAGAGCCCGTTGCCGTGGGTGACTGCGAACCCGTTGCCACACGTCACATCCCGGTACATCGGGTTCCGGGTGGCCGCCGCGCGCGCCGCCGGTTCCCTTCCTCTGGAGGCCGTGCGAACGATGCTGGCCGACGAAGAACTCGACGTCCGTGCGACGGTGGTGTCCCATGCCCCGCATGTGGTCGACGTGGCCACCGCCGAACAGATCGAACGGGAGTGGAGCCGGGAGTTCCGGAAGAACGGGTGGCGGCCCGCTGACAGCTACCCGTTTCCGCCGGAGTCGCTGCGCCGCTTCGCCACCGACCCGAATCCGGGGGTGCGCGCTCTCGCTGCCGGCGATCCGGACCTGCCGACCGAACTGCTGACCGGGCTGGCCACCGGCCCCGATCCGGGTGTCCGCCGGGCGGTCGCTGGTCACGCGCGTCTGCCGGTCGCGGTCCTGATCGCCCTTCTTGAGGACGAGAGCGAGCACGTAGTCCGGGCCGCGGCTTCGTCACCGGCGCTGCCGGTGACGGCGATGGAGGAGATCCTGGACCGCGCCGGTCTGTGAACACTCAGTTGTAGGAGGTGGCGGTGACGGCGGCCGTCTCGCAGTCCTCGCACAGGTAGAGGCTGCGGAAGCCGTCGCCGTGTTCGCGGACCAGGCTCGTCACCGTGGCGACGTGGAACATCAGGCGTTTACAGGACGGGCATGCCGGGTTCGGGTAGAGCCCGATCGGTGGGCCGCCCGCCACCCCGACCACACCGGGCGTGGAGTGGATGTGGCCGTTGGAAAAGACCAGATCAGGGCCGTACGGCCGGAGCACCACCCGGCCGAGCCCGAACGACGGATCGTCCGTGAAAGAGGAGGAGTCGGCTGTCACGTCGCGGTAGCGGCCGTCCGGGCCGGCGGTGGCGAACAACGTCCAAGGACCGGTCGACCCGGGTGCCACCAGATGCACGTGGGAGGACGGCCAGGCGGGCAGACCGGGGATCCCGGCCAGCCGCAACGACAGGTAGTGCCAGACGGCGGGAGCGTCCGCTACCTGCTCGATCGGCAGCCCGACCGGGTGCTCCGCGCCGGGGAAATCGCCCGTCTCCAGGAAGATCGCACGGCGCTCGGGAGTGAACCGGAGTTGGGCCGGGCCCTCGTCGGGGATCCAGACACAACAGTCCTCGTAGGTCTCCCGGTCACCGCCCGGTGCGCACGTCCGCCGCGATCGCGGTCAGGGCCGCCGGAGTGCCGATCGCCGCCAGCACGAGCGAGGCCGGGTAGGACGGCAGCCGTGCGGTCAGGATCTGCACGCAGCGGTCGGAGGCGCCGCTGAACAGCACGCACAGGTCGTCGAAGACCAGCGGCTCCAGCCGGTCCAGCGCCGACGCGACGACCTGCTCCTGATGTGGACGGAACAGGTCCGGGCGGGTGCCCGCCAGCCGTGACAGATCGTCGGCACTGGCGGGCAGTTGGTCGATCAGCGCCGCGACGTCGGGAAGCATGCCGGAAGGCTAGCGGCCGGGTCTGACATTTCTCACCCGTACAAGCTGGTCATGGAAGATGCCGTTGATCGCATCATCTCGCGCAGTGCGGGTGGGGCCAGGACCTCGACGTCGGCGCCGAGCCGCAGGAACTCGGCGTGGGCGTGGCGGACCGACTCGATCGGGAGGGTGACGGTGGTCCAGCCGTCGGGGTCGGGTGGGCCGACGGTATCGGTCACGTTGCGGGCCATGGCGCGGGTCATCAGGTACGGGATGCGGCTCAGGGCGGCCGGGGCGAACCGGACGGTGGCCTCGTCGCGGTGCAGGCGGCGTTCGAAGTCGACGGCCCACTCCGCCCAGGTGGCCGCGAGATCGAAATCGGACGGGCGGTCGAAGGTCTCGTCCAGAACGGTCAGCTCCAGGATGGTCGCCACCCGGTAGGTCCTGACGTCACCGTCGACACCGGCGAGGAAATACCAGACCCCGGCCTTGAGTACGATGCCCAGCGGCTCGACCGTTCGCTGCACCTCCCGGGGCTCCCGCCAGCGCCGATAGCCCATCCGGACCCGCCGCCGGTTCCAGACCGCCCCGGCCAGCGCGGCCAGATGCGGGTGGCTCTCGGTCTCCCGGAACCAGCCGGCCGGGTCCAGGTGGAACCGGTCCCGGATCTCGTCGGCGTGCCGGTTCAGCCGGGCCGGCAGGGCCGCTTTCAACTTCAACTCCGCGGTGGTCAGCACCGCGCCCAGCCCGAGTTCGGCGGCGGCCGACGGCACTCCGGCCAGGAAGATCGAGCCGGCCTCGCGGGGGGTGAGCCCGGTCAGCCGGGTCCGGTAGCCGTCGACCAGCTGATATCCACCGTTGGCGCCCATTTCGGCGTAGACCGGCACGCCCGCCTCGCCGAGGGCCTCGATGTCGCGGTAGACGGTCCGGATCGAGACGTCCAGTTCGGTGGCGATCTGCTGCGCGGTGAGCCGGCCCCGGTCCTGGAGCAGCAGGACGACCGACAGGAGACGACTGGCACGCATTCTCCGAAGACTGCCACAAGATGTCAGTCATTGCTGACAGTGTTGGTGCTGACGAAAGGGGTACCACCATGGCACTCGCCACCTACGCCGGCTTCTCGCTGGACTGTGACGACCCGGCGACGCTCGCCGACTTCTACGTGAAGCTGCTCGGGCTGGAGGTCGGCTACACCAGCGACGAGTTCGTCTACCTGGGCAGCCCGGGCAGCGGCATCGGTTTCGTGAAGGTGGACAAGTATGTGCCACCGACCTGGCCCGACGCGGGCGTGCCGAAGCAGGCCCACGTCGAGCTGAGCGTCGAGAACCTGGACTCCGGCGAGGCGGCGATCCTGGCGATCGGTGCCACCAAGCCGGACTTCCAGCCGCAGCCGGATCGCTGGCGGGTCCTGTTCGACCCGGCCGGCCACCCGTTCTGCATCTCGGTCATGAGCTAGTGCTGGTAGACCTCCAGTTCGAACAGTGACAGCCCGTACTGGGTCGCCCGGGTCACGCTGGTCAGGCGGACGTAACGCGCGGTGCT
Organism: Actinoplanes derwentensis; assembly: GCF_900104725.1. Taxonomy (NCBI): domain Bacteria; kingdom Bacillati; phylum Actinomycetota; class Actinomycetes; order Micromonosporales; family Micromonosporaceae; genus Actinoplanes; species Actinoplanes derwentensis. The sequence goes on from NZ_LT629758.1 coordinate 1,395,442, forward strand.
CGCGGTGAGCGCCACATTGTCCTCGCCGCCGTTGCCTCCGGTGACGGCGGCGACCGGGGTCCAGGTGGTCCCGTTGGCGGAGGTCTCGATCTTGTAGCCGGACGCGTACGCCGACTCCCAGAACAGCCGCACCCGGCCGACCGTGGTCGAGGCGCCGAGGTCGACGCGGATCCACTGGCCCTCGGACCAGTCGCTGGCCCACCGGGTCGTCATGCTGCCGTCGATCGCGTTCGCCACCGGATAACCGGACTCCGACGCCGACGCGGTGACGGTCTTCCCGGACGCCAGGTTGGCGAGGTTGTCACCGCGTCTGGCCGGGAAGGACACCACTTGCTGGTACGTGGGACGGTTCTGCCACGAGATCAGCGGGTGGGTGATGCCGCCGAGCGGGGACTGCAGGATCGCGTCGGCACACCACGGGTTACCGGCCGCGCAGTGGTCGTCGGCCGGATAGGTGGTCGCGGCCGGCTCGGCGATCGCGGTGGACAGGCTGGTCAGCAGCGCGCTGCGGCAGGTGCTGACGGTGCCACCGCCGCAGTACTTCGTCGACCAGTTCGGCACCGTGTCGCCGAGCACGGCGCGCAGGTCCTTCTCCACCCAGCCCCACCACCCGTACTGGAAGGAACTGCCCTTGTGGCCCTGTGCCGCGTTCGCCGAGTGCGGCAGCGTCGACACCTGGCCGGTCTGCCCGCCGGACGGCGACTCGTTGATCTGCAACGTGTCGACCAGTGAGGTGTAGAGCCCGGTGCCGAGCCCACCGGCGAACTGGGCCTGCACCAGTTTCGGCCACCAGGCGTCGAAGATCCGGATGGCGTCGGCGTCCGCGTAGACCTTGCTGCCCGACGCGGTCTCCCTGCGTAGCGCGCCGCCGGCCAGCCAGGTGCGCAGCTTGGTCAGGGCGGCGGCCTGGGTGGCGTCGGTGACCGCTGTGGTGTCGATCATCCGGAGCAGGGTGGGCAGCACCTCCTTGCCGCGCAGGTCGGTGAGCCCGGCCTGCTGCACGATCTGGAGCAGGGACGCCCGGTCGTACTTGGTGCCGGCCGCGATCCCCGCCTTCAACGGCGCGTCGAGCAGGTCGCCGCGGTGCACCGAGCCGAAGCTGAAGTTGCCGTCGGAGGCCGAGTAACCGGCCGCCTGTTTGTTGTTCCAGCTGACGAAGTAGTCCTGGTTGACCGCCTGTACGTGTTGACTGGACGGACGTAGACCCGTCCACTCCTGGGCGGCGTCACCCCAGGCCGGCAGGTTCGGGTCGGCGGTGGCCGGGCGGATCGGCTCGGCTCCGGAGGTGTACATCGCGGTGTCGGTGGAGTTCACGTAGAACCAGTTGAACGCGAACGGGATGTTCGCCGCCGAGGCCATGAACGCGGACGGCGTCCCCATCTGGGCCGGTTCGTTGAACATCTGGAAACCGATCGCCGAGTCCGCCTCGTGACCGTAGGTGGACCGCAGACCGGTGAACGCCACAGGTGTGCCGCCGACCTTGCCACGCCAGGTGACCAGGCCGTACTTGGTGCGGAGCATGGTCAGCCGGTACGAGCCGGCCGCGGTCGAGTCCGCGGTCGTCGGCGCCCACGCGTTGGTGCGGCTCAGCGTCTCCATCGCGGTGCACGTGCCGTGATAGAGGTAGGACGTGGACGCCGTGGTCGGGGTGCTGCCGTCGGCGTTGCAGAGCCGGATGGCGTACGTGTCGGTGATGTCCTGCACCGACGACGTGGCACTCCACGCGTAATCCGGGCCGCGTCCCAGCAGCGTGTAGAGGTTCAGTCCGCTGAACGCCACACCCCGGCTGCTGATCCCCGGGCCCTGCAACTCCTGCAGCATCAGCAGTTGCGGCGCGAAGTAGCCGGTCTGCGGTCCGAACACGGCGACCGGATGCCCGGTGGCCGAGTTCGCGGCGTTCACGATCGCCGCGTTCGACATGCCCCGCTGGGCACTGTCGATCGTCAGCGTGCTCAGTGAGTCGGCGATCGCGCTGGTCCCGGTCACGCCGGTGGCGGCGGTGCCGGTGCGGTCGTAGATCAGCGGCTCGGGGGTGGCCGTCCCGGCGTCCGGCATGGCCACGCCCGAGGCGTTCGGATCACCGCCGCCGTACGGGAAACTCTGCCCCGCGTGCAAGGTCAGCACCGCCTCCGGGTCGTTCTGTGCCCGGAACTGCTGCCACACCTGGTCGCCGGCGGTGGTGCCGTACTTGGCGCGGGCCGCGATCCGGACCAGCGCCGACTGCATCTCGGTGCCGCCACCGCCGCCGAACAGGCCACCGATCACCCCGGCGACCGCGATCAGGTCGGTCGGCACGAAGTCGACCGGCCCGCCCACGTTGGTGACCGAGTCAAGATGTCCGGTCAACACGTACTCGCCGGGACAGTTGCGGGCCGCCATGCAGTCGTCGATGTACAGGTTGATGCCGGCGAGGTACTGCAGCACGTCGTCGTAGAGCTGGGCACCTCTCGTACCGGAGTTCCGCAAGGTGGTGAGCTGGTTCTGCAGGTCGGCTTCGGTGTACGGGGAGTTACGCCAGACGCTCTGCTCCAGGTCACGGTTGCCCTCGGCGCCGCCGGCGAAACCGGTCAGGCTGCCACGGGCGACGTGCCGCATCAGGTCCATCAGGAACAGGCGGTCCTGGGCTCCGGCATAACCGGCGCCGAACATGGTCCCGGCCCTGGTGGTGCCGGTGATGTGCGGGATGCCGAGCTTCTTGTCGCGCACGATCGTGACGTCGGAGCGGGGGGTTTTGGTGCTTGCTACGTCGGCCGCTGCCACACCGTACGACGCGTCGTTGAAGAAGGTGTTGATCTGCTGTGGGGTCAAGCCGGTGTAACTGTAAGTGAGGTTGGCGTAGGGGGCGAGCTGGTTACTGGCGTTGCCGGGCATCGTGCCGAACGCCTGGTGCGCCAGGATCGTGGCGAGGTCGGCGTTGCCGTTCTGCCCGGGCGGCAGGATGTCGGAGCACTCGCCGAGGCAGTAGTCGTTGGTGGCGTACGCCGCCACGGCCGGCTGGGGGTCGGCCGTGGCGAGCGTCGCGGGGATGGCGAGGAGAAGGGCTAAGACCGGAGAAAGACGTCGGCGCATCGGGGTTCCCTTCGGGGTACGCCGGAAAGACGCGAAACTTTCTCAGGATGCTAAGACATCGAAGATTGTGAAGGCTAGGTTTCGTTCAGGAACCTGGCCGCTTCGACGATCGCGTGGTCGGTGAGCATCGGATCATGACGGGGGCCGATGTCCCGCATGAACGCGTGCTCGCCTCCGGTGTAGACGTGCAGTTCCAGATCGGTCAGACCCTCCGCGTACAGGCGCTGCAGGATCGCCAGCCGGGCGTCCGCCGGAACGTGCGGATCCTGACTACCGAAAACGATCATCAGGCGGCCCTGGATCTCACCGGCCCGCTGCAGCGAACCCGCGTCCGCGTCCTTACCGAGCGCCCCGTTGTGCAGTCCCGTCGGGTAGAAGCAGACGGTCGCCTCCACCCGGGAGTCGAACGCGGCCCGGAACGCCAGATGCCCGCCGATGCAGAACCCGGTCACGAAGATCCGGTCCACGTCGTCGCGATCGGACAGATGATCCAGAACGGCCAGCCGGTCCGCGTCGAACTCGGCCGCACTGGTCGCCGCCGCCCCGGCCAGGCCCCGCTGCTTACCCGCGTCGTCGAACTCCAGCACCACCCCGGAGAGCGGCCCGTGCGGGTAGATCTCCGGCACCGCCACCACGAAACCGGCGCTCGCCAGCCGGCGCGCGGTCCGCAGCGTCGACTCGGTGAGCTGAAAGATGTCGGTGTAGAGCAGCAGTCCCGGCCAGGTCCCGCTCTTGTCCGGCCGGATCACCACCGTCCGGATGTCGCCGACACGAACCTCGTCCTCAATCAACTTCATGATCGACACAATACCGACCCAAATCGGTCAGTCGGTGTTCTGGCCCGTCAGTCGATTGGCGACAGTCGGCTACCGTCCGGGCCGTGCCGAGTACCTTTCCCACGCATCCCGCCGCGATCCTGCCCCTGAAACTCTGGCGGCCCCGCTGGTTCGACGGGGTGGCCCTGGCCATCGGCGCCGCGTCACCCGACATCGCGTACCTGGTCGACGGCAGTCACCTGCCCGTCTGGCCGCTGTCACACCAGTGGCACGGGCTGATCCTGTTCTGCCTGCCGGTGACCCTGCTCGGTTGCCTCCTGACCCGCCGGGCCGCCCCGGTCGTCGCCGCGCACCTCCCGGCCGGCGGCCCGTTCACCCTCCGGGACTACGGGGCACTGTCCGTTTCCGGTCACCGCTGGTGGATCACCGTCCTTTCGGCCCTGATCGGCGCGGCCAGTCACGTCCTGCTCGACGACCTGGAACAGGCCGTCCCGTTCCTGGAGATCCCGGCCCACCTGGCCGGGCTGGCCGGCATGCTCGCGCTGGCCGCGGTGATCGGCCGGCGCCGCCTGATCCACCGCTGGCACGGCGAGGCACCCACTGTGCCCCGGCAGCCGGCCCGCTTCTGGTTCACGGCGGTCGCGGTGACATCGCCGCTGGTCGCGGTCATCCCGTTCCTCCCGGCCGCCTTCCTGCCACACACCACTGGGGTACGCCTACTGGCAGCCCTCGCCCTGGGCCTCCTGGCCGGGGCGGCCGTGGCCCGGCCCCGCCGGGTACCGGCACTCGATTAGTCTGAGTCGATGGCTGAGATCACCGGGACGGCACTGGGCGAGGAAGCGGGACGTCGTCTCGCCCGGACACGACAGGACGTCCAGCCCGGCCTGACCGAGTCCGAACTGGATCGGGTCGAGCAGACGTTCGGCTTCACGTTCGCCGACGACCATCGTGCATTTCTTCACATCGCCCTGCCGGTGGGCGACCGGAAATGGCCGGACTGGCGCGCCGGCGACCCCGCCGACCTGCGCGCGAAGCTCGACCTGCCGGTCGACGGCGTCCTCTTCGACGTGGAACACAACAGGTACTGGCATCCCGGCTGGGGTTCACGCCCACCCACAGCCGCAGCGGCCGTCGAGTCCGCCCGCGAGCATCTCGCGACGGTGCCGGTGATGGTCCCGGTCTACGGCCACCGCTTCCTGCCGGCCGGCCGTGGCACCTCGGGTCACCCGGTCCTGTCCATCCACCAGACCGACGTCATCATCTACGGCACCGACCTCCTCGACTACCTCCACCAGGAGTTCGGCACCGACCCCACCACCACCTCGACGAATCCCCAGGTGACCGTGCCGTTCTGGCGCGACCTGACCGGCTGACCGCGATCTCATGTCGGTGCCCCTCGGGGCGGTAGGTTGTGGCGGGGCCGCTCGGGTGGGAGACACGTGTGAGGTTCGAGGTTCTGGGGCCGGTGCGGGCCTGGCGTGACGGGCACGAGGTTCACCTGGGCAAGCCGCAACACCGGGCGCTGCTCGGGTTGCTGCTGGTGGCGGGCGGTCGGCCGGTGGCGATGGCCGAGCTGATCGACGTGCTGTGGGGTGACGAACCGCCGGGCACCGCGGTCAACGGCATCCACCGGATCGTCGGGATTCTGCGGCGGGTGCTGGAACCGGAACTCGCACCCCGGGAAGCGGGCCGCTGGCTGGCGCGGTCGGCCGGCGGCTACCGGATGGTGGTCACCGCCGACGAACTGGACCTGCTGCGGTTCCGGGCGCTGACCGGGCAGGCACCCGACATCGGCGGGTTCGTCGCGGCGCTGCGACTGTGGCAGGGGCCGGTGCTGGCCGGGTTCGCGTCCCGGATCCGGGAGCATCCGATGGTGGTGGCCCTGGACCGGGAATACCAGCAGGCCGCCAAGAACGCCGCCGACCTGGCCCTGACCGCGGGCGCCGCCGACCAGGTGCTCGGGGTGCTGCGACAGGCCGCTGACCGGCATCCACTCGACGAGGCGCTGCAGGCCCGGGTGATGCTGCTGCTGACCGCGGCCGGGCGGCAGGCCGACGCCCTGGAGATGTACCGGCAGGTCACCCGGCGGCTCGCCGAGGATCTGGGCGTCGACCCGGGCGCCGAGCTACGGGCCGCGCACCAGCAGGTGCTGCAGCAGGAGACCGATGAGGCGGACCGCCCTGCGCAGTTACCGCGGGATCTCGCGGTGTTCGTCGGGCGGCAGGACGAACTGGCCGGAGTGTTGGCGTTGTACCGGCCGCCTACCGGCGCCTCGACTCCGGTGGTGATCAGCGCGATCGGTGGGATGGCCGGAATCGGCAAGACCACCCTGGCCGTGCACTGGGCCCACCGCGTCGCCCACCAGTTCCCCGACGGGCAGCTCTACCTGAACCTGCGCGGCTTCGACCCGGCCGAACGCGTGATGGAACCCGGTGACGCGCTGACCCGGATGCTCGACGCGCTGGGCGTACCCGCGACGAAGGTTCCGGCCGGTCGCGAAGCCAAGGCCGCGCTGTTCCGCAGCCGGATGTGGGGCCGCCGGATGCTGGTCCTGCTCGACAACGCCCGCGACGAACAACAGGTCCGCGACCTGCTGCCGTCTTCACCCGGCTGCCTGGTGATCGTGACCAGCCGCAACAGCCTCGCCGGACTGGTCGCCGCCGAAGGTGCCGTCGCCGTCACCCTCGACGTGCTGGCCGCCCCGGACGCCCACGCCTTCCTGACCCGGCGACTCGGCCCGGCCCGGGTGCAGCGCGAATCGGACGCGGTCGATCAGATCATCGCTTTCTGCGCCGGCCTGCCGCTCGCCCTGGCGATCGTCGCGGCGAAAGCAGCCCTGCGCCCCCAACAGCCACTCGCCGGGGTGGCCGCCGCACTGCACGCGGCACGCGGACTCGACGCGCTCACCTCACCGGACGTCACGGTCAACGCGCGAGCCGTGTTCTCCTGGTCGTACGCCGCTCTCACCCCCGTCACCGCACGCGTCTTCCGGCTGCTCGCGGTCCATCCCGGCCCCGACGTGACACCGGAAGCCGCCGCGGCGGCCGCCGATGTCACCCCCGACCGGGCGCAGGCGGCACTCGACGAACTCGCCCACGGCAGCTTGATCACCGAACACGCTCCGGGCCGCTATCAATCCCACGACCTACTGCGGGCGTACGCCACCGAACTGCTCGCCGACGACGAGGGAACCGACGCCCGGCAACGTCTGTTCGACCACTACCTGCATTCGGCGGTGGCGGCCAAACTCGCCGTCATGCCCTACGCGGTGCCGGTGACACTCGACACCCCCGCCGACGGTGCCCGGCCCCTGGCCCACGCCGAGCCGGACGCCGCGATGGCCTGGCTCCGGGCCGAACACTGGGTGCTGGTCGGTGCCGTCGAAGCCGCGTACCGGCAGGGACTCGACGACCACGTGTGGCGGCTGACCTGGTCGATGTCCCCGCTGAACCAGCACGTGGACACCGAGATCCGGATGCTGGAGGTGGCGCTGGCGTCGGCGGAACGGCTCGGTGACCAGCTGGTGATCGCCCGGATCAGCAACGGCCTGGTCACCATGAGCCTGCGCGCCGACCGGGCGGACCAGGCCGAACGGTACGGGCTGCGCAGCCTGGAGATCGCGAGGAGCCTCGGCGACGTGGCCACCCAGTTCCGGGTCTACGTCGCCCTCTGCCAGGTCTACCAGGACCGGGAACAGATGGACCGGCTGCTGGACGCCGGCCGGCAGGCGGTGGCACTGGCCCTGACGATGGGGGACATCACGGTGGAGTCCATCGCCCGGAGCGAACTGGCCGCGGCCTACGCCCTGGTCGGCGACTACCCGAAGTCCTCTGCGGAGAGCGCGCGGGTCCTGGCCATCGCCGAGGTCGAAGGAAACTCCGTCAGCTACGCCGCGATCCTCGACACTATCGGCTACTGCCATCTGCGGCAGGGCGACCCGGCCACCGCACTCACCTACTTCCAGGACTCGCTGGCCGCCGCCCAGGCCATCGGGCACATCACCGGCGCGGAACCGCTGGTCCGCAACCACCTCGGCGACGCCCACCTGGCCGCCGGTGACGTGACCGCCGCCCGGGAGACCTGGGAACAGGCGCTGGAGATCGCCGACGAACTGGACGCGTCGACAGCCCGCAAGATCCGGGCCAAGTTGGTGGCCCTGAGATAGACGCCCACTGTTTGTCCACAAGCTTCTTCCAAGCTCATGGGCATGTCCACACCAGTCATCTTCATCCACGGTCTGTGGTTGCACGCCTCTTCGTGGCAGCCCTGGATCGACCTGTTCGCCGACCGCGGCTACCACGCCGTCGCACCCGGCTGGCCCGGTGACGCCGAAACCGTCGCACAGACCCGCGCCAACCCCGACGCCCTCGCCGGCCACGGCATCGACGACGTCGTCGAACACTACGCCCGCATCATCGAAGCCCTACCCACCAAACCCATCCTGATCGGCCACTCCTTCGGCGGCATGATCGCCCAGAAACTCCTCGGCCTCGACCTCGCCACCGCCGCCATCGCCATCGACGCCGCCCAGATCAAAGGCGTCCTCCCACTCCCACTGTCCACCCTGCGCTCCGGCTTCCCGGTCCTGAGCAACCCCGCCAACACCAACCGCGCGGTGTCCCTGACCAAGGAACAGTTCCGGTACGCCTTCGCCAACACCGTCACCGAACAGGAATCCACCGACCTGTACGACCGCTGGTCCATACCCGCACCCGGCAAACCCCTGTTCGAAGCCGCCGCCGCCAACTTCAACCCGCACTCCCCGGCGAAGGTCGACACCGCCAACGAATCCCGCGGCCCCCTGCTGCTGATCGCCGGCGGTAAGGACCACACCGTTCCGGAGGTGGTGGTCCGCTCGACTCTCAAGCAGTACCGCCACTCCCACGCCGTCACCGACATCATCGACTTCCCCGACAAAGCCCACTCCCTGACCATCGACTCCGGCTGGCACGAAGTCGCCGAAACCACCCTGACCTGGCTGAAAGGGCAGAACCTCTGATGGCGCGGGTACGAACATGGGCGCTGGCCGGTGCGGCCGCGGCCCTGATCGCGGGCGCGGCCTTCGTGGTCCCGGCCGTCGCCGGCTCCGGCGACAACGTGCTGTCCGGCTCGGGCAGCCAGGTGCCGTCCGGGCCCCGCGACCAGGTGCCGGCCGGTTTCACCGAGCAGAAGGTCCAGGTCGGTGAGGTAGGCATCAACTACGTCCGCGGCGGTGCCGGCCCGACGCTGGTGCTGCTGCACGGGTACCCGGAGACCTGGTACGAGTGGCACGAGATCATGCCCGCTCTGGCCGAGCGGTACACGGTGATCGCCCCCGACCTGCGCGGCGCCGGCAAGAGTGACGCCCCGGCCACCGGCTACGACAAGAAGACGATGGCCGCTGACATCCACGGCCTGCTCACGAAGCTCGACCTGACGAGCGGGATCCGTCTGGTCGGGCACGACATCGGCACCATGGTCGCCTACGCGTACGCCGTCGCCCATCCGGCCGAGGTCACGAAGTTGGTGCTCAGTGAGGCGCCGATCCCGGACGACAGCCTCCACTCGTTCCCGGCGCTGACGGCCGGCGGTCCCGGCGCCTGGCAGTTCGGGTTCTTCTCGCTCACCAACGGACTGCCCGAGCAGACCGTTGACGGCCGCGAGGAACAGTGGGTGCAGGGCTTCACCGACCACCTCGAGGTGGTCAAGGACGGTGTCGGCCCCGAGGACGTCAAGGTCTTCGCCTCCTATCTGCAGGACGACGCCCACCTGAAGGCCAGCTTCGAGTGGTTCCGCGCCTTCCCAGCGGACATCACCGACAACGTCGTCAACAAGAAGACGCTGCTCCCGATGCCGGTCCTCGCGATCGGCGCCGACCACAGTCTCGGCGCCGCCGTCGAGACACAGGCCCGGCAGTACGCCACGAACGTCACCGGCGCCCTCATCGCCGGCTCCGGCCACTGGATCTACGAGGAACACCCGGAGGAGATGACCGAACGCCTCCTGACCTTCCTCGGCTAGCCACGACGGGACCCGGCCGGGGTCTCCAGCTCCCCGGCCCCGGTTCTGGTTCTGGCTCTCCAGCTCCAGCTCCGGCCGCGGCTTCGGCTCCGGTTCTCGGGTTCCGGGTTCGGCCTCGGTTTCGGCTCTTCGGCAGGACCGCCTGATCGGCTCGGGGAACCTCCGCGTGGTCTGACCCACGCGGAGGTGATCGGGGGACACCCGATCCGTCTCGGTGCTTTTGTGATGTGGGGAGTGGTAGCCGGTAACCGCCGCATTCGGCCCGGCGGTCGCGTTTCGGTCTTGCACCGGGACGCGGCCGCGGGGACGAGGCGGGGCTTTGCTGGAACGTACAAAAAGGGTCAAGTCTTCTGGGGTTTCAGTCCTATGTCGGAGACGGGGCCCAGGTGGCCCAACTTGTCAGGGTTGACCACTGAGCGGACGGTTTGGATGACGCCGTCGGCGAGCTCTAGGGACATCACCGCGGACACCCGGTTCTGGGGGTCGTGAAAGACCGCGCCGGGGCGGCCGTTGACCCAGGCCAGGCGCATGGTCACGCCGACCTTCTCGAAGCGGCGGAACAGGCCGGCGAACAGACGCGCGACCTGCAGCCGCCCGGCTGGTGGCGTCGTGACCGCCTGCGCCTTGCCGCCACTGTCGCCGATCATCACCACGTCGGGGGCCAGCAGGCCGAGCAGCGCCTCGATGTCACCACCGGCTGCCGCGGCGAAGAAGCGGTCGGCCAACTCGGCGGCCTCCGCCTGCCGCGCCGGGGCGCTGTGCGGCGTGACACCGGAGGCGGTGACCCGCTGACGGGACCGGGCGAAGATCTGGCGGCAGTTCGCCTCCGACTTGCCGACCAGGCCCGCCACCTCGGGATAGCCGTAACCGAACACCTCACGCAGCATGAACACCGCCCGCTCGACCGGCGACAGCGACTCCAGCATCACCAGGAACGCCATCGACAGCGAATCGGCCAGCTCCACATGCTCGGCCGGGCCCGGCTCACCGACCGGGACCACGATCGGCTCGGGCAGCCAGGCTCCCACATAGGTCTCCCGCCGCACCCGGGCCGACCCCAGATGGTTGATGCCGAGCCGGGTCACCGTCGTCGTCAGGTAGGCCTTCACATTCTCGACCACGGTGCCCGCCCGCCGGGCCTTGACCAGACCGAGCATCGCGTCCTGCACGATGTCCTCGGCATCACCGGCCGAACCGGTCATCCCGTAGGCGATGGAGAACAGCAGCGGCCGATAACCGGCCGCCACCGTCTCGTCGGGCATCGTCACAGTTTCTGGCCCACCTGGTACCACCCCGCCGGCTGCTGCACGATCACGTTGAACCGGTTGAACGCGTTGATCACCGCGATCGACGAGATCAGAGCGACGAGCTGATCCTCGGTGAAGTGCTTGGCGGCCCGCTCCCACACCTCGTCGGGAACGCCACCGGCCCCGTCGGCGAGCCGGGTGCCCTGCTCGGTCAGCTCCAGCGCCGCCCGCTCGGCGTCGGTGAACACCGTGGCCTCCCGCCAGGCCGCCACCAGGTGCAGACGCTGCCCGGTCTCGCCGGCGTGCAGCGCCTCTTTGGTATGCATGTCGACGCAGAACCCGCACCCGTTGATCTGGCTGGCCCGCAACAGCACCAGCTCCCTCGTCGAATCCGGCAGTCCGGCGTCCTTCAGCGCCGCCCCGGCCGCGGAGAGGTGCTTGAAAATCTTAGCGGCGACCGGGTTGTTGAAGAAGTCGAGACGAGCTTGCATGACGGGCTCCTTAGCCGTTGTCCGTTGCTTGCCCTCTCAGACAGAACAGGCCGCTGGCCTGTGACAGTTGCGACGTGGGTCACATATCGTCCGGTGCCGCTTGGTCGGCCTTTCACCCGCGACGTCGTGTCGACCTTTTGATCAGCTCTCGGGGAACGCTTCGCCCCACTCGCCTGCCGGTGACGCGACGGGAGCCTCTCCTGCCAGGGGCCCGACGGGGAGCTCGGCTGCCGGTGGTTCCGCGGAGGCCTCGGCCGGTGGTTCGGCGTGTGAAGGAGCCTCGATCTGCGGCAACGCCTCGGCGGTAGCGGCATCCAAGGGCGTCTCGGTGGTCTCCTCCGGTGGTTTCGGCGGGTAGAGGATGCGGCCCTGGCCCTGTGCGACCTTGACGACGGGCTCCCGCGGATCGACGGCAGGGTAGGTGGTGGTCACGAAGCGAGCCATGGCCGTAGAAGTCGGCACGGCGCGGCGAGACTTCAGAGATTCGCCGGGAATCGATACGGCCGACCACCGGAGAAGGCCTATCAGCCCATCCTCCTAGGATGGTCTACGGGGTGTGCGGGTCACCGCAGGAAGTGACAAAACGCTTCGAGCTTCACCACGCTGGGTGCGGATCGGAGTTGAAGTCGCCGCGGGTAGCCGGGGTGGGGGACTGTGACGTTCGGTTACGGATCCCGGGGTGGGGTTGTTTGCCGGCTGTTCGGGGGCGGGGGCGGCCGGCGACTGTCAGGCAGAGGCCGTGGACTCGGTGGTGGCTGGTCCAGCCGTTGACTCGGCCGTGGTTGTTGCTGATCTGGACTCGGGCCCGGCGGTGATCGACGGCGGAAACCAGGTGCAGGTAGGTGGTGCCGGACACCCGGACGAGGACGATGTCGCCTACCTCGACACGGGCCGGGTCCACGGGGCCGACAGTCACCGGGTCGCCGCTGTTGACCAAGGGTGTCATGGAGCCGCCGCGGGGTCGGAAGGTCACCGTTTCGCCGGCGGCTACCCGGGTGGCGACGGCGTCGAGTGCTCCCATTGGTCGAGGTTGTCAGTGGGGTGGATACACAGCAACTGTTTATCGTCAAGCTGTTCGTTGGGCGGGGGAACACCTAGGTTTGGATCATGACGAACGTCCGGGAGTGGCTGCGTGAGCGTGGCACGGAGAGTGTCACGCATCCGGGTGGGACGCTCTATGCGCACCTGTGCCGGGTGGAGGAGCGGCTGGCCGGAATCGGTCACGACGCGGGGGTGCAGGCGGCGGGCTTGACGCATGCGGCGTACGGGACGGACGGATTTGATCTGGCTCTGGTCTTCTGGCAGGACCGGCTGACGTTGTCCGAGTTGATCGGGCCGGATGCTGAGGAGCTGGTCTATCTGTACGGGGCTTGTGATCGGAAGAAGAGCTGGCCGGAGCTGGCGGCGACGCATCGGGTGACGGATCGGTTCACCGGTGGGGTGACGCGGCTGGCGGATTGGCAGGTGACGCCGTTCGTGGATCTGTCGGTGGTGAACGAGCTGGACGTGCTGGAGCATGATGCGGCGTCGCTGGCCGCGCATCGCGACTATTTCACCGAGCTGTTCGCGGCGTGGGAGCCGGTGATGTCCCCGGCGGTGGCGACCGAGGTGGCGCGGCTGTTCAGGTCGTGACGAGGGGCGCGGCGGACGGCGTGACGAGGGGCGCGGCGGACGCGTAGTGGTGGAGCTGGGTTTCGCGTACCGTCGCTGATTGGCTTTGGACCAGGAGGAACAGGGCTGAGCGGGCGTGGAGTTGGGCGATGTCGTCGGTGGCCAGGCCGCGGCCGGAGCGGGCGGCCACGAGCGCGCGGGTCAACGTACCCAAGGCCCTCGGTGATGTTGATGATGGTGAGACTTTCGTCGAGTGGGCCGTGGGTGTCGGTGAGGCCGTAGGCGTCGGCGCGCAGGTGGTCGATCTGTGGGCGCCAGGCGGTGGTGAGCCCGAAGTGGTGGGGTTTGGCGTCGCTGCTGTGGGCGAGGTCGACTTCACGCCAGTCGGTGATGCTCTGAGCTGCCAGCACGTTCTCCAGTGGGACTTCGGCGCGGTCGAGGTGCGGCGCCGGGATGAGTGCGGTGATCACGGTTTCGGTGGTGGGGTCGACGGCGGCTACGGCGAGTGACTTGTTGAGTCCCCAGTCGCTGACCCAGCCGATCCGGCCGTCGAAGGTCCATCCTGAGGTGGTTCGGGTGGCTGAGGTAGTGGTCGGGGTAGCGCCGGACGTCGCTGATACCGGCGCCGACGAGTTCCTGTCCGCACACGATGCTGGTGGCGAGTTCGGTGCGGGGTGTTCCGATCCGGCTGACGAGTGGGGCGTGCTGGGCCCGGACGGGCCAGGTGTTGAGGCTGGCCACCGCGATGATCTCGTGGAGTTTTAGTCCTATCTTCCCTGTGGTCTTTATGGCCTACGGCACGCGGCGACATGGGGGAGACATCAATGTCCGACCTCCGAAATTCCATCGCGACGGCCGAGTCCGGCCGTCGCAAGTGGCCCCCTCATGGCCGGAGCCTCCGTGCTCGCGGTCCTGCTCGCGGCGGGGATCGGCTTCGCCGTCACCCGTGGCGGTGAAGCGGCTGCCGCCACGGGTGCGAGCGGCGATCCGGTGCGCGGCGGTGGTCAAGTTCGCGAAGCCGCTCGCCAGTTTCCTGCAGGCGTCGTCGTTCACCGCGAACGCGCAGCCGGGTTTCCTGTCACTGAACACGCTCAAGCTCAGTGCCGAGGAACGCACCGACGCGACCAGGATCATCGACATCGGCCCGTTCGCCGACCGGGAGGGTGTGCAGCGGCTCGACGACTTCGACGCGGTCGGGCAGCGGCTCACCGCCTCCGGCACCACCCGCCTGGACCGGGTGCGGGTCGCCGACGACGAGGTGGTGCCCCGGTCGAGATCGGTCTGCTCCGCAACGACACCGTCCGGCAGTTCATCCGCGGGCTCGACGAGTACGCCCCGCCGCTTCGGCGCCGCCTTTCATGACGGCTCCTGGAAGCGGGGCTTCGACCACGCCGAGACCCTCCGGCGGATCACCTGCCCCGTCCTGCTCCTTCAGGCGAACTTCGAGGTCCGCGCCGACGGGGTGCTCGACGGCGCCATGACCGAGGAGGAGGCCGGGCGATGTCCCTGCTTCGCAACGGCACCTACCACAGGATCGCCGCGAGTCATGTCGTGCACCTGGACAAGCCGGCCGAGTTCGCGAAGATCCGCACGGACTTTCTTTTCCGACCAGCTGTGATGTCCGGGGTCTGCCCGGACACCAACCGCGGGCATCGCTCGTGGAGCGCAAAGCCAGCGTTCAACCGACAAAGGGGAACCCTGGTTGTTCGGGGCCGTGCGGAATGTCGATCCGCTCCTCGCCGGTGCGCAGGGCCCGCAGGATCACCCGGCCGACGTACTCGGGCGAATGCGCGACCAGCCCGGCCGGGAGACCGCCCGCGGGGTAGAACTCGGTGTCGGTGACCGATGGCAGCAGCAATGTGACCTGGATGTTGTCGCCCGACAGTTCCATTCGGCCCACCTGGCTCAGCCAGTTCACTGCCGTCTTGGCGGCCGGATAGATGGCGTTGCCCGCCATCGGCCAGCCGGTGGCGCCCGAGCTGATGTTGACGATGCGCCCGTGCCCGGCCGCCCGCATGTGCGGCAGTACCGCCCGGATGCCGGTCACGACGCTCACCACGTTGAGGTTCAGCAGGTCGAGGAACGCCTCCGGGGTCGTTCCGTCAATCGTCGATCCGGCACCCGCGCCGGCGTTGTTGACCAGGCCGTCGACCCGTCCGAACCGGTCGATCGTGGCCTGTACGAGCGCCGAGACCTGTTCCGGGACGGTGACGTCGGTGGGGACGGCGAGCGCACCGTCGAGTTCCTTGCTCAGTGCCTCGAGCCGGTCGGCGCGACGCGCGGCCAGGACCGGGTAGGCGCCGGCCTCGTGTAGGAGTCGCGCCGTCGCCGCCCCGATGCCGGACGATGTTCCGGTGACGATGACGACCTTGCCGTTCAAGGATTCGTTCACGTGCTGGCTCCTGGTGTTGTCGAATCTTGATGCGGACCCGCGCCGCTGCGGGACCGACCTCCAGTCAACGACGGGGACAACCCGGGGGGAAGGACCATCTCCCTCTCGACCGATACCCTGGTGATATGGATCTTCTGGAGACGCGGCAGCTCCGGTACTTCGAGGCGGTGGCCGAGGAGCAGCATTTCGGGCGGGCCGCGGAACGGCTGGGTATGGCCCAGCCGCCGCTGTCCCGGGCGATCCGCGACCTGGAACGGCAACTCGGCGTGCAGTTGCTGGTGCGCACCAGCCGTCGGGTCGCCCTCACCCCGGCCGGCCGGATCCTGCTGGGCGAGGCCCGGATCGCCCTGGATGCGGTAGCCACGGCCGGAAACCGGACCCGCCACGCCGGGCGGGACGTGCCCGCGTTGCGGTTGGCGCTCAAGGCCGACCACGATGCCGGCCTGCTCCCGAAGCTCCTTGACGCCTTCGACGTCTTGCCGGTGGAGCTGTTGCTGGGTGGATACGGCGAACAGGTACCGGCTCTGCACGACGGACGGGCCGACGTGGCTCTGGTGACGACGCCGTTCGACGAGCGCGGCCTGGATAGCGAGCCGCTGGTCACCGGGCCGCGTCTGGTGGCCCTGGCTGCGTCGGACCCGCTGGCGGCGAGGACCAGCCTGCGGCTGCCCGACCTGGCCGGCCGACTTCTTCCCTGGGGCTCACCGGCCGAGCAGGGCCTGCCGAAGCCACCTTTCGAACATCACGAGCCGTTGGACCACTCGCAGATCTTCAGTCTGATCGAGGTGGGCAGCACTGTCTGGTTCCTCCCGGTCTGGCTGGCCGACCGCTTCGCCCGGCCCGGCATCGCGTACCGCCCGGTGGGAGGGCTGGAACCGGCCACCCTGACGGTCGCCTGGCCGGCCCGGTCACGCTCCGCCGCGGTGGCCGCCTTCGTGCGGACCGTTCAGCAGATCGCCCGCGACACCGCGCCCTACGACAACCGGTTCCCCCTGAGCCACCGAGCTTTAGCGGACTGAAATAGCCTTTCGACGGTTACGAATATTTTTGGTGTCCCTCGATGTCGTGAAGTCACGGTCGGGGTTGAAGTCTTTGGGTTCGCGGCCGCGTAGTGCCTGCTCATGGCACGTCAGGCGTATTCGGCTGGAGGCAGCCGCAGTCCGCGCGCGCCGACCTGATTCCCGGCCGTTTCCTCATCACTCTCGACCGTAACCAGCGCAAACTCGCCGCCGCCGACGCATTGGCCACGCTCGCCGAGCAGCACGGGCTGACCCTGATCACGCTCTGTTAGGGCCGCCCGGCGTCATCGCCGCCGCCTTGGAGGACGACCCGGCCCTGGAGAAGATCACCGACCTGCTGGTCAGTTTCGTGCCCGGCGTGCCGGAGCTCGGCGAACACCTGCGACTGCTCACGACCACCGCCCGGGACCTGGCGCCCCGGCTCGGCTGGAGGCCGGCATGACCTTCGACCTCAACATCTCGCTGATGACACCCCGGCATTTCCGGCACGCGTGGCGGCTTCCGCACATCGACCCGCTCGCCTAGCTGGACATCGACCACTTCGCCCGCCTCGTCCGGATCGCCGAGGACGCCAAGATCGACGCGGTGTTCCGCGGGGACGGGCCGGCGCTGCCCGACGGGGCGTTCCCCACCGGGTTCAGCGTCTCCACCCGGGCGCTGATCGCCGAGGCTCCGCGCACCACGCGTGACCTGGTGCAGCGCGGGGCGGTCGGCGCCGGTCACCGTCTGCTGTCCGGCTCACCCGAGCAGATCGCCGACGACCTGCGGGCGTGGTACGAGTCGGGAGCGGCCGACGGATTCACCATCATGCCCGCCGACACCGCCGTGGACCTGCCGAACTTTGCCCGGCTCGTGGTCCCGCTACTGCAGAAACGAGGACTGTTCCCGGACGACTACGCCCATCCCGCGTACCGCAGGCGTCTTGGTCTTTGATCCTCTTCGGGTTGGGCCTCAGGCCAGCTCGACGGTGACCTCGACGCGGCCCTTGTCGGTGCGCCGGGCCACAGCGTGACCGGTTCTGATCTCGTCGTCCAGGCGCAGCGACAGCGGGCCGCCGTCGCCGGTGAAGTTGCGCCACCAGTTCTTGGCGTCCGGCATCATCACATCGATCCGGACACCACCGGGCTGCCGGAAATAGGCGACCGGAATGCTGAACTCGCGGCCCGACTTACGCCCGGAATAGGTGACCACGGTCATCCGCCGGCGCACCAGTCTCCCCACCCGCGGCGAATCCTGCCAGGCCACGACACATCGGTTGAATCGATTGACGGCGGTCTTCACTGAGCTGTGCATGCCCGAAACGTTAGCCGCCGTCATCGCTGTGTGGCCGTAAGTGACAGCGGATCCGCCCCGGCGTCTCCACTTGTGGCCCGGTCATCTCAGCGTGATCGCCTCGAACATGCCGGTGAACTCCCGTTGCTGCTGGGCGGTGTCGACCTGGACGTAGTAGTGCAGCTTCTGGTAATCGGCGTCGCTCGGGAACACCACCGGGCTGTCGGCCACCGCCAGCATCTGCTGCCGCGCCGTACCGGACCGGGCCGCGGCGTCGGTGCGGATCTGCTGCTGGGCGGCCGGGACCGGGCACACGTAATTGATGTACTCGGTCAGCGAGGCCGCGTTGTCCACCTCGTAGAAGAAGTCGATGAGGGCGATGGCGTCCACCGGATTGGCGGCGGTGACCGGAATGGCGAAACTGTCGGTCCAGATCGTGCCGCCCTCCCGCGGGATCACGAAACGCAGGTTCGTGCCGTCGGAGAGATTCTTCTGGAAGACGTCACCCGACCAGGCCTGGCAGATCCAGATCTCGCCCTTGCCGAGCGCGTCCAGATAGTCCTGCTCGTAGTAGTTGCGGACCAGGCCGATGTCCTTCTGCTCCATCAGCTTGCTGGCCGCTGTCACCCATTCGGCCTCGCCCGAGTTCGCCGGGGTGAGGCCACTGGCGAGCAGCCCGAAGTTCGCCAGTTCGGTGACGTCCGACATCATGCCGACCTTGCCGCGGAACGCCGGATCCCACAGGTCGGCCAGGCTGGTGATCGGGCGTTTGATCTTGGCCGGGTCGTAGGCGATCCCGGTGATGCCGGACGCCCACGGGACGCTGAAGACGTTCCCCGGATCGAACGACGACGTGGTGTACGCCGGGGCGACGTTGGCGGCGAAGTTCGGCAGCCGCGTGTGGTCCAGCGGGGCCAGGAACCCCGACGACCGGAACTGGCCGAACGGGATCCCGTTGGTGATCACCATCAGGTCGTAGCCGATCGGATCCTGCGCCGACAACTGCGGCTGCACCTTGGCGAACCAGGGACCCATCTCCTGGATGACCTCCTGGTAATTCACCCGGATTCCGGTCCGCTTGGTGAACTTCGCCAGTTCCGGCATCGACGGGTCCATGTAGAGCGGCCAGTTCGCGAAGTCGACGTGGCCGTTGCGTTCGAGGCCGTTCCAGAATGACGCCACCGAGGTGGAGGCGTCGGTCTCCGGCCGTCCGGTACCGGCCACGCCGCACGCGGTGAGGGTCGCACCGAACGCGGACAGGCCGCCGATCCGCAGTGCGTCCCGGCGGCCCAGGCGTCGCCGGGTCAGGCCGCGGAACAGGGCGGGGCCGGTGGTGGTGCGGTGAACCATCGGACTCCTCTTGGATCGGCAGCGTCTTCGCTCGGCAGCGTCCTCACGATCAACTGCCATCATGATCAACTTAAGGCCCGTCGCTCTCGAACAGCCTGCCGCCCGCGGTTCTCCGGCGTGGTGGGTTCAGCGGTTCTTTCGGCGTCGCCGGTTCGGCGGTGATTCGCGTCCAGCCAGGTTTCTGTGACCGGGAACCGGATGGCAACCCCCGCTGCAACCCGGCGGCCCGATCATGGATCCCATGACACTCATCAGCCTGGGTCACCGGCCGACCGCGTGGATCCGGTGGCCGGTCCTCGCTGGGGTGTCCCTGATCCTCGCGCATCTGGGCGCGGTGCTGTCCGGCGCGCCCCCGGTGGTGACCGAGGCGGTGTTCGTCGCCGGGACCGCGTCAGCCGTCCTGGCGATCTGGCTCGGACTCCGGCAGCACCGGCCCGTCGCCCGGCTGCCGTGGGTGCTGATCGCCGCCGGTGCCGGGCTGAACTCCGTCGGCGACTTCCTGCTCACACTGTACCCGGCGCTGTTCGGCCCGCTGCCCGAGATGCAGTGGGTGAACCTGCCCTACCTGCTGCGGTTCCCGCTGATCGCGGCCGGTCTCATCATGCTGATCCGGCGGCGGATCCCGGGCCGTCCCCTGCCGGCGATCATCGACAGCGCCATCGTGGCGGTATCGGTGTCCCTGGTGAGCTGGGTGTTCGTGATCGATCCGGTCCGGCGGGCGATGTCCGGTGCCGCCACACCGTTGTTGCTGGTCATCGAGTCGATGGCCTACCCCGTCGGTGACCTGCTCCTACTCGTACTGGGCCTGAGCCTGATGCTCGGCGGCGGCCTGAACCTGCCGTCTTTGCGGCTCTTCGGCGTCTACCTGCTGGTCTACTGCGGCGCCGACACCTGGTACACGATCCAACTACTGCATGGCCGGTACGACTACGGCTGGGGCCTGGAGGCGTCCTGGATCGCCGCGGCGGTCCTACTCGGGCTCGCCGGGACACACCCGTCGATGCGGCTGCTCGGCGAACGGGGAGTCACCTCCGGGGAGACCGTCTCGGTGGGCCGCCTCGCCCTGCTCGCCGGCGCCGCGATGCTCGCCCCGCTGACCCTGGCCGTCCAGCACCTGACCGGCGGCCGTCCGCACGTGCTGCTCGTCGCCGGCTGCTGCGCGGTGCTGTTCCTGCTGGTAGTGGCCAGACTGGCCGGCCAGGTCCAGGAGCAGCGCCGGGCCGCGATCACCGACACTCTGACCGGTTTGCACACCCGCCGCTACCTCAACGAGATCCTCGGCACCGAATGCGCCCGCGCCAACCGGGGCGGCGAACCACTGTCGATGATCCTGCTGGACGTCGACCACTTCAAACGGGTCAACGACACCTACGGCCACACCGCCGGCGACCGTGTCCTCGCCGAGATCGCGAACCGGCTGCGCGCCTCAGTCCGCGACGGCGACATCGTGGCCCGCTACGGCGGCGAGGAGTTCGCGGTCCTGCTACCCCGCACCAGCCACACCGCCGCGGTCACCACCGCCGAACGCCTCCGCGTCGAGATCATGCGCACCGGTGTGGTGATCAGCCCCACCGAGGTGATCACAGTGACCGTGTCCCTGGGCCTGGCCACCGTCCCCACCCAGGCCGAAACCCCCGACGACCTGGTAAACCTGGCCGACAAGCTGCTCTACGAGAGCAAGAGCGCCGGCCGCAACCGCCTGACCACAGCCGCCATCCCACCGGCCACCCACCCAGTGCCATCAGCCTGAAGCTGCCGAGGCCAGCCCCGAGCGGCGATCGCGGCCGCAACGCCAGATGTTCAAGGGTTATCGTCCGGCCACGACAACGGGCTGGTTCACTCGTGCCGGTTGCCGGTTGCCGGTTGCCGGTTGCCGGTTGCCGGTTGCCGGTTGCCGGTTGGTGGGTCGTGTGTCGACATCTGATCTTCGGGACGCGGCGGCGTTCATCAGCGGCCCGACGGTGATGTGCCGCGGGGCCTTTCCGGGACTGGCCGCCATGGCGATGATTTAGCTTCTTCACCATCACGGCGAGATAGATTACGGCGGCTCGGCTCGGAATTGGTGCAACATCAATTGTCCGGACACGACTCCGCGCATGTAGGCTATAAACTTCTCCGATCACCTTTGATGTAAACATTCTCGGAAACCCTGGCAAAAAATGCGGAGAGTCCAACGATAATTCGAACTTTTGCATCTCGGCCATCGCACGGTGACCACCGCGGACATGGCCGCCCGGAAATGCGTCGAGTGTTACGGTGACCGGCGCCTGGCCGCCACCATAATCATTCAATAAAAGCCCACCTTGTCCCGATCGAAGCAGCGGCGTCCCCGCCACAGGCCTGATCTGCGCGGGAACGATCTTTGTTCGCATATCCGCGCCAACCGGTCGCCGGTCGGAAACCGCGGACTGCAGCACCGAGCCCGAAGTCGTCGCCACCGCCATGGCCACCGGCTGACCAGTGGATGCCGCGCCGCAGGCCAGAGGCTCCGCCCCGACCTCCCGGCTGGCCTCCAGCACCAGCTCAGGTCCCGGATCTGGTTCCGGCTCCGGCTTGAGATCTGGTTCCGGTCCTGGTTTGGGATCCGGTCCCGGCCTCGGTTTGGGATCCGGTTCCTGCCCAGGCTTCAGTTCCGGTTCCTGCCCGGGCTTCGGCCCAAGCTTCGGCTTCGGCCAGGACTCCGGTTCCGGCTCCGGCTCCGGCTCCGGTTCGGGGTCTGGATCGGGCTTTAGTGGCACCGGTGCGTGCGAATTCCGCGGAGGTGCAGGGGCGTTCGGGGTGCGGGGCGTGAGAGAGGCCAGCCACTCTCGGTCCTCGGGAGAAAGGGGCATGGAGTTGCTTTCACGGATGCGGTGGAGTTTCTCGGTGTGGCGACGTTGAAGGCCCCATGCGCGCCGTATCGCGTGGTCTCGACGGAACTCGTCCCTACTGGGAGAGTAGTTCTTAGCCTTGGTGCGGTCACGCATTCCGGCGACGCTGAACAACGCTGGCTGGCTCATACATGTAATTTTTCCGCAGTCCAACAGGAAACTGTAAGAAGAATTTTGTGCCAAACTGTCTAACCCTCTCAACCGGAGAAGTGGCCGCTCCCCAACGAAGTGATCTTGGCGCTTGTCGGATTCAGGTAGCCGCATTCCCTGCTGTGCGTTCTCGGGTAAATGCTTTTCACGGCGCTGATCAGGTCGTGTGATCGGCGGGCGGCGCGGGCGGTGTTGGTCGCGCTGGTGGTGTGGTGCCGTCGATCGCAGTGCCGGTGGGAAGGCGCGGGCGAATTCAGACGGTCGAAGGCGAGCGGATATCGAACGGGCGGCGACAAGCCGGGCCAGGCCAAGGAGGGCTGGGCCCAAGCGTGCCGGGAGAAGCATGGCCAGGCAGGCAGGCCAGGCAGGCCAGGCAGGCCAAGCAGGCGGGCCCGGGGCAGGCAGGCCAAGCAGGCGGGCAGTCCAGGCTAGGGCAGACCGGGGCTGGGTGTGACGGTGCGGGGAGTGGGAAGGGTCGGCCGTGGGTGGTGGGGCCCGGGGTGGCCGGTGGCGGCCGATCACCCCGGGCCGGTTCAGGTCTGCCGGTTCAGGCGGCGGTAGACCGGCGCCAAGCGTTTGTGCAAGTCCTGGTAGATGTCGTAGATCTCCAGGTAGCGGGTGTGGTCGGGGCCGGGACTGAAGACGTGATCGTTGCGGGTCAGGGCCGGGATGTCGGCGAACGAGATCCAGCCTGTGCCGACGGCGCCGATCCAGCCGGCGCCCCGGGCGTTGACGGTCACGGGGCTGGCGTCGCGGCGGATCTCCACGCCTAGGACGTCTGCGAAGATCTGGCACCACGAGTCCGAGCGGGCCGCGCCGCCGGTGATCACCATCGACGACACCGGGGTGCCCAGAAACTTGTCGACCGCTTTCGCCAGCCAGCGGGTGTTCAGGGCGACACCTTCGAACACCGCGCGCAGCAGGTCCGAGCGGTTGGTGTCGAGGGAGATGTTCAGGAACGCCGCCCGCAGGTGCGGGTCATCCACGGGAGCGCGTTCCCCGTACAACCAAGGGGTGTAGAGGACCCCGTTGGCGCCGGCCGGAACCATCGGGATGATCTTGTCGAAGGCGTCGAAGATGGTGCCCTCGTCGCGGCTGACGTGGCCGGCGCTGACGATCGGGTCGTCGAACTCGACGATCTTGTCGCGGAGCCAGGTCAGGTTGGCGCCCGCGGTGGCCTGCAGCGCGGTCATCAGGTAGCGGTCCGGGATCGCGCACGGGATGGACGCGATCCCGGTGGTGATGTCGGTCTTCTTGCGCGGCACGTGCGCGGCGATCCACGACGAGGTGCCCAGGTAGAGATGGGTCTCGTTGTCGGCGGTCGTGCCCGCCCCGATGGCGGCCGCAGTGTTGTCGATGGCCCCGGCGACGACCTGGATGTCGCGGGGGAGACCGAGGTGATCGGCCGCTCGGGGGGCCAGCGTGCCGATCACCTCGGTGCAGGCCACGATCGGCGGGAACTTGTCGGCGTCGATCCCGCTGGCGGAGACCAACGCGGGGGAGTACCGGATGGAGGGGGCCTTCCGGTTGTCCGTCACCCACGAGGTCAGGATCGAATCGACGGTCGCCACCGTGCGGCCGGTCAACTTCAGATTGATCCAGTCGAGGACGTTGAGGAAGGTTTTGGTCTTTTCGTAAACGTCCGGCATCTCGTCACGGATGAACAGCATGTGCGCGGCGGGGTCTTTACCGGTCACCGAGGGCATCCCGCCGGTGAGCCGCAGCCACTGCGCGATCCGGCGGACCGACAGACCGTCGTACGACGGCCAGCCGCCGAACTGCCGCCGCAGGTGCCCTGCCCCACGCATGTCGAGCCAGCTGATGCAGTGGGTCAGCGGGTTACCGTCGGCGTCCACCGCGATGGTGCCCTCGCCCTGCGTCGAGGAGCAGATCGTCGTCACCGCCCGCAGGTGTTCGGGGAACGCCCGGCCGAGGTCGGCGACCACCTCGGCCAGGGCGTCCCACCAGGCGACCGGGTCCTGTTCGGCCCCGCCGCCGGGAATCACGATCAACGGCACCGGCCGCTCGGCCCAGCCGGTGACGGTCCCGTCGGCCGCGACCAGCGCGGCCTTCATCCCCGACGTCCCGAGGTCGATCGCCAGGACCTGCGGCGCGATGGTCAACGTCAGACTCCCTCGACCTGCGCGAACACCTGGTCGAACCGGGACAGGGCGTCGTCGATGACCTCGTCGGTGTCGGCCATCGACGTGTACATCCGCGAGCCCGCGAGGGTGATGATGCCGTGCGCGGCGTACGCGGCGCCCATCTGTTCCATCAGGTTCTTGCGGCCCTTGTTCTCCTTGAACAGCTTGACCGGGTTGCGCATGTCCAGCAGCATGACGCCGCTGCACTCCAGGTGCACGATCGAGCCCTGGTTGTAGGCGACGTACGGCAGGCCGTACTTGTCGATCAGCTTCTGCAGGCCGCGGGTCAGCCGGTCACCGGCCTTACCGGCGATCACCGGCGCGTTGGTGCGGGCCATCTCCTGGATCGCGAAATACCCGGCCGCGCAGGACAGCGGGTTGGCCGACAGAGTGCCGCCGACCTGGATGTGCGCGCCGCTCTTGCCGTCCAGGCCGGAGCCGAACACCGACATCACCCCGGCCTTGCCGCCGACACCACCGGCCATCGGGTAACCGCCGGAGACCGCCTTGCCGAAGACCGTCAGGTCGGGCGTGACACCGAAGTAGCCCGCCGCACCGCCGAGTCCGGTCCGGAACCCGGTCACCACCTCGTCGAAGATCAGCATCGCGCCGAACTCGTCGCACAGCTTGCGCACGTTCGCGTTGAAGTCCTTCGGCACCGGGCGGGTGCCGGACTCCGGGCCGAGCGGCTCGACGATGATCGCCGCAGTGCCGCCGCGGGCCCGGTTCTCGATCAGCTTGCGTTTGAGGGCGCCCAGATCGTGCGGGAACGCCTCCCGGGTGCGGCCGGTGGCACCGAACGGGATGCCCTTGGCGTTCATCCGGAAGCTGCCGGGCACACGCAGCCCGTAGACGACGGTGTCGGACCAGCCGTGGTACGCCCCACCGACCTTGATCACCATCTTCTTGCCGGTGTGCGCCCGCGCCGCCCGAACGGCCGCCATCACGGCCTCGGTGCCCGAACCCAGCGACCGGTACATCTCGATGTGCGGCATGTACTGATTGATGATCTCGGCGAGCTTCAGTTCGTACTCGTGGAACAGGCCGGTGACCGGCCCGGACTCCTTGATCACCTCGGCGACGCGCTCGTTGACCGGGGCGTAGTTGCTGCCCAGGATGGTCGGGCCGCCGGCCTGCAGGAAGTCGATGTAGACGTTGCCGTCGCGGTCGGTCAGATAAGCGCCCTCGGCCTTGTCGACCGCCAGGGGGAACGGGTAGTTGAAGGCCAGGTTGTGCTGGACGCCGCCGGGGATGAACTTCTTCGCCCGGTCGGTGATCTCCTTGGACGCCGTGCACTTGGTGTCGAAGTAGTTCAGCGTGTCCAGCAGCGCGTCGTGGCGCAGCCCGCGCAACGGCTGCGCGACCAGGGCCTTGAGGCGGCGCATGGTGTCGTCGACGTCGAGGTACTCGGTGATCGCGTAGCCGAGATCGGCACTGGAGGCAGACTCCGCGGGCACCGCGACGGCGCCGGAGGAAACCGGCTCCTCCTCGGCAGGCACCCGGATGGGCTCGACGGCCTCGGTGATCTGCGCGGCGATCCGCTTCTCGTCCTTGCGCAGCTTGCTGAACGCGATCTCCCGGATCGTGTCCGGAATCGTGTAGACCTTGCCGGCCTCGGACGTCAGCGCCATCAGATAGGCGATCGACACCTTCTCCAGCAGCGCCATGTTGAACACCGCCCGGTCCGGGTCGGTGCCCAGCGCCACCACACCGTGGTTGGCGATGATGAACGCGTTGTCGCCGCTGGCGACCTTCTTCTGCACGTTCTTCGCCAGGAAGCCGGTGCCCGACGGCGCGTAGTCGATGATCGCCACCTCTTTGCCGAGGAAGCGGACCTGCTCGTCGGTCAGCGCCGGGATCGGCTTGCGCAGGAAGGCGAGGGCGGAGGCGAACGGCTGGTGGGTGTGCACGATCGCGTTCACGTCGGGGCGCTCGCGGTAGACGTTGGCGTGCATGCCGCACTCGATCGACGGGACCAGACCGCCGGCGCCGTCCGGGTCGGGCACGTGTTTGCCGTCGAAGTCGACGATGCAGATGTCGTCGACGCGCATCTTGTCGTAGTCGTAGTTGCTGGGGGTGACCGCATACAGCTTGTGCCCGGGGATCCGCACCGAGACGTTGCCCTCGGTCGCCTTCAGGTAGCCGCGATCGAGCATGGTCCGGCACATGTCGACGACGTGCTGGCGCGAGAGGCGGTATTTCATCAAGCGGATCCGTCCGTGAGTCTCCAGGGGCCTTACCGCCACCATCGTCGTCCTGACCCGGGGACGAAGCATCGTCCGCCAATCAGCAAGAATCAGGCCGTGACTTATCACCCCGTGATAAAGCCGCCGTGGTTCCATGTCCCCGCCGACCTGGCCGCCGCGATGCGCCCCCGACTGCCCGACGCGGTTCGCGACATAGCATCGGCAATCAGCGTTTTTTCCGCGGAAGATGAGAAAGGAGACAAGTTCGAGCGCGACGTCCGTACCGCCGTGCAGGTCGCTCTTGATCGTTTCCTGGATCTGCCCGGCACCGACGAACCGGCCCTGCCCCCGCGCATCCGGGAGGTGTTCGTGGCCCTCGGCGCCGCCGAGGCGCGGGAGAACCGCGGCCCGGAGACCCTGCTCGCGTCACTGCGGATCGCCGGCCGCCTGCTGCTGCGCACCGCCACCGGCGCCCTCGACGAACAGCGCGCCGTCAGCGTCGCCGAGGTCGTCGAGTTGTCCGACGCCACCAACACGTTCATCGACGAGCTGGCCGCGGCCTGCACCGACGGCCTGGCCCGCCAGCTGCGGGAACAGGCCGGTGAGGGCGACCGGCGGCGCCGCCAGGTGGCGGACCTGCTGCTGCGCGGCGGAAGTTCACCGGATGTGGTGCGGGAGGCCGCCGCCGGGATCGGCTGGCCGTCGATCGGCGTGATCGTGCCGGTGCTGCTCCCCGCCGACCAGGCCCGCGACGCCCGGTTCCGGTTCGGCGCGGACGGGGTGGTCGCCGAACGTGGCCGCGACGCGGTCCTGCTGCTGCGGGCGGGCCCGCGCGCGGACCGGCCGGCTCTCGCCGAGGCTCTGCACGACCGGGCCGCGGTCGTCGGCCCGGCGCTGAACTGGACCGAGGTCCCGCAGGCGGTCAGTCTGGCCGAGCGGACCGCCGAACTGGTCGGGCCGGGCCCGGTGCCGGTCTTCGTCGATGATCATTTCGCGACATTGGCGCTGCGCGGCGAACCCGGCGCCCTCGCCGTGCTCACCGCCCGCCGCTTGGCACCCCTGACGGGGCTGCGCGACAGTCAGCGGGAGGCCCTTCTGGTCACCCTTTCCAGCTGGTTGCGGCATTGGGGCTCCCGTACGGCGGTGTCCGGCGAGCTGTTCGTGCACCCCCAGACGGTCAGTTACCGGCTGAACCGCCTCCGGGAGTTGCTCGGAGACGACCTGGACGACCCCCGGATTCGGTTCGAGCTACAGCTGGTGCTCGCCTACCGGGCCTGACCGGGTCATCCGTACGTTCTCAAGATCGTCCGGATGATGGAGTGGGAGACTCAGCGCAGCCCCTAACGTCGGAGTGGATCGCCATGAACAGTGACGCCACCTCCGCACCTTCATCGCAGGCATCCGTGCGCCACTGGCGGGACAGCCTGATCAGAATCGCCGGAACCGACCCTCTGCTCGACTTCACACTCGGCACCGGGGGCACGGTCCGGATCCTGCGCCCGCACGGCGTGGACGTCCGCACCGCGCTGGACGCCGGGCGTACCCTGCGGCTGCAGCCCGCCGGTGACCCCGGCTTCGACGACGAGGCGATCTCCACCGACCTGTCCCGCGCCGACCTGACCGCCACCGTGCGTGACCTGCGGCGTCGCTCCGGCCACGACCTGTATCTGGCGTTCGGGTTCCGCACCTGGACCGGCGACGACGGGATCCGGCACACCAGCCCGCTGCTGCTGGTCCCGGTCGAACTCGTCCCGGGCGGCCCGCCGGCACTGCGGCACACCGGCGGCGACCCGATCGCCAACCCGGCACTGGACCTGCCGGACCTGCCCTACCCGGAACTGCTCACCGAGACCGGGGCCGTCGACCAGGTCGTGCTCGCCTGCTTCCCGGTCGGTGAGGCGACGGTCGGCCGGGATTTGTTCGACAACGAGACCCGGGTCGCGGCCCACCCGGTGATCCGCGGTCTGACCACCGGCACCCCGGCATTCACCTTCACCGACGAACCGCTGCCCGAATCGGTTCCGCTCGTGCTGGACACCGATTCGGAACAGCGGGCCGCCGTCGCCGCCGCTCTGGCCGGCCGGTCGTTCGCTCTCGACGGCCCGCCCGGCACCGGCAAGTCACAGACCGTCGCCACCATGATCGGGGCCCTGCTGCACGCCGGGAAACGGGTCCTGTTCGTCGGCGGGACGACCACCGCCCTGGACAGCGTCCGGCACCGCCTGCACGACGCCGGGCTCGGGCCGTACCTGCTGGACCTGCATTCGCGGCACGCCACCCGCCGGCAGGTCGCCACGGTACTCGGCCGGGCGCTGGAGACGGTGCCGGCCGCACCCGGCGAGACCGGCACCGACGACCTGCCGCGCCAGCCCCTGGGCCTGTCACCGCGGCAGGTCGCCGACCTGATCGCCGGCCTGGGTGACGTACCCGCCGCACCGGCCACCGGGTTCGACCCGGCCGCACTGACCCCGGACCGGCTCGCCGCGATCCGCGCCGACGCCGCCGCCCTGGCCCGCAACTGGCGGCCCGCCGCCGAGGGCCGCGCGTTCGCCTGGCGGGGAGTCACCTCCCGCGGTTCGCTGGACGCCCGCCTGTACGCGGCCGGGTCCGCCCTCGACGCCCTCTCCGGCGTCGCCATCCCGCACACCCGGCTGACCGATGCCTTCGACATCGGCCGGCTGCGGCAGGTGCCCGATCTCGCCCGGCTGCTGGCCCAGGCCGCCGAACGACCCGACAACGTGCCCGACCACTGGCTGACCGCCGACACCGGCCTGGACGAGGTCCGCGCCACCGTGGACCGGCTCGCCGCCGACCTGCGCGACCTCGCCGGGATGCAGGAACAGGCCGGCCGGGCCGCCTCCGCGCCGTGGGCCGGGCTGCCGACCACCGACGTCGTCCCGGTGCTGCACACCTCAGCCCTGGACAGTCTGCCCGTCGCGCCGATCCGGATCGGGTCGCTGACCTCGCATCAGGCCGCCTCCCTGGCCGCCTACTTCGAGCAGGACGCCGAGATGCTGGAGGCCGCCGCCCGGTCGTTGAACGGCCTGGCCGTGATGATGGGCCTGCCGCCGGTCGTGTCGTTCGCCGACGCCGACTCCACCTTGGCCGTCATCGACCTGGCGCACGCTCCGGAACGGCCGGAACGCTCCTGGCTGTCGATCGACGGGCACACCACCGCGGGCCGTGCCATGCAGACCCTGTTCGCCACGATCGTCGCGCTCAAGGAGGCCGAAGCGGCGGCCGAGCTGTACTTCACCCCGGCCCTGCCCGGCGCCGACGTCGAAGGGCTGGCCCACCGGCTCGCCGACGACCGCGGCCTGAAACGGTTCAGCCCCTCCTACCGCGCCGACCGGCGGACCCTCGCCGACGTCACCCACGAGGACGTCGACCCGGAGACCGCCCGCGAGAACCTGCACCTGGCACTGGCCTGGAGCCGGGCCGCCGCCGCCCTGGCCGCCGCCGAGTCCCGGCACGCACCCGTCCTCGGCGCCTACTACTACGGCCGGACCACCGACTTCGACCGGATCAACCGGGCGCTCGCCGTGGCCGCGATGGCGATCCAGCGGGCCCGCACCCCCGACCTCGGCACTCTCGCCAACCACATCGCCCGCGACGCCGGCCCGGACGACGTGGCGCTCGCCGTCGCGGCCCGGACCCGGACCCGGATGCGGGAGTGGCGGGCCCGGCTGGCGCCCGAACCGAACCCGGCGGCCCGGCCCGACCTGGTCCGTTTCCCGATCCTCGACGTCGCCGCCTGGCTGCGCGCACATCAGGCGCCGCTGCGGGCGGCCGCCACCGCGGCCACCATCGCCAGTGAGGCGACCAACCGGGACCTGACCGTCGACGAGGCCTATCAGTTGGTGGACGCTCGTGCCACGATCGACGCCGCCTACGAGCGGCTGCAGTCTCGGGCCGCCGACTACGCCGCGGTTCTGGGTCCGCTCTACCGGGGTGAGCACACCGCCATCACCACGGTCAGTGCCGCCGTGGACTGGGCGTCGCGGATGCGGTCCGGTGCCAGCGGCTTCGACCAGCCGTTGACCCCGGTGCAGGCCGACGCGCTGCAGAGCGTGGTGTCCACCCCGCAGTTCGGGCAGCTCGTCCGGCAGTGGGACGACGCCCGGATCGAACTGCTCGCCGCATTCGACCCCGGCCGGCAGGCCGACATGCGTGCCGAACTCGACGAGTACGCCGGTGCGGGCCTGCTGATCGCCGGGTTACGGGCCGACCCCACCGGGCAGGACGAGTGGTTCGAATACCGCGCCGCCCGTGCCGACCTCGACCTGGACAGCGTCGTCGACTTCTGTGTCACCGAGCGGGTGCCGGCCGCTCAGGTGCCGCGGGTCGTGGAACGCGCGGTCCTGCAGGCCTGGGCCGACCATCAGCGCCTTGACGAGACCGGTGTGCCCGGCCGGGCGCATACCGCCGCGGCGTCCCGGATCATCGCCGCCTGCAACGAGCTGCGGCCCCGCGACAACCTGATCGAGGCCGCGGTGATCCGCCGGGAGGCGACGAAGACCAAGGACCATCTGCCGGTACGGCTACTGCTCGAACACGCCCGCAACCACAGTCAGGCCCTCAAGCCCTGCTTCCTGAGCACGCCCGCGGACGTCAGCCGGCACCTGCCGCCCGGTCTGAACTTCGACGTCGTCATCGTCGACGAGGCCGGCCTGATCACCCCCGGAGCCGCGGCCGCGGTCGTGCACCACGGCACGTCGGTGATCGTCGTCGGTGACCGGGAGCAGTTGCCGCCGGCGACTGCCGGTTCGGTGTCGATCCTGGACGTGATGGCCGACTCCCCGGCGTTCCGGGTCCTCGGCCTGCGCCGGCACTACCGCTCCCGGCGCCCGGACCTGATCGCCTTCGCCAACAGCTCGTTCTACGAGGGCCGGCTGCTGCCGGTGCACACCGGCGACGGTGTCCCGGGGGTGGAACTGTTCCCGGTCACCGACACCACCACCGGAACCGCCGAACGCATCGCGTTTCACCTGGCCACCCGCCCGCACCTCACCCTCGGGGTGATCACCCTCTCCGAGGCGCAGGCCGCCGCGATCGAGGACGCGGTGAAACACGACGGCCTCGACATCAGGTGCGTCGACCAGGCCCAGGGTGAGGAATGGGATGTCGTCATCGTCGCGGTCGGCCCCGACCTGGGCCCGGCGGACCGGGCCGCGGACCGCCGGCGGCTCAACGTGGCCATCACCCGGGCCCGTCACCGCAACGAGATCGTCAGTGGGGTGCCGGCCGCCGACCTCGGGACCGGAGCCCGGCACCTGCGCCGCTACTTGAGCAGCCTGTCAGCCGCGTAACGCCGACCGGCTCGTCGGGGACAGCCGCAGCCGCTCGACGCGCACGCCGTCCGGTGCGGTGACGTCCACCGGGTCGCGGGTGATCCAGACCAGGACGTGCTCACCCTCGCGGATCGGCAGTGCGGGGAAGTCGTTCACGGCGTACTCGGTGGTGAAGGCGGCCACCGCGCCGGGCACCCGATCGGCGAACTCCGGATCGAACCGGTGGTCACGGAACCATGCGGTGACGTACAGCAGGCCGCCCTGGATCGTGTCTCTTGATCTTTGAGGTGGTGCGGTGATCGCGCGCAGCAGCAGGACGTCGTCGGAGTCGATCATCGTGGCGTTGGCGGCCGGGCCGTGCTCTGCCCACACCGGACCGCTGTAGAAGTCCTGCAGCCCCTTCCGGCGGGCGGTCATGTCGGCGAAGCCGCGCAGCCAGACGAACCGGTCCGGCCGGTCCAGGTCCCGGAACTGGCCCAGCACCATCATGCCCAGCTGCTCCTGCGACTCGACGAACTCCCGGTCGAACAACTCGATCAGCTCGTCCCGGCGGCCCGGTCGCAACGTGTACTGCCGCAGCTCCACGATCACGTCAAGATCCTCTCCAGTACGCCGGCGATGGTCTGCCGGGCCAGACTCGCCCGGAACGCCGCCGTCGCCTCGTCGTAGACATCGGCCAGCACCGGCCGGATGCCGGCACCCACCGGGCACTCCAAGTTGGGTTCGGTGTGATGCAGAGCCAGCAGCGGCTCCGCCTCGACGGCCGCCCACACGTCCAGCACGGTGATCTGCGTAGCGGGCCGGGCCAGGGCGAACCCGGCCCCCGTCCCGCGCCGGGCGGTGACGAGCCCGGCGCGCCGAAGGTCGCTGAGACTGCGGCGCAGGATCACCGGATGGGTGTTGACGCTGGCCGCCACCTCGTCGGACGTGAGTGACGGACGCCCCCGCCGCCGGGCCAGCTCCAGCCACGCCAGCGCATGCGCCGCGATCGTCACCCTGCTGTTCGCCGCCATGGTAACAATTTCTATTACAACCGACGGCCCACCGCAATCCCGTCGGCGACTTCTCTCAGGCCAGTGCTTCCGGTGCCCTCCTGGCCCAGAACGACGCGAACAACTCCAGAGTGGCGGTCTTGACCTCCTCCGAGATCAGCGTCGTTCCGTCCTCCAGTAGCGGCCGGACGGCATGGCGGTAGACGTCGGGATGGCTCTCGACCGACGGGCAGGCGAAGAGGGCCAGGATCCGTAGAGCGCGCAATGACTGCTCACCCAGCGGGGAGAGGTCGATGAGTGCCGCCCACACCTGGTTGATCAGGATGTCGGTGACGGCTGCGGCGAGGGTGCCGAGTGGCCCGGCCAGACGAGCGAGGACCTGCTCCCTGATGAAGAGGCGGAGCCGCCCGGACAGCGTCTCGATGAGCTCCAGACCTTTGACCAGCGCCACCAGGAGGGTGCACCAGGCGTGATCGGCCAGGGTCTTCTTGATCTGTTTCGCGGTGTCCCGGTCCGGAGCGGCTTTGTCGATCTCGTCCGCTACGTCGGGCCAGGTCTCCGCCATCAGCCTGGTCCCGAGGTCGTCGACGTGATCGATGTCTGTCGTATCGCGGTGCCCGGCTTGATCGGCGTGGGTGCCGGCCAGTCCCAGCCGTACCAGATCGATGTGGATGGCGCGGTTGCGGCGGGTCGCGCGTAGCGTGCCGCGTTTCGTCCAGCCCAGCCCGTCGACGAGGTCCCGGCGCCGGACGTCGCGTTCATGCCGGGGTGCCCGGGCCAGTCTCGTCCAGCCCTGCCAGCCGTGCAGGGCGCCCAGGCAATAGCTGCAACGGCAACCGGGATTCTTGGCGTTGGCGCAGTTCGTCGGGTGTGTGCGTGCAGTCACGGGAGCCACCACCTGGGGCTTGGATAGCTATGAGTCAATGAATGGCGACTCTATGTGACTGCAGTCGTGGGGAAGACCTGGCAAATCCGGCGTTGATCTCGTGAACTTCCTGCGCCCGGCATGGCGGGTCGCCCGTACGGCATGGTGGCTGTCGGTTTTGTGGTGGAGATTCGGCGAATCTTGTGCCGGGGTCAGTGGGCCCAGGCTCTCGGGTCGACCGTCAGGGGGAAGGCCGGGCCGGGGGAGTCCGGGCGCCAGCCCGAGGCGCGCGCCTGGCGGATCACCGCTGCCACCAGGACCGGCACCGGGGGCGGGGTGGCGCCGTCGGTGGGGACGGCGGCCAGCAGGACCG
Source organism: Actinoplanes derwentensis (assembly GCF_900104725.1). Lineage (NCBI taxonomy): Bacteria > Bacillati > Actinomycetota > Actinomycetes > Micromonosporales > Micromonosporaceae > Actinoplanes > Actinoplanes derwentensis. The sequence continues at coordinate 1,429,540 of NZ_LT629758.1, forward strand.
TGCCGCGGCGGTCGGCACGTTCGATGGCGAAGGCGAGCGGGCCGCGCATGGCGGGACGACGGCGGATGCGCCAGCGGTAGACGACGCCGTCGACGGTCATCAGCCTGGGTCGCTTCTTCGGCTGGGTCATGCCGGTGTCCATGCCCGAGAGTGGCCGGGGTCAACCGGGCGTGATCCGGGACTCAGTGGGGGCCGCCGGGCCGAGCGGAAGACATAACCTTGCTCTGAATCAGGATTCAGAGCTTGGGGGCCACCCGGATGCCTTATCGGCCGACCGCGCTGACCAGGAAGAACGCGGAAGACAAGCGGGACGGGTTCCTGCGCGCGGCCCGAGCACTGGTGGCCGCCGACGGGTTCAAGGCCGCCACTGTCGCCGCGATCGCCGGCCGATGTCAGGCCAGCGTCGGGTCGGTCTACTCGTATTTCGACAGTCGCGACCGGCTGCTCGCCGAAGTGTTCCGCAGCGCCGCGAGCCACGAGGTCGACCTGGTGCGCCAGGCGGTGGCCGACCCGGGCCGGGACGCCCGGCAGCGGCTCGGCGAGCTGATCCGGATCTTCAGCGGGCGGGCGCTGCACGGCCGCCGGATGGCCTGGGCGCTGCTGTTCGAGCCGGTCAGCCCGGTGGTCGAGGCCGAACGCCTGCGGTATCGCCGCTGCTACACCGACCTCGGCGAGCAGATCATCCGGGACGGCCTGGCCAGCCGGATCTTCGTGCCGACCGACGCGCGCCTGGCGGCCAGCGCGGTGATGGGGGCGGTTTCCGAGGCCCTGGTCGGCTGGATCCGCCCGGACAGCCCGCCACCGTCACCCGAGGAGCAGGAGGATGCGATCGAGGGGATCCGGTCGTTCTGTTTCCGGGCACTCGGCGCCCATCACGACAACCTGTCCACGTCCGGAGGAATCTCGTGAGCACATCGTCCATGCTGGCCACCGCGCAGCGGGTGCTGGCCGACCAGTCGGTGACCCGGATGCTCGGCACCCGGCTGATCTCTTTCGGCCAGCAGAGCGCCGTCGTCGAACTGGACATCCGGCCGGAGATCACCAATCAGCGCGGGGCGGTGCACGGCGGGATCGTCGCCTACACCGCCGACACCGCGCTCTCCTTCGCCGGCGGGGCGGCGCTCGGGCCGGACGTGGTCACCTCCGGCCTGACCATCGACTACCTCGCCCCGGCCGTCGGCCGCACGTTGCGGGCGCAGGGCCTGGTCGTCAGTGTCTCCGGCCGCCGTGCGTCCTGCCGCTGCGAGGTGCACGCGGTCGCCGACGACGGCACCGAGACCCTGGTCGCGGTCGCGCAGGGCAGCATTAGGGCGGTGCCGCAGCAGACCGTCCCACCGGCCCAGCAGGAGAAAGAGGCAAAGGCGACAAGAGCTGCGGCCGTACGATTGGGCAGGATCGGCACCCCGACCATCCAGCAGGTCCTCACCGACCGCCGCCGCACCGGTGACAACGACGACGGCGCCACGATCGCCCTGGTCATCGAAGGTGGCGGGATGCGCGGCATCATCTCCGCCTCGATGGCCGCGGTGATCGAGCGCGAAGGCATCCTCGACACCGTCGACATGATCGTCGGCACGTCGGCCGGTGCCGTCAACGCGGCGGCCCTGGCCGTGGGCGCGGCGGGCGCGATGGCCGAATCGTACGCGGAAGTCTTCGCCTCCCCGGAGTTCATCGACATGCGCCGGCTCGCCCGCGGCCGCCCGGTGATCGACGGTTCCCGCATCGTGGAGCACGTCGACCACCTGCTGAACATCGGATCCGCCGCCGGCACCGACTGGGCCGGCCGCCTCGTCATGGTCGCCACCGACGTGGAGACCGGGCGCGCCGAGGCCCTGACCGATTTCGCCGACCGCGACGACCTGATCAACAGCCTGCACGCCTCCGGCTTGCTGCCGCTGCTGGCCGGCGAGCCGGTCCAGTGGCGCGGTCGCCGCTGGCTGGACGGCGGCATCGTGGAGGCGGTGCCGGTGGTGACCGCGGCCGCCCGCGGCGCCACCCACGCGATCGTGCTGGCGACCCGGCCGCCGGGCACCCAGCCCGGCTACGGCGCCGCCGACGTGGTGATCGAGCGTTACCTGCGGCGGCTTAACCCCGAGCTGGCCGCCGCCTACCGGGGCCGCCCGCACCGCTACCGCGAGACGTTGCAGCAGGTCCGCGACGGTTGGTCGAACGGTCTGAGCACACTCGCGCTGACCCCGCGCCTGCACGACCCACTGCCGGGCCGCCTCGACCGCGACCAGGTCTCGCTGCGCGCCGCCCGGGAGGCCGCCGAGTCCTCGGCCCGAGAGAGCCTGGGTTTCCTTTTGTAGCCCACCCTGGGAGGTTCTGGATGACGAGCCACAAGGTGTTCAACCATGTCCCGCCGCGGGTGGGCATTACGGCGATGGACTCTTCTTTGGTTCCGTTAGATCAACCGCCGAGCCGGTCGAGGCCATTAGCCACCCTTGGGCGCCGTGGCCAGCGCCCGCAATTGACCGACTTGGGCGCCTGGGTCTAGCCAGCATCCCGACCGGACGGGATGGTCAGCGGCTGGCAAGTGACCTGGGAAAACGTGAATCCGTTCGGGCGGTGCCCGAACCGCCTTTGCGATATGTGCAACAGCCTGGGCAGACGTACGCGTTCGCGGTAGAGCGGCCTCGCTCGTGCGGTGGCGGCGGAGTGTTCCGACGGTCGTTGATTCGCCGGACCAGCCACGTCGGCGTGTTGGACCCGGTTCGCCTACGCGGTCGCGACAGCGGTGCTTCGGGATACTGCCCGGCGCTTACCGCCGTCGGCGACGGCTACGTCGAGAGCTGCTGAGGCCCTGCCCGAGCTGGCAAGGCGCTTTGTCCTTGGTACGAGTGTGCGCTGGCCGATGCGGTAAGCCGTGACGGCCGGTAGCGATCAGATCGCAGCAGATCCGGGAACCCGATCATGGCGACGCGAGGCGAATGGGGATGGCCTTCGGTGAACAGCAGGGGGAGCGGAGTTGGGTCGGGTGGGTGGATGATCGGGTTGTGAATTCCTCTGTGGACGAGTCAGGTCGGGGCAACTCCGACGCCGTGGTCCTGCTGCACGGATTGGGTACCAGCGGTTGGATGTGGCATCGGATAGCGCCGGTGCTCGCGGAGGAATTCCATGTTTTGGTGCCCGACCTGCCGGGCCACGGGCGCAGCGACGAAGCCTGGGTGTCGCTGGCCGACACTGTGCAAGCGGTGGCGGAGCTCATCAGATCCCGTACGGCGGCAAGGCGGGCTCACATCGTTGGCCTGTCGCTCGGCGGCTATGTAGCCGCGCTGCTCGCGGCGAACGAACCAGCCGTGGTGCGCAGTGCTGTCGTCAGCGGTGTGAACGTGCTGCCCTTCGCTCATCCGACGATGATGCGACTGGCCGGCCGGATCATCGGCCCGTTCGCCACGTCCGGGGCGATGATCCGCGCGAACGCGAAGGCGCTCAAGGTGCCCACGGGGGACTTCGCCGGCTACCGGAGAGCGGCCAAGGAGGTGAAGCGGGGGACCTTCGCACGAGTCGGTGACGAGGTCACCGTGTTCGAGGTCCCCGCCGAGGCGGGATCGTCACCGTGCCGCCTGCTGGCCGTCGCCGGAGCGGACGAGAACGAGATGGTGCAGCGGTCGTTGCCGCTCCTGGCCAAGGGGTTCGCGCGAGGCGACGCGCGAGTCGTACCCGGAGTCGGTCATGCCTGGAGCGGCGAGAAACCCGATCTGTTCACTGAAATGATCCGTGCCCACATTGCTGACGCGGACCTTCCCCCGAGCCTCCATCACCTGGCCGAGGCCTGACCGTCCTGGTTCTCCGCACTGCCGTCCCCGGCCCGGATCGCTGACCGTTCATCAAGCAGATGAGGACGCCAGCCCGGTATCGTGGGTCATCAGGGGAATGGGCATTCAGGTCGAGCTGCGTGTGGCCGCCATGCGGATACAACGACTACCGAAACGGCACGGATGGAACTGGAGCGTCTCGATCGACACGCCGTACTCGTGTTCCCAGTCCCCATCGCATTGCGTCGCGTACCAGCCTTGCAGCCAGGTCAACGCGTCAGGTTCGTAGTAGTGAAAATCGGCTTCGGGTCCGGCCATCCGCTCATGATGTCTCAGGCACGGTCGTTTCAACATCATCTGGTGAGACCGAGGATGGTGAATGGCCTGGTCATGTCGCGGTTGGCCCAGCGGGTGGCTTCGGTGATGTCGGTGCGGCCTGCCAGGCGTAGGGCGTTGATGGCGAGGTTGCGTAGCGATGCGAGGACGCGGGGTCCGGAGCGGGTGCGGACGTGGGAGTGGTCCTCGCGGTAGCAGGTGTCCCTGATGAAGTGCAGGGTTTCGATGGCCCAGTGGCCGCGGTTGAACGCGGCCAGTTCGGCGGGTCCGGCCAGTTCGGCGGGGTGGCTGGTGACGCCGAGTTGTGCGGCTGCGGACTGTTTGCCGTTGCTGTGGGTGACGTAGCGTTCGATCAGCCAGACCTGTTTGACGTGCGGGAACGGCAGGCCGGGTGGAGTGGGTAGGACCCGGATGGTGCGGCGGGTGGTGCGGCCGTGCCCGGTGTCAGTGCTCTCGTGGCCGATCGGAGTGTCGGTCCAGGGCAGGGCGTCGAGGGCGTCGAACAGGGCGTGCCGGTTCTCTTTGACCGGTAGGACGAAGTGGCCACCCTGCTGGTGGATGAGTTCGGCGGTGGCTTTGACGGTGTGCAGGGCGTCGGCGGTGACCGTGACGTCGCGTAGGTCGAGAGACTCGAGCAGGGCACGGGCGGTGGCCGGTTCGCGGGTCTTGGCGCCGTCGGTCGGCGCTTGGGCGATGACGACGGCCGCTGATCCCTGGTGCGGTGGGCCGGCCAGAGCGGACAGCAGGTGCAGTTGTTCACCGTCGATGTCGACGGCGCCGCGGACGGTCTTGCCGTCCAGGCGCACCTGGATCGGGGTGTCGGTGCTGGTGGCGGTCTGCTGGGTGGTGGTCCACTCGGCGATCACCGCGTCCAGGACATCGGTGTCGGTGTCGGTGCAGACCCGCCAGAGTGTCGAGCGTGATGGCCGCCCTGCCGGGCGGGCTTCGGCCCGCGTGTACAGGCCGTCGAGGATGTGGCAGGGCACGTCGGCGACCCAGCCGCTCATCGCGCTGTAGCCCTTCAAACCGGCTACCGTGGCCGCCGCGACCAGCGCGAGCACGACCGCGACCGGATGATCACGGCCCTGGTCCGAACGGCCGTCAGAAACGGCGAGGAACAATTCCAGCAGACCGTGACACGAAGGCGTGAACGAGGCCTCGCCGACGGTCGCCGACGATGCTGGATCGGTGGTGGGGATGACAGACTGCGGCACGACGAAGCTCCGTTTGAACCAGTTCCGTGGAAAGACCTGGTCTCAACGGAGCTTCGTCCATATCCGACACGCTGAAGCCGCCACCATCACTCACCGCAACTATCGATCTTGAAACGGCCGTGATGTCTCAGGTGACGCTGCCCGAGAAGCCACTTGTCGAGCCGAGGCGTGCACCTCGCCCAGGACGAGGTCTCCATCGACGCCCAGGGCGTGCATTCTTTGCGGCAAATCCGGATGCCCCGGCCACCAATCAGCGGAATGATCCTCGAGTGGAAACACCAATCACCGTCAGGCAACTCGAGGCGATCGCGGCCGTCACTGCTCTTGGCATGGAAGTGTGGCTCCGTGGCGGGTGGGCGATGGACTTCTTCGTCGGGCGGGTGACTCGGCCGCACCGGGATGTGGACTGGTTCGCCTGGTCACGCGATGGAGACCGGCTTACTGCCGCGCTGACGAATGAGGGCTACGAGCTCCTTGCGGAGCCGCCGCACGATCGACAACTCGACTTCGTGCGCGGCGAGCTCAATCTCAGCTTTGCACTCACCGACCAAGACCAGTTTGGGCACGTAATCGTGGCTGGCGGACCCTGGGCAGGCCAGCGGTGGCCGGACGGGATGCTGGACTGGCCCCTCGGGCAGATCGGTGATCTTCGGTGCCGGATCATCAGTCCGGCCGCTCAGATTGAGATCAAGAGGATGATGCCGGTGTGGGTGCCTGGCATGCCGAGAAGACGGAAAGACATTGACGACATCGCACTCATCGAGACGGCGGTCGCCACCTGCCGAGAGGGGTGAGACCTCCTGCCCGAGACATCCGCTTCTCGGCAGTTCAAAGAGTCACCGATCGAAGATGCTCTACCGGAGGCGGCCGTCTTGCGACCAGCGGTCGGGTGTTGATCGGCTACTGCGAGTCATACTCGGTACTGTGAATGACCTGTTTGACCAGGCGGCAGCTGAGGCCGCAGAGGCTGCTGGCGAATGGTCTACCGCGATTGCCCTGGTGGGCGCGTATGCAGAGTGCTATAGCCAGGATCCTCACCGGCATAACGCGCACCTATGGCACATCGATCTGCTCGCGAGATCTGGCCGCCTACAGCAGTTGACGGAGTACGCCGTGACCGACGTTCACGCCCGGCGGAGACTTCGGCGGCTTCGGTCTGAGGCGGGCAGTTCCAATCCCGAGCCGATGATTTAGAGGCCGATGCGCGACGCACTCAACTCGGCATGTCCGCGAGCTGAGCCAACGAGCCGACCGCCACACTCCGCAGTGAGCGGTTCGCGGCAGTTTAGTGCGTCCAGGTCAGGGAGTAGCGAGGTCGGAAGGCAGGTTTTCGACTACGAGCTCTGCAGCTTCTTCCGCTGTTGCGGCCAAGCCGATGATCCGTTCGTAGCCAGCGGAAATCACCTGGTAGGGAGGTCCGCCACAGGCGATGAGGGGCAGATCATGGGCGGGCGTGTCGGGCCAACTCCACGCTGTCCTGTAGAACCTGAGCGTTCCGTGCGAAGGCCGGGGAAAGAGGGCGCGCAATGCCGGGTGTTCATAGGAGGCTCGGAAGACCGGGTTCCCCGCCCACCAGTTCGTGTCGTTGTCCAAGAGTTCGAGCCAGACTTTGTCCGGCTCCGGCCTCGATTCCATCTGAACATTTTCGCACGGGTGAGCAACTGCTCGAAGATTTACGAACTTGGCTGGACTGACATACTCAATTCGGCAAATGAGTGAATTGATCATGGGCTCCAGCGGTCAGCTTGCTACGCAGCGTAGTCGCGGGTGTTGGGGGGCCGGCGCGGGCCTGCTCTGGCGGAACGGGTTTCGTTTCTGCGTGGCCACGTTGTCGTTGTTCTGAATATGTCGGGAGCGAAGCGCCGCACACCGGTAGTGGTGCGATTCGTCGAGGGCGGCGCCGGTTTCGGCGGAAGATCGCCAGCAGGCTGTGACCGCTCTGGCCGTCATGATCCGCCAGTGGTGGTCGGGTGGTTGGGGCGCAGCGCCGATACTGTTCCCGGATCGGATTCGTCCGGCGGCGCTGCGGCGGGTGGCCGTCGGTGAGCTGGTCAGGGTAGGCATCGGCGGACGGCTGTCAGCGTCACGATCGGGCCTTGAACAGTGTGAATGCGGTTCGGGTTGTGCCGTATCCGGTCCACTTTCCCGAGGCGTCCACTGTGACTTCGATGCGCACGTGGCGGCTACCTGTGGCCTGGTCGCCGGGGTGCTGGCCGACCCGTCGGCGGCGGCCGGTCAGGCCCGCCGGGTGGTGGAGGCGCTGGCTCTGGCCTTGCAAGGGGCCGTCCTGATCCGGGAGGCGCTGGCCTCCCGTCTCGGGTTGGCGCGCAGCCTCGAATACGGCGCCCTCGGCCTCGGTTTGGACCTGGCCTCGATCGTGGCCCGAGCCTGAAACCGCACCCCGGACGTGGCATCCGCCGGGAGCGCGCTGAGCGTGGCACGTGCCGAAATCCTCCCGATGGTGTGACGACGGCGGATCCGGTCCGGCTGCTCGTGTGAGACTGGTTCGCGCCCTGTCACCGATGCCGGGAGTCCCGATGCACGAGCTGGCGATTGCGGAGAACATCGTCGGAACGGCCTGCTCACGAGCTGCGGGCCGCCCGGTTCGGCGGGTGACGGTCCGGATCGGGGCGCTGACCGCAGTGGTTCCCGACGACATGCGGTTCTGTTTCGACGTGGCCGCCATGGGCACCGCCGCGCACGGTGCGGCTCTGGACCTCGACCTGTGCCCGGCGATCATCTTCTGCCGTTCCTGTCAGGCCGACAAACGCCTCCCCGATCGTATCCCGCTGTGCCCGTGCGGCAGCGCCGACGTGACCGTGACAACCGGCCGCGAACTAGATGTCGTCTCCGTCGAGACCGCCTGAGGTGAGCGCCGGTTCTGTTGTGTTGCGTACGCCGAAGAGCAGCAGGTAACCGATCATCCAGAACTCGCCGATCGACGCCGGGACGGTCAGCAGGGCGGCGGGCAGGAACGCGTGCAGGACGTACCCGGCGGCGCCGGCTACCAGGATCCATCCCAGCGCTGGCGGCATCAGTTTCGTGCGCAGGACCGCCGTACCCAAGGGAAGAAGCCAGAGCCCGAAGAACAGTGAGCCGACCGCCCACATCTTGTCGCTGAGCAGAAGAAGTAGTGGGAGGTTGCCGGGGGAGTCGGTCGCGGCGGACAGCAGCGCCGCGCTGACCAGCACCACGACCGCGTTGACCAGTCCGAAAGCGCCGATGCCGAGGGCGCTGACCGGGTCGGCGGAGCGGAACAGGCGGTAGAAGCCGGCGGCGGTGAGGGCCTGGGTGAGCACGATCAGCAGCTCGAAGGTGACGCGGGCGTCGCTGACGTCGGGGCGGATGAGGATGAATCCGAACAGGCCGCAGGCGGCGAGTCCTAGGTAGAGCAGTCCGGTGACGCGGGCGGTGCGGATCATGTGTCCTCCCGGGACGGCAGCCTTACTGTGTAAGGTAGCTGCCGTGCGCAAACCGCTGACCAGGCAACGAGTGCTGACCGCCGCCGTCGCGATCGCCGACGCCGAGGGCATCGGGGCGCTGACGATGCGCCGTCTCGGTGCGGAACTCGGGGTCGAGGCGATGTCGCTCTACCACCACCTGCACGGCAAGGACGCGCTGCTGGACGGCGTCGTCGAGTCGCTGATCGAGGAGATTCTGGAGGCGGCCGACGGGGTCGCGGAGCGGGACTGGCGACGGCGGCTGCGCGGACAGTTCCTGGCCGCCCGTGAGGTCGTGCGGCGGCACCCGTGGGGTCCGGGGCTGCTGGCGGCGCGTAAGACCGTCCCGTTCGGGGTCTTCCAGTACTACGACGGGATCATCGCCACCCTGCTCGGCGCCGGTTTCGACTACCGGATCGCGCACCGGGCGCTGCACGCGTTCGGCACCCTGCCGCTCGGGGTGGTTCCGGAGATCTTCCAGGGTGGTGATCCCGGTCCGCGTGCTACCGAGTTGCCGCACCTGATGGCGATGGTCGCGAGTGAGTCGCACGAGGCCGAGATCGGTTGGTGTGACAGCCGGGTGGAGTTCGAGTTCACCGTGGACCTGCTGCTTGACGGGCTGCACCGGACTTACTTGAAACAAAGTTAATTAGAAACGTTGACACTCGTGAATATTCGGGACGATGCTGTGAGAGCGCTCTCATCCCTAGGGGGTCCCGTTGTTCCTCAAGCGCGCCGTCCTGGCGTTACTGCTAGCCCTCCCCGCCGCCCTGGCCGTTCCCGCCACACCCGCCGCGGCCATCGGGCCGGACCTGCTCCCGGTTACCGTCACCAACAACTCCGGCCGCTCCGATGCCGTCTACCTGTACATCCTCGCCACCGACATCAGGAGCGGGAGACTCGGTTACGTCAACGGCGCCGGGCAGTACTTCAACTGGCCCGCCGGCGGTCAGCCACCCACCCCGGCACCGGACGTCGCCATCGCCGGACCGGCCAACGGCAGCAGCGTCACCGTCCGCTTCCCGCGATTCATCTCCGCCCGGCTGTACTTCTCGCTCGGCCGCAAACTCGACTTCCGGCTCACCCCGGACGGGCTAGTGCAGCCCGCGCCGTGGGCTGCCGGCGACCCCAACCGGGACGTCCTGTTCGACTGGTCGGAGTTCACCTACAACGACGACGGGCTGTGGCTGAACAGTTCCCAGGTGGACATGCTCGCCATGCCGCACGCCGTCGCCGTCACCGGAGCCGACGGCCGCACCGTCCGCACCGGTGACCCGGTCGCCAACGGCCGCGAGAACATCATCAGCCAGATTCGTGCCAACGGCGATTTCGCCCGCTCCATCTACACCCGATCGGACGGCACCGTGCTGCGCGTCCTCGCACCCGGGAAAGCCGCCAGTGCGGGACTGATGAACGCCAATTACCTGGATTCGTACATCACCTCGGCGTGGAACTCCTACACCAGTCGCACGCTCACCGTGGTACCCCGGGTGAACGAGCCGAACCGTAAGTTCTTCGGGCGGACCAGCGGTAACAACATGGTCTTCACCGACGCGGCCGGTGCTCAGGTCACCACGGTGGCGAAACCGACGTCCGCGAACGTGTGGGGCTGCGACGGAGTGTTCAACGCCCCGAACGTTCCGCCGTTCATCGAACCCGAGATCAAACGCACGCTGTGTACGGCACTCAACCGCGGCACTCTCGGCACGTCGACCCAGGAACCGGTATTGGACGCCGCGCAGTTCTATCGCAACAGCGCCCCGAACCACTATTCCCGCATCATCCACGCCAATATGGCAGACGGTAAGGCGTACGGATTCGCGTACGACGATGTCGGCGGTTTTGAATCCCTGGTCCACAGCCCCGATCCCCGCTCGGCCGCCGTGATCATCTCCCCGTTCACCGGTGGCACCACCCCGCCGCCCACCACCGGCAACGCCCTGATCAGCAGCTTGAACAACAAGTGCCTGGACGTGCCGAACGGTGACTTCTCCGACGGCGTCCAGGTACAGATGTGGACCTGCAACGGCACCGCCGCCCAGCAGTGGGAGGCCACCGGCGGCACCCTGAAGACCGGAAACAACAAGTGCCTGGACGTGGCCTGGGGCTCGACCACCAACGGCGCGGCCATCCAGATCGCCAACTGCAGCGGTAACGCCGCCCAGCAGTGGGTGCTCAGCGCCGCCGGTGACCTGGTGAATCCGCAAGCCAACAAGTGCCTCGACATCGGCGCGTGGGACGCCAATGACGGTGCCAAGCTGGTGCTGTGGGAGTGTCTCGGCGGGGCCAACCAGAAGTGGCGCCGCGGATGACATGACGTATGCTCCGGCGCGGCGAAGTCGTAGCGCAGAGGTCGTCGCGCCTTGGCATCGAGCAGGAGGACGCCGGTTCGAATCCGGTCGGCTTCGCCCCTGACTGCAGTTTCGGTACGGGGAGGCCACGGTGGACGGCGAGATCGTCGTGCGGTGCCCTGCGATCAGCGACCCGGACCGGATGGGCCTGGCCGATCCGGGCGACTTCGACGGCATCCTCGGCCGGCTCGCCGCACCCGAGCCGGTCACCGAGCCGCAGGAGTTCGCCCGCGGCCTGGTCCGTCCGGACGGCCGGGTCGATCTGTGCAAACAGGGCGTCGGGCCGGAGCAGGCGGCCACCATCGTGCGGGCCGCCGCCGGTTCACCGCACGTCGCGCACCTGCTGCTCGGCACCAACGGGCTGGGCACCGACGGCGCGCGGGCGGTGGCCGGCGCGCTGACTCCCGGACACGGGGTCCGCACCGTCTACCTGGGCTGCAACCGGATCGACGCGGCCGGTGCCGGTGCCCTCGCCGACCGTCTGGCCGACGACGGCGAGATCCGGGCTCTCTGGCTCAAACGCAACCCGGTCGGCGACGACGGTGTCCGCCGCATCGCCGAAGCCCTTTCCCACAACACCACCTTGCGTACGCTGGACCTGGTCAACACCGGCCTCACCGCCGCGGGCCTGGAACCGCTCGCCGACGTCCTCGCCGCCCGCCCGCCGGTCCTGGAACGGCTCTTCCTCGGCGGCAACGGCCTGCGCCCCGACGCCGTCCCGGTCCTGACCCGGATGGTCGTCGAGGGTGGCGTGCGCGAACTGTTCCTCGCCGTCAACCGCCTCGGCGACGAAGGCACGGCGGCCCTGGCCACCAACCTCGCCGGCTATCCGATGACTCTCGGCCTCGGCGGCAACGGCATCACCGACATCACCCCGCTCGCCGCGAACCTGCACGCCTGGCATGCCCTGGACCTGGCCCGGCCGCCGTCCGAACGCGTGCTCGGCGGCAGCCCCAACATCGTCGGCGACACCGGCGCGGCCCTGCTCGCCGCGACCCTGCCCGGCAGCGCCCTGAAACGACTCGACGTCCGGTTCACCGACGTCCGCGGCCGGGGCGCGAAACTGCTGCTCGCCGCCGGAACCGGCCTCGACCATCTGGGCCTCAACGGCGGCGTCCCCCGGCGGGTGCGCCGCCTCGCCCCGCGCACCACCCTGCGGCCGCACGAGGACATCGCCGCGATCGTGAGCGTCTACCGATGAGCGGCCAGGACCCGTTCGCCCTCGCCGAATGGCAGCGCATCCGCCGCTACGCGGTGCCCGACCAGATGATCACCGAGTGCACCGAGGCGCGGGAACGCGGCGACTGGCGGGCGGCCTGCGAGGCCGGCGGTGTCGACGTGCTGATCGACGATCCCGCCCCGGTCGCCGAACAACTCGCCGGGTTCGCCCCCGATCTGCTGCGCTGGCACATTCCGCGCGTCCTCGGCGGCCACACCACGGTCGCGGCCGGTCAGCGGTACGTGCTGGTCGGGCACGACGTGGTGATCGGGCCGGACAGTGTCGTGCTGATCGTCGAGTCCCCGGTCTCGGCGCTCGGCTCGCAGCGGCTCACCCTGCGGACGGTCCGCTGGGGCGACCAGCCCGGCGGCGAGGTGCTGCCGATCGCCGCGCACCTGTGGGACGCCCGGCACGCCGGCGAACTGCGGACGGCCCTGAGCGGCTCGGCCGACCGGCTCCCCGGTTTCACACCGTCCGGCGCCGCACTCTGGTCCGCGCCGTCCGGTGACCTGCGCGGGTACGCGCCGTCCGCTGACCTGCGCGGGTCCGCGTCTTCGCACGCTGCGCCCGGGTTCGCGGATTCCGGCGACGACCTGCCGGCCCGGGCCGAGCGGGTGCGCCGGCAGACCACGATCCCCGCCGGGTTCGCCGAGGCCGGGGCTGAAGTGCTCGGCGACTGGCCGCCCCACGACCGGGCCTGGACCGTGGACGCGATGCGGGTCGTGCACGACGCGCGGGCGCTGACCGCCCGGTTCGGCTCCGGCGAGTGGGCGCTGCAGATCGACTACCGGAAGTTTCTGCACATCGCGGTGGACGGCGACACCGTTCGGGTGCGGTGGCAGACCCTCACCTGGTCCGACCAGGACTCGCCGGTGCGCCGGCTGAACCGGATCGACGGCGGCCTCACCCGCTTCGCCGTCGACCTCGACCTGATCAGGAACGGTCGCCTCACCGCCGGGCAACTGCATCCATTGGTCCGCGCGGCACTGTTCCCCGGAGTGCCGACCGCGCCCGCGTCACAGGTCCCGGCCACGCACGCCGAACCGGTGCGGGTCCGCTGCTCCGGGGCATGGCACGAGATCGGTGTTCAGCGCGGGTTGCTCACCCTGCCCGCCCACACCGAGGCCGAACGGATGCGAGAGAAGGCGATGCGGGCGTTCGGCGGGGCGGTCACCGGTTGCTTCGCCGTCGAACAGACTTGGGCCGGTACGGCGGGGCGGCTTCCGAAACGGCTCCGGGCCCACCGTGAGGACCTGTGGCAGCGCATGCTGCACGGCGGCACCCGCACCGTCCTGGAACTACTCGACGCCGGAATGGATCCGAACCTGCGGGACAGCCGCGGTCGTACGCTGATGCACCGGCTCCGTTCGTACGACCATCGGGTTCTGCTCCCGCGCCTGCTCGCCGAGGGTCTGGACATCAACGCCCGCGACCTGGAGGGCAGCACCCCGCTCTACCTCGCCGTCGTCTACCAGGTCCCGGCTGACCTGATCATCGCGCTGTCCGACGCCGGAGCCGACCCGCACGCCCCGAACCAGGACGACATGACGGTCTTCGACTACTTCGACGACGTCCTGGAGTATCGCGACGACCTGGAGCCGGAGTTCGCGGCCGCGGTCGCCCACATCCGCAGACGGGCGTAACTCGCTGGCGGAAATGTCGGGGGGCTCCCGTAAGCTGCGGCGCGGCGAGGTCGTAGCGCAGAGGTCGTCGCGCCCAGCTATCACCTGGGATGACGCCGGTTCGAATCCGGTCGGCCTCGCCGCCTGAACCACGGTACGGGGGAGGAGCCTGGATGATCGACATCGGACACGCCGGCTCATGTGGTTCGAGCCGTCCAACGGCGGTGCACCGATGATCAGTAACGGCCCGATGAGCCTGAACGAGTGGCGGCGCATCCGGCGTTACGCGGTGCCCGGCTGGATGATCGCCGCGTGCACGGCGGCCCGGGAGCGTGGCGACTGGCGGGCGGCCTGCGACGCGGCCGGGGTCGAGGTGCTGTTCGACGACGCCGGCCTGGTGGCGGACCTGCTGGCCGGGTTCGCTCCCGACCTGCTGCGCTGGCACCTGCCCCGCCACCTGAGGGGCTTCACCGAGCTGGCGCCCGGAAAACAGTTCGTGCTGGCACCCGGCGCCGTGGTCACCAGCAGCACGCCGGTGCTGCTGGTGCGCACCCTCCCGGACGACGGCCTCACCCTCGACCGGATGGTCCTGCGTGACCTGCCGGCCGGCCCGGTCTTCCCGGTCCCCGTCCATCTGTGGGACGCCCGCGAGGCTCACGGCCTGCCGGTGCCGGTGGTCGTGCCACCGGCTGACGGCCCGGTGCCGGTCAACGAGGTCGACCTCTGGACCCGGGCCGGTTGGGTGCTCACCGGCGAGCGACCGCGGCACGGGGTGTACCTCGACCGTCACACCAGTGGCCTGGATCCGCTGCTGGTGGCCGCCGAACTGCGACGGGTCTCCGCCCAGTTCGGTGTCGCCGGCTGGCCGCTGTACTCCGAGTGGCATCAGACCCAGATGCTCCTGACGGCGACCCGCGACCAGCTCCAGCTCTCCGGCTATTCGGTCGGCGGCGAGGCCGGGCGGGCCGTCCTGATGCTGCACCCGGACCTGCAACGCCCGCCGATCGACCGGGAGCTGGTCCGCGTCGGTCACCTCACCCCCGCCGACCTGCACCCGCTGGTCCGGGCGGTGCTGTTCCCGTCCGCGCCGGGCGGGCCGACAGCCGCCGAACCGGCCGGTCTGCTGGCCGACGAGATGCTCCGGGTGCGCTGCCGCGGCGTGTGGCACTGGGTCGGGGTCAGCGCGGGCCGTGTCGAACTGCCCGAACACACCGCCGCCGAGCAGCAGCGCGAGCACGCCCTGGCCGCGTTCGGCGGTGAGATGGGCGGCTGCTTCCAGGCCGAGAAGGCGTGGAACGGCGGTGGCGGGCGGCTGCCGAAACGGCTCCGGGAGTACCGTCGCGACCTGATCCTGCGGCTGGAACACGGTGGCGTCCGGGTGCTGACCGAGATGCTGGACGCGGGGCTGGACCCGTTCCTGCGCGACGGGGCCGGTCGCACCCTGATCCACATGCTGCGCACCGTGGGCGACCCCGGCGTGCTGCCCCGGCTGCTCGCGGCCGGTCTGGACATCGAGGCGCGCGACCGGCAGGGCTTCACCCCGCTGGTCGAGGCGATCGACCGGCGCTGGCCGTCCCGTCTCATCATCGCCCTGGTCGACGCCGGGGCCGATCTGCGGGCGTCGATGTCCGCGTCAGCGGCGGTCAGCTATCTCGGCCGGGCCGAACGATTCGCCGACGACGACCTCAAGATCGCGATCGCCTACCTCAGGAAGAAGAACCGATGAGTGCCGGGCTTGCCGCCGCCGACTCGCTGTTGCGCCGGATCCGGGTCACCCGGACCGAACCGGTCGTCGATCACCGGGCCGCCGCCCTCGCCCTGTGTGTGGCGGCCAACCTGCCGGTGCTGCTCTGGGGTGAACCCGGCATCGGCAAGTCGGCCACCCTGGCGCAGCTCGCCGACGGCCTGGACCTGCCGCTGGAGACGGTCATCGCCAGTGTGCACGAGCCGTCCGACTTCGCCGGCCTGCCGATCGTCGGTGACGACCCGGCGGTGCAGGGGGTGCCGATGGCCCCGCCCGACTGGGCGGTCCGGCTCGCCCGCCAGGGCCGGGGGCTGCTGTTCTTCGACGAGTTGTCGTCCGCGCCGCCGGCCGTGCAGGCGGCGCTGCTGCGGGTGGTCCTGGAACGGCGGGTCGGTAGCCTCACCCTGCCCGACGAGGTGCGGATCGTCGCCGCGGCCAACCCGCCGTCCAGTGCCGCCGACGGCTGGCACCTGAGCCCGCCACTGGCCAACCGGTTCGTGCACCTGCACTGGGCGCACGACCCCCGGGTGGTCGCCCGCGGCCTGGCCGGGGTGTGGCCGCAGATCGACGTGCCGGTGGTGAACGCCGATCGGGCGGCGAGTGCGCTGGCCCGGGCGCGTGGGGTCATCGCCGGGTTCCTCACCGCCCGGCCCGGACTCACCCACCACCTGCCGTCCGATGCCGAGGCGCGGGGTGAGGCGTGGCCCTCCCCGCGTACGTGGGAGATGGTCCTTCGTCTTCTGGTCTTCCATTTCTGTGCGGGCACCAGCCGGGAGGCACTGGCCACCGCTGTCATCGGCGCGGTCGGCGACGGGGCCGGACTGGAGATCACCACCTATCTGGACGAGCTGGACCTGCCGGACCCGGAGCGGGTGCTGGCCAACCCGGCCGCGTTCACCCTGCCCGACCGCGGCGACCGGCAGCTGGCCTTCCTGACTGCGATCGTCGCGGCCATCGAGGCGTCGGTGACCAGGCAACGCTGGGAAGCCGGCTGGGAGGTCCTGGCCAAAGCCGTCGACGCGGGGGTGCCCGATGTGGCGGCCCGGGCCGCCTTCGACCTGGCCCGGATGCGCGACCCGAAATGGCCGGTCCCGGCGTCGATCGACGCGTTCCTCGAGGTGCTCATCGCGTCCGGGATGCTGCCCGGTGGCGCCTGAGCACGCTTCCGGAGCGCATGGTGTGCTGGACCGGACGAGACTGCTGGCCGCGCGGCTGAAAGCGGCCGGGGCCCAGCCGTACCTGGCGACGGCCCTCTACAGCCTGACGGTCGTGCCCACCACCGAGGTGCCGACGATGGGCGTCGACCGGCACTGGCGCTGCTACGTCAATCCGGCCTTCGTCGACCACACCCCGGTGCACGAGCTGGCCGCCGTCTGGGTGCACGAGGTCGCTCACCTGCTGCGTGACCACCATGGCCGGGCCGACCTGCTTCCGGCGGCCGTGCGGCACGATCATCATCGGGTCAACATCGCCCAGGACTGCGAGATCAACGACGATCTGTCGGCGCTGCCGCAGAACGCGTTGCGGCCCGCCCTGTTCGGGCTGCCGGACGGGCAGATGTTCGAGCAGTACCTGCCGGAGATCCCGCCGACCCCGCACGCGCCCGAATGCGGTTCCGGCGCGCACGGGCGGCCGATGCCGTGGGAGTCGGCCGGCGCGACGGCGGACGCTGCCCGGGTCAGCCCGGTGGAGGCCGCCGCGATCCGCCGGCAGACCGCCCAGGAGTTGCGCGCGCACGTCAAGGCGCGGGGCCGGGTGCCCGGCGGCTGGCAGCGCTGGGCCGACGAGATCCTGGAACCGACCGTGGACTGGCGGCGGGCCCTGACCGGTGCGGTTCGCGAGGCGGCGTCCTGGGCGTCCGGGGCCGTCGACTACACCTATCAGCGCCCGTCCCGGCGGGGCGCGGCCGTTCCCCGGGTGGTCTTTCCGAGCCTGCGCCGCCCGATGCCGCGGGTGGCGGTGGTGGTCGACACGTCCGGTTCGATGGGTCCCGACGAGCTGCGTGCCGTTCTCGGCGAGGTCGCCGGGGTGCTGCGCGCGGTGGGCATCGGCCGGAACCGGGTCACCGTGCTGTCGTGTGACGCCGACGTCCATACGGTCCGCAAGGTCAGCACCGTCGGTGACGTGGTCCTGGACGGTGGCGGCGGTACCGACATGCGGGTCGGCATCGACCACGCCCTGCGCGGCCCGGAACGTCCGCACATCATCATCGTGCTGACCGACGGCTACACGCCGTGGCCGGACGCCCGGCCCGGTGGGGTGCGGGTGATCGCCGGTCTGGTCAGCGCCGACGTCCAGTCCCCGCCGCCGTGGATCGAGACCATCCGCATCCGATGACCCCTGGGCGCGGCAGCCGTGCCCAGGGGTGAGGGATCAGCGAGTGGTACGGGCCGGGGTGGCGCTGCCGGTGTGGACCGTGATGCCCAGGGCGCCGGTGTCCAGCTTGCCGTCCGGGTCGACGGTGAAACGCCACCGGTCGTAGCGGGTCTTGCCGAGCACGATCACGACCCAGGCGGCGTCCGGCCGGTTGACCAGCGACTGAGCCCGCTCCAGTTCCCGGTTGCCCGGTGTCGAGCCCAGGATCAGCACACCCAACTGACGGCCCGAGGTGCCGCCGCCGCGCAGAGTGAACGCGGTGTCCGACCCCTCGCCCTCGGCGGCGTTCAGGGCGTCGCGGATGCTGACCCGCTCGCCGCCGGTCAGGTGCGGCCGGATGTCACCGGCGACCACCTGCACGTTGCCGGCCCACGGGCTGCTGCTGAGTTCCTCGGTCCACGCCGACACCAGTTCGCGGGCCAGTGCGGCGTCGCCCTGGATGCTGATCATGCCGGTGGCCTGGCCGAGGTCGACCAGTTCGCGGACGCCGCCCGCGGTGCCGAGGGTGACCAGTCGCGGACACGGGGAGGCCAGGTCGTTACTGGCCGGAAGCGCCTGCAGGTCACGCAGCTGCGCCTGCCAGACGCGGCCGTTCTCGGCCGACTCCCACGGCTCCGGCGGGGTCTCGTCCGGTGCGGCGAGTCGCAGCGCGACCCGGCTCTCGTCGATCGAGACGCCGTAGATCGACGGCACTGTGATCCCGGCCGTGTCGGCGCTGGTCACCAGGACCTGCAGGGCGCGGTCGATGGTCCAGGCCGCGGCGGTGTCGAAGGTGCGGCTCGGGGCGGCGGTGTCCGGTGCCGAGCCCGCCGCCGGGGCGGACCTACGGCGCAGCAGGAACCACCAGGCGCCGGCTCCGGCACCGGCCAGCACCAGCACTCCGGCCACGATCGCCAGGATCAGGCCGGTGGAGCCGCCGGAGTCCGCGGGTGCCGCGGTGCCGGTGTCGGCGGGCGCGGTGGTGTCCGCGGGGTCGGCCGGTGCCTCGGAGGCGACGGGTCCGGCGGCCGAGATGGCCGGCAGCGGGCCGGTCTGGATGCCGTCTCCCGTCGCGTCCTCCGGCATGAGCAGCACCCAGCCCGCGTCCAGGACCGCCGGGTCGGTCAGTGCCGTCCCGTCGGCCTGCGGTTTGTCCTTGTTGAGTTCGAAGATCTCCAGGTATCGATCGCCGTCGCCGAGGAATCGCTCGGCGATGGCGTAGAGGAATTCCGGTTCGCCGTTGAAGGAGGGTTGTACCTGGTACCACTTGGTTTCGGCACGTTGCTGCTGCAGCACGGCGGGCGCGCGGTGGGCGGTGCCCGCCGCGGCGGCTGGTCCGGAGGCCAGGAGGCCGGCCGTCGCCAGTGCCAATCCGAGCAGAGTAACGCTGCCGCGACTCAGGGTTCGGCGGTCCATTTGCATCTGTCCTCGCACGCGGAGTTGATCGTGATGGGCACACCCTACATTTACGGTGTGCGATAACGTTGGGCGACTATCCGCCCGTCTTGCGATCCCTGCCATCTCCGCCCCCGGAGGCCCGCGAGCGTGCGGATTTCCTTGTCCGGAGGCGCTGTGCAGCTTTTATTGACAGTAGTAGATTCGAAGACCGGCGATGCCGCCGATGTGGCGCTGATAGCCGACGGCCAATCCACGGTGGAAGCGCTAGGTCACGCTGCGCAACGACTTCTCCGGGATGCGAACCAGCGTTCCGGCACCCCCGTGCTGTACGCCGACGGCAAACCGATCGATCCGGCGCTCGTGCTCACCGACGCACCGGTCCGCGACGGGGCAGTGCTCGGCCTGGACGGCCCGGCCGGCTGGCCCCCGGCCGAACAGGCCGGCCTGCTGGAACTGCGGGTCGTCGGCGGCCCGGCGACCGGCTCGTTCGCCCGGCTCAGTGTCGGCAGCGGTGACCTCGGCAGTGACCCGGACGGCTGGCTGCCGATCGGCGACCCGGCGCTGCCCGCGGCGGCCGTGGCGGTCAGCGTGGACGTCCGCGCCCGCTGCACCGTCGAGCCGCTACCCGGTGTGCCGGTCACCCTCGACGGCGAGGAGCTGACCGGTGCGGCGCAGTGGCTGCCGGGCCGCCTGCTGCGGGTCGGCGGTTCGCTGTTCGACCTGGCCGAGTACGCCCGTCCGGACGCCGCGCTGGAACCGTCCGCAGACGGCACCAGCCTGGACTACAACCGCCCGCCGCGGATCCGGCCGCCCCGCCACCAGACCCGGTTCAAGCTGCCGGTGCCGCCGAATGAGCCGCAGCGCAGCCCGCTGCCGTGGCTGATGGCGATCATCCCGGTGGTCGGTGCGGTGGCGTTGATGCTGGTCACCGGCAACAAGACGCTGCTGCTGCTCGCCCTGCTCAGCCCACTGTCGCTGTTCGGTAACTGGTTGATGACCCGCCGTCAGGGCAAGCAGTCGTACGCCCAGTTGCGCCGGGAGTACGTGGAACGCAAGGCCCGCATCGAGCAGGACGCCCGGGCGGCCCTGGAAGTGGAGAAGGTCGAACGCCGGGAGCTGTGCCCGGACCCGGCGCTGATCGCGGTGATCGCCACCGGCCCGCGCCGCCGCCTGTGGGAACGCCGCCGCCGCGACGCCGACCACCTGCTGCTGCGGGTCGGCAGCGGTGAGCAGCCCGCCGAGGTCGCTCTGGACGACCCGGAACGCGACGAGCACCGGCGGACCGTGCACTGGTCCATCCCGGACGTGCCGGTCACCGTGTCGCTGAGCGAGCACGGCGTGATCGGGTTCGCCGGTCCCGGTGACACCAAGGGAGCGCTGGGCCGCTGGGCGGTCCTGCAGGCCGCGGTGCTGCACAGCCCCACCGATCTGCAGGTGACCGTGCTGACCGACCCGGCCGGAAAGCAGAACTGGGACTGGATCCGCTGGCTACCGCACGCGCGCCACAACAACCCGAGCGCCGCGCCGGTGCTGATCGGCCACGACGCCGATTCGGTCGGCCGCCGGGTGTCCGGGTTGCTGGAACTGCTGGAACAGCGGGCCGCGATCCGCAAGGAGACCGGCGAGGCCGGGTTCCGGGAACCGGACATGCTGGTGGTGCTGGACGGCTCGCGGCGGCTGCGGTCACTGCCCGGTGTCGTGCAACTGCTGCGGGAGGGCCCGGCAGTCGGCGTCTACGCGATCTGCCTGGACACCGAGGAGCGGCTGCTGCCCGCCGAGTGCCAGGCCGTCGCGGTGGTCGAGGGCGGTGCGCTGCGGATCTCCCGGACCGGGGCGGGCGAGCTGACCGGGATAGCGCCGGACTTCCCGTCGCTGGACTGGTGCGCCCGGGTGGCCCGCGCTCTCGCGCCGATCCGGGACGTCAGCGACGACGAGGACGACGCCGCGCTGCCGTCGTCGAGCCGCCTGCTCGACGTGCTGGCGCTGGATCCGCCGCGGGTGAACGACATCCTGGCCCGCTGGACGATGCGCGGTGCCAGTACGTCGGCGGTGGTCGGTGAGTCGTTCGACGGCAAGTTCGAGATCGACCTGCGCCGCGACGGCCCGCACGGCCTGATCGCCGGTACCACCGGTTCCGGCAAGTCGGAGCTGCTGCAGACCATCGTGGCGTCGCTGGCGGTGGCGAACCGTCCGGACGCGATGACGTTCGTGCTGGTCGACTACAAGGGCGGCAGCGCGTTCGGGGACTGTGTCCGGCTGCCGCACACCGTCGGCATGGTCACCGACCTGGATGAGCACCTGGTCCGCCGGGCTCTGGAGTCGCTCGGGGCCGAACTGCGCCGTCGTGAGCACATCCTGGCCGACGCCGGGGCCAAGGACATCGAGGACTACGTACGCACCAAGGGCACCCTGCCCCGGCTGCTGATCGTCATCGACGAGTTCGCGTCGATGGCCCGGGAACTGCCGGACTTCGTCACCGGCCTGGTCAACATCGCGCAGCGGGGCCGGTCCCTCGGCATCCACCTGCTGCTGGCCACCCAGCGCCCCAGCGGGGTGGTGTCACCGGAGATCCGGGCCAACACCAACCTGCGGATCGCCCTGCGGGTCACCGACGCGTCGGAGAGCACCGACGTGCTCAACGCCCCGGACGCGGCGCGGATCGCCAAGAGCACCCCGGGTCGCGCCTACGTCCGGCTGGGACACTCGTCGCTGGTGCCGTTCCAGGCCGGCCGGGTCGGCGGCCGCCGACCCGGAGCCTCCGGCCCGGCCCAGGTGCCCGCCCCGGAGTTGCGGGTGCTGGACTGGCTCGACCTGGTCCGCCCGATCGAGGTGACGAAGGCCGCCCAGGAACAGATCCAGGACGAGGTCACCGACCTCCAGGTGCTGGTGGAAGCCCTGTGGGAGGCGGCTGGGCAAGCCGGTGTCCCGGCTCAGCACAGTCCGTGGCTGCCGGCGCTGCCGGATTCGGTGCTGCTCAGCGACCTGGACGGCACCGACGGTGTGCCGTTCGGCCGTGAGGACCTGCCGGCCCGGCAGGAGCAGCGGACCGCGGCGCTGCGGCTGGACCAGTTCGGTCACCTGATCGCGGCGGGAGCGCCCCGCACCGGGCGTTCTCAGCTGCTGCGCACCATCGCCGGTTCGCTGGCGAAAACCTACTCCAGCGCCGATGTGCACCTCTACGGCCTGGACTGCGGCAACGGCGCGTTGCTGCCGCTGAACAACCTGCCGCACTGCGGGGCGGTGGTCGGCCGGGCCGAGGTGGAGCGGGCGGTCCGCCTGATCGACCGGATCGGTGAGGAGATCCGTCGACGGCAGGGCGTGCTGGCGGCGGGCGGGTTCGCCGACGTCACCGAACAGCGCGCGGCTGCCGCCGTACCGGATCGGCTGTCGCATGTGTTCTTGCTGTTGGACCGTTGGGAGGGGTTCCTCTCCACGCTCGGTGAGCTGGACGCGGGCACGCTGACCGACAAGGTGCTCAACTTCCTGCGGGAGGGCGCCAGTGTCGGCGTCCACGTGGTGATCACCGGTGACCGGTCGGTGCTCAGCGGCCGGATCGCCACGCTGACCGAGGACAAGCTGGCGTTCCGGCTGGCCGACAAGTCCGACGTGGCGATGCTCGGCCTGCACCCGCGTAACCTGCCCGACGAGATCGCGCCGGGGCGGGCGTTCCGGGCCGAGACCGGCATCGAGGTGCAGGTGGCGTTGCTGACCGCCGATCCGAGCGGTGCCGCGCAGGCGGCGGCGCTGACCGAGATCGGCCGGCGGGCCACCGAACGTGACGCCGCGGTGCCGGGCGCGCTGCGGCCGTTCCGGCTGGGGGAGACCCCCAACCAGATCGGGTACGCCCAGGCCGCGGCCCTGCCCCGGTCGGGCGACGGCGCGGGCTGGCTGCTGGCCGGGGTGGGCGGCGAGAACCAGCTGCTCGGGTTCGGTCCCGACCTGGCCGTCGGCGTCCCGGCGTTCGGCATCGGCGGACCGGCCAAGTCCGGCCGCAGCACGATGCTGGCGAGCATGGCGAAGTCGGCACTGGACAGTGGGCAGCAGGTGATCGTGCTGGCGCCGCGCACCTCGCCGGTGCGTGACCTGGCCGGCAAGCCGGGCGTGATCACCGTGCTGACCGGCACCGACGTCTCGCCGGAAGAGCTGAACGCGGCGCTGGCGCAGGTCACCGGCCGTGGCCTGATCGTGGTCGACGACGCGGCCATGCTGCGGGAGGCGTCCGCTTCCAGCGAGCTGCGGGAGGTGATCCGCAACGGGGAGGCCCGCAAACTCGCGGTGATCTACGCGGGTGACCCGGACGATCTGGGTGTCGGCTTCAGCGGCTGGCTGATCGACGCGCGGCGCAGTCGCCGCGGCGCGCTGCTGTCGCCGCAGAACCGGATGGACGGTGACCTGATCGGTATCCGTCTGCCGCGGACCGCGGTGGAGCAGCCGATCCGGCCGGGCCGGGCGTTGCTGCACCTCGGCGACAACGAGCCGATCACGGTGCAGGTGCCGGAGTAACGATGACGAAGAAGGGGCGGGCTTCCACCGGAAGCCCGCCCCTTCTTCGTCTGCCGAATCAGCTGCGCAGAGCCTTGGCCAGCTCGTCGTCGGCCTGCTGGAAGGTGTCCGCGGCGGCGGTCAGGTACTTGCCCATGCCCTCGAGGCCACCGATGACCTTGGTGGCACCCTCGTTGAACTCGGTGTACGACTGGTCGAACTGCTTGCTGGACGAGTCGGTCACGTAACCGCCGTTCACCAGGTTGTTGACCAGGTTCTTCAGCTCGCTGAGCTTGGTGAGGATCTCCTCACGGCCGCTGTTGAGCTTGTTGGAGGCGTCGCGCATCTCCTGGTAGGTCACATTGACGTTAGCCACGGTGTCTCCCCTTGTTTCAGCTGGTGAATCGGAACGTGCCGGTGACGGCGTCGAAGACGTCGAAGAACTCGGTCTCCAGCGCCAGCACCGGAGAACTGCCGGTGATGAGTGCCACCCGGTCCGGGCCGTCCCCGGGGAACGGCACGAAGGTCTGCATGATCAGCGACCGGATCCAGCCGGTGCCGTCGGGCAGCGTGACGTCGTCGACGCCACGAGTGCGGGGGACGAGCCCGACACCGGGGATGTCAGCCGACTCGACCTCCCGCCACAGTGAATCCGCGCCCCGCTTGGGCCGGGCGGTCAGGTGCGGCGCGATCGCGTCGGCCGAACCCTGCTGGTCGGGCGCGTCGACGATGGTTACGGTGACGGTCGCCGACATGATGGCGTCGCCGACCACGGTGACCAGGGTGCCGCAGAACCGGGCACCGCTGTCGTAGGCCCGGCGGGACGTCTCGCGCAGCACCTTGGCCAGGGCCGCGCGGTGTTCGAAGAGCTGCGGCACGGTCTTGAGCCGGTCGTCGACCAGCTTGCCGATCGCCGCGTTACGGGCGTCGGGGTGCAGCTCGACCTCGAACCACGAGTCTGGCACGGTGATCGTGAAGCCGGTGACGGTCATCGTCAGCCCTTCGTGCTGTCGCGCAGTTGCGTGGTCAGGTCGTCGTCGGCCTTGCGCAGATTCTCGACGGCCTGATTCGCCATCTTGATGAGCTGGGCACAGTTCTCGTCGACCCGTCCCCGCCCGTCGCGCCAATGTGACTCAAAGTTACCGATCGCGCCGTCGACCTCGCGGCCGCCGAGATCGCCGGAGAATTCGTTCATCCACGCCTTCGCCGAGTCCATGCCCTGGCGAATGCTCTCCAACTGGGCAGCAAACTCCGTCAGTCCGTCCAAATTGACGGTCAATCGGTCGGCAGCCATGCCCCTCCGCCTCTGTCATCGCGTACGCCGACAGGCAGCGTACGTCCCCCAAACAAGATCATCCAACCTCGTGATCGGAACGCTGGGTGACGGGCGCGCTAGACTGCGGCGGCACGGATCAACGGGAGGCATCAATGGCTCGGCCATCGGACTGGTATGTCCTCGACATGGACAACGACCCCACGCCCGGTGACCCGGACCGGGTTCGCCAGCTCGCGTCACGGTTCCACGACTTCGCCGAGAACGCGCACCGGGCGAAGATGGCGGTGGATTCGTTGCAGGGTGACGGCGCGCTGCTGACCTGGGTCGGCAAATCCGGTGACGCGTTCCGCTCCCAGTTCGGCGACTTCCCGAGCCAGGTGGACAAGCTCTACCGGTCGCACCTGATGGTCGGTGACGCTCTGGAGGCGTACGCCCCCACGCTCGAGAACGCCCAGACCCAAGCCGACCGTGCCCTCGCCGACGGCCGGCTCGCCGCCGAGAAGCTCAAGAGCCTGCAAGGCTCGCTCGGCATCGCCGAGACCGACTTCTCCGGAGCCGCGCAGGCCGCCGACCGGGCCCGCGCCGAAACCCAGGCGCCCGACCCGGACCAGGTCAAACAGGCCGTCCGTGACGCCGAGGCCGCCGAGCAGAAACGCAACCAGGCCAAGGCCGCGGTGGCCGGCGCACAGGGCGAACTGGACCTGGCGAAACAACTCGCCATGCAGGCCAAGGAGTTGCGCGACGGCGCGTCACGTACCTGCGCCCGGGAGATCGACGCCGCCTCCGACGCCGGTATTCAGCCGCGTTCGTTCTGGGCGAAACTCGGCGACGCGCTCAAGCAGATCTGGGACATCATCTGCGAGGTCGCCAAGTGGGTGGCCCTGGTCGCCGGCGTCATCGCGATGATCATCGGCGGGCCGCTGGCCTGGGTCGCCCTCGCCGCCGGCGCGATCCTGCTGATCAAAGCGATAGTCGACTTCTCCCAGGGCAAGGGGTCGGTGATGGACCTGGTCTTCGGGCTGCTCGGGGTCATCCCCGGCGTCCGTGGCCTGACCTCGATCTCCAAGCTCAGCGCGCTCTACAAGGCTGGTGGTCTCAAGGAGATCGGCAAGGCCGCGTTGCAGGGCATGAAGACCCTGGCCAACGATATGGTCGACATCGTCAAGGGCATCGGTGCCGGCGCGGTCTCGGTGGTCAAGAACATCGGCGGGCTGGTGAGCCTGGGCGCCGCCAAACTCACCGACCTGTTCCAGGTCAAGGTGCCGCCGGTGCCCAAGGACGTCGCCCGCACGATCAACATCCGGGAGTGTGTCAGCGACCCGATCGACGTGGCCACCGGCGAGATGGTGTTGCCCCTGATCGACCTGGAACTGCCCGCGCCATTGCCGTTCACCCTGGAACGCACCCATCTGTCGTCGTACCGGGCCGGCAGCCTGTTCGGTGCGTCCTGGGCGTCCACCCTCGACCAGCGGCTCGAAACCGACGCCGAGGCGACCCTGTTCTTCGCGGCCGACGCGATGGTGCTGGTCTACCCGATCGGCGCCGCCGGCACAGCGGTACTGCCCGAGGAGGGCCCGCGCTGGCCGCTCACCGTGGCCGCCGACGGCAGCGCGATCCTGGAGGCCGACGACCGGCTGCTCGGCTTCGACGACCAGGGCCGCCTGTGCACCGTCGCCGACACCGATGGCAACACGCTGCGCGTCGAACGCGACGAGGACGGCACCCCGAGCGCCCTGCAGCACCCGTCCGGCCGGCGCGTGCTGTTCACCGTGGCGGACGGCCGGATCGCCGAGATCACGCTGGCAAATACCAAGATCGCTGCATTCGGGTACGACGACAGCGGCCGTCTCACCGAGGCGGCGAACATCTCCGGCAAACCCGCACGGTTCCGTTACGACGGCGACGGCCGGGTCATGCAGTGGATCGACCGTAACGACTTCGGTTACCGGTACACCTACGACGAGGACGGCCGCTGCACCGGCACGATGGGTGAGGACGGGTTCCTCAGCGCCACCCTGGTCTACGAGGACGGCCGCACCACCTGGACCGACTCGCTCGGCAACGTGACCGTCTACACCTTCGACGAGTACCACCACGTCACCAGCGTGACCGACCCGCTCGGCAACACCGGCCGGTCCACCTGGGGCCGCTACAACGAGCAGTTCACCCGGCCCGCCGCCCCGGTCGACCGCCTCGACCTGGACCGGCTGCGCGGCGGCCGCCCGGCGAACCCGGACCGCGCCGAAGGCCTGGCCGGCTGGTCGGTGCGCCTCGACGACGGTGAGACGGTGGTCTACGACGCCGAGGGCTACCCGGTCGAGCGCACCGACGCGGCCGGCAACGTCCGGCGTACCGCTTACGGGCCGTTCGGGGTGGTGCTGGCCACCGTGGACGCCGACGGGCTGCGCACCAGCTACACCTACGACACCGAACTGCGGGTCACCTCGGTCACCGATCCGGCCGGCCTTCTCTGGCGCTACGAGTACGACGCGGCCGGCCGGGTCACCGCCGAGACCGACTTCAACGGCCGGGCCCGCCGGTTCACCCACGACGCGGCCGGAAACGTGACCGCCGTCGACGGGGTGCCGCTGGAACGCGACGAGACCGGCAACCTGATCCGGCGCGGTTCCCACATCTACGCCTACGACCAGCAGGGCCGCCTCGTCGCCGCGTCCGGTCCCGGCGTGGAACTGAGCGTCGAATGGGACGCCGACGGACGCAAGGTCGCCGAGACGGTCAACGGCCGGACGGTCCGCGTCGAGACCGACGGCACCAGCGTCACCCGGCACACCCCCGCCGGAGCGGTGAGCGTCTGGGAGTCCGACCCGTTCGGCCGGCCGTACTCGCTGCGCAGCGGCGGCCACGAGATGCTCCTCAAACACGACTTCGCGGGACGGGAAGCGGCCCGGAGCATCGACGGCACCCCGGTGCTGGCGCAGCTGCACGGGACCGGAGACCGGCTGCTCGGCCAGATCCTGCCGGCCGTCGGCGGGCGCGTCTTCGAACACCGGGCCGACGGTGCGGTGTCCGGGGCGGTCGACTGGACCGGGCGGCGCGCCTACACCCTCGACGCGACCGGCCGGGTCACCCGCGTGCAGGGGCCGGGGCGCGACGAGAACCACCGCTACTCGTACGGACGTCCGGACGGGGTCTACGACGGCACCTCGTTGCGGTCGTCCGGGGCGGTCCAAGCCACCTACGACTCTCTCGGGCGCATGGTCACCCGTACCCGCGACGGGGTTGGCACCTGGCACTTCGCCTGGAACGACGACGACCGGCTGATCGAGGCGACCACCCCGGCCGGAGCCGTATGGCGCTACACCTATGACCCGCTCGGCCGGCGGATCGCCAAGACCGACGGGGTCGAGCGCTTCGATTTCACCTGGTCCGGCAGCACGCTGGTCGAGGAGGAACACCTCGCGGCCGACGGCACGCTGAGCGTCACCACCTGGGAGCACCACCCGTCCGACGGGCGGCCGCTGGCCCGGACCGTGCGGATCGGCGGTGACCTGGATTTCGCCACCGTCGTCACCGATCGGGTCGGCACACCCACCGAACTGCTCGCCGCCGACGGCACGCTGCGCTGGCAGAGCGACGCCACCCTGTGGGGCTACTCCGACACCACCGAGATGCCGGTCTCGTTCCCGGGACAGTACCGGGACCTCGAGACCGGGCTGCACTACAACGTGTTCCGCTACTACGACCCGCTGACCGGACGTTATCTCAGCCAGGACCCGCTCGGCCTGGCCCCGGCGATCGACCCCGCCGGGTACGCGTCCAACCCACTGCGCTTCGCCGACCCGCTCGGCCTGATGTGCACCAGCCCCGGCGGCTCCAGCGTCCCCAAACCCACCCCCGGCTCCGGTGACATCCCCGGCCTGGTCCAGGACATGGACGAACTGGGCGACATCGGCCTGGCCCTGTCGAAGACGACACCCGAGTTCAAGAATCCGGCCGACTTCATCAAGGACCTGACGGCGAACAAGTCGAACCCGCCGCTGCTGTTCCACGGCTCCGACGTGCCGCCGGACATCATCTTCAAACAGGGCCTGCAGTCGAACGCGATGTTCAAGAACGCCGGCTCGCACTACGACATCAAACTCCACCAGCAGAACAGCTCCAAGATCCGCGAAGGTGG
The DNA here is from genome assembly GCF_900104725.1 of Actinoplanes derwentensis. Taxonomy (NCBI): domain Bacteria; kingdom Bacillati; phylum Actinomycetota; class Actinomycetes; order Micromonosporales; family Micromonosporaceae; genus Actinoplanes; species Actinoplanes derwentensis. The sequence goes on from NZ_LT629758.1 coordinate 1,458,873, forward strand.
CGTCTACAGCGGTTTCGTCTCCACCACCGAGGACTGGAACGTCGCCCTCAACTTCGTCCGGGACAAGGACATCGCCTTCCAGCTGCAGAACAAGTCCATGGACGGCGTCGAGTTCAGCAAGAACATCGGGGGCAAGGACTACAAACTGCACTATGGGTACGTCTATGCGGTGCGCGCCGACAGTCAGCCCTTCGTCGAGCTGAACGTGCAGACCATCAACGACATCTCCAAGGTGTCGCAGAAGGAGTTCGCCGCTCTCGACCACATCCCCGGCAAGAACATCTCGCACGCCTACCTGATCGACACCCCGTACAACGTGGGGATCAAGGACGGCATTCAGCAGCTGGACATTCCGAAGGGCCCCTTCAAGATGGAGACCTTCGACAACCCGGACTACGTGGCGAAGAAGAAGTGAGGAACCAGTCCATGCGCTGGATGTACGCCGTCGACCCCGCCTACGAGGGCGTCGAGGACATTCCGCCGTACGCGATCGCCGGCGCCTACCCGGTGGCCGCCGACGGCACTCCCGCCGAGGAGCTGATCCCGAACCCCGACTACCGCCCGTCACCCCGGGCCCTCGGCTGGCCGGCCCCGGCCAACGACCTCGAAGCCGCCGTCCAGAATGCCGCCACCGGCCACGGCGACGACGCCACGGTCCGGGCCGCACTGCTGGCGGGCACGGTCTTCGTCGACCCGGCGGCCCCCATCGACACCCCGGACCTGCACGCCTGGACCTCCGACCGCTACCTGCCGTCACCCGGCCCGTCCCACGACTGGCGCCGCCTGCCGGTCACCGCCCTGACCGGCACCCTCGGCACCCGGACCCTGGTCCTCAACCCGGGGACCGACCTCGAGGCGCGCCTGCCCGCCGCGGCGCTCGATCCGCGCTAGGTGCGGGCAGCGGGCTCGAAACCGACGGTCACCGCGAGCCCGCCTCGCGATTCATTTCGGTCAGTGTGCCGGTCTCGGTGTCCAGGATCACCGGCGCGCCGAGCCGGACGGTGGCCGGGCGGTCACCGTGCCCGATCGGCAGGCCGCCCAGCACCGGTACGCCGAGCCGGCCCAGCCGGTCGAGCAGCACGCCCGTCGGGTCGCCGCAGCCGGTGAACTGGCCGACCGCCACCCCGGCCAGGCCGTCCAGCAGGCCGGCCCGCTCCAGTTGGACCAGCGAGCGGTCCACCCGGTACGGCACCTCGTTGACCTCCTCCAGCATCAGCACCACACCGGCCGGGTCCCATGCGTGCCGAGTGCCGGCGGTCGCGGCCAGCAGGGTCAGGTTGCCACCGAGCAGCACGCCCTCGGCGCGGCCGTCGACGCGTACCGGAAATGTGCCCTCGGTCTTCGCGGCGGTGACCACGATCGGGGTATCGGTGGTCAGCGCCCGCACGGCGCCGTCGTCGATGCGGCCGGCGTTCGGGCCGTGCACCGTGACCAGGCGGGCCTCCTTCCACAGGGCCAGGTGCAGCGCCGTGATATCGGAGAAGCCCAGCACGTGCTTCGGGTCGGCGCGCACCGCCGCGAAGTCGGCGTCGTCCACGATGCGCTGCGCTCCGTAGCCACCGCGCATGCACAGAACGCCGCGGACCAACGGGTCACGTAACGCCTCGTCGAGGTCGGCAAGGCGCTGAGCGTCGCTGCCGGCGAAGAACGTGTGCCGGTTCAGCGCGTGCCGTCCGGCTTGGACCCGCAGGCCGTGGGCGTTCAGCATCCGGGTGGCGTGATCCACCCGGCCGGCCTCGACCGGCCCGGACGGCGAGATCAGCGCGACCAGGTCACCTACCCGCAGCGGTGCCGGCCGCAACGGCATGATCGTCATGCCGCGATCCTAGGGGCCTGGATCGTGGCCTCGGCCTCGGACCAGGGGCAGGAACACCTCGTCGACGATCTCGACCAGTACCTCGTCGGGGACCGAAGGGATGCCCCGGATGGCGTATTCGGCGCGCAGCAGCATCATCGGCGTGGTGGCGACCCGGAGGTGCACGGCCTCGGCAGGTGCCTCTCCTCTGGCCACGGCCCGGTCGAGCATCGTCAGCCAGGCACGGTCCATGGCGTCGGTGCCGGATCGTTCGCGCATCAGAGTGAGCAGTTCGGGGTCGTCGGCTGCGGCGGCGAGCAGGCCGCGCAGGGTCGCCCCGTGCGGAGAGGACCAGGTCTGGTTCGCCAGCCGCAGCATCTCCAGCGCGTCGGCCCGGAGGCTGCCGGTGTCCGGGTCCGGCATCACCGTCTCGGACAGGTGACGGTATGCGGCGATGCCCAGCGCCGCCCGGTGCGGCCACCGGCGGTAGATGGCGTTCTTGTTGGTCCCGGCCCGCGCGGCGACCCGGTCCATGGTCATGCCCGGGTAGCCGGACTCCCGCATCTCGTCGGCCGCCGCCCGCAGGATCGCCTGCTCCAGCTCTTCGCCTCGCCGTCTCGTGCTCACACCGTATAGGGTACGGCTCGTACCTTAATGGAGAGGGGATCGCCGTGCGTGTCTTCGGCATGAACTACGACACCGGTTTCGTCAGTGGGACAACCACGACCCACGAACCTTTCGACCCCGAGACGGTACGGCGTGACCTGCACGTCATCCACGACGAACTGCACTGCGACGCGGTGCGGATCACCGGCGGTGTCCAGGATCGGCTGGAACTGACCGCCCGGCTCGCCGCCGAAGTGGGGCTCGAAGTCTGGTACTGCCCCTTCACCTACAACCTCGACCGCGACGAACTGCTGGCATTCGTGCTCGACGGCGCGGAACGGGCCGAACGGCTGCGACACGACGGGGCCTCGGTCGTCTACCTTGCCGGATCCGAGATCGCCATGATGACCAACGGGTTCCTGCCGGGACGCGACCTGGCCGAGCGGGCGACGCTGTTCACCGATCCGGCACGCCTGCGGGCGGCGATTCCGGCGGCACAGGCCGCGGTGCGGGACTTCTTCGCCGAGGCGCTGCCCGCGGTGCGGGAACGGTTCGCGGGGCCGGTCGGCTACGCCTCGCTGCCGCTGGAAGCCGTCGACTGGGAGCCGTTCGACATCATCGCCAGCGACGCCGGGTACCGTGACGCGGCCAGCGCGGCAGCGTTTCCACAGAGCCTGGCAGCGGCGGTCGGGCAGGGCAAGCCGTATGCCGCTACCGAGTTCGGCTGCTGCACCTACCGCGGTGCGGCCGACGTCGCGGGCTCGGCGGAACCGGTCACCTTCGACGAGCACGGCCGTGCCGTGACACTCACCCCCGGCCTGGAACGCGACGAGGAAAGCCAGGCCCGGTACATCGTGGACCTGCTGCGCGACTACGAGGCGGGCGGAGTCGACGCGGCGTTCGTGTACACGTTCGCGAACCGCCACCTGCCGACCACCGACGACCCGGACCGTGACTTCGACCTGGCCGCCCGCGGGATCGTCCGAGTGCTGCCGGACGGCACCTGGACCCCGAAGGCCGCCTTCCACGCCCTCGCCGAGTACGGCCGCTCACGGGGATCTTGAGGGGGTGCGGGCGCCTTCTAGGCTGTGCCTCGCGCCCGCACCGAGCCCGTTGGCCGAGGACGCCGAGGTAGTCGGATCTTGGAGGAACTACAGAGATGCGCCACCGAATGACCGCGGTCCCCGTGGCTCTGTCCGTCGTCGCCGTTCTCGTCAGCGGCTGTTCCGCTCAAGACATCGCATTCGACACCTTCTCCCCGCCGGCTCGCGACGGGCAGGCGACGCTCACCGTGCACGACCGGTGGGAGTCCTGCGACAAGGTGGCATCAGCCGTCAGCGCCTCCGCCACGGCGGGCGAGGGCGCCTCCACCACGGCGGAGGAGGGCGCCGGCGACCTGCTCGACCAGGAACGGTTCGACCAGGAGGCGTTCAGTCTGCCGCTTCTTGACGACGGCTTTCAGCCCGTCGCCGCGATCATCTGTGGCCGTGGGCCGGACGGCGGGTACGACTGGGTGGCCGAGGAAGCGCGTGCCGAAGACCTGACCGCGATGCTGGCCGCTCTGCGATTGCCCGACGAAGCCCCGACCGCGGAGGCCTGCACGCTGGAGCTACCGGCGGTGCCTCGGCTGTTCCTGCTCGACAGCGCGGGCCGCTGGATCCGGCCCGGCATCCCGATCGACGCATGCGCAAAGCCTCGCACCGAGGTCACCGACGCCTATTACGCGCTGGTGATCACCGTCGAGAGCCGACGGGTGCTCAAGCAGGGTTAAAGATCCACCATGTGGCGCAGCACCTCGCGCACTCGGGCGATCTCGTCAGGATTCAGCTTCCAGCATCCCCGGCTTCGGTCGATGCGCCCCACACTCATGGTGCGGATCTGCTCGGTCAGAACCCATTTCTTGCCGTCTTTGGGCGAATTGATGAACACCCGATGCAGCAGGTCAAAGCGTTCTGTGGATGTCACCGGAACCACGTTGACCAGCTTGTTTCCGGTCAGCTTGAGATGGAACGGGGACGAAATGATCAGTCCCGATCTGGTTCCGGCCTGCTCGTGGCCCTCGACGGGATCGAAGTCGAACCACCACACCTGCCAGGGGGCGATAGTGCTGGTCACGCGACATCATCGGCGTCAACGGGCGCGGCGGCAGCGTGCCACAGCCCTGCTTCGGCCATGTCTTCTGCGTGCTTTTCCGGATGCTCTTCCCGGTAGCGGGCGGCCGCCGCGATTGCGGCGACCTGCCAGTGCTCGTCCAGCAGCCGCTGGATGACTTCATCTGCGGTGGTGCCAGGAAACTCTTCGGTGCTCAGTTGCATCACCCGGGCATGAGTGCGTTCGCTCAGCCGCACCATCTTGGATTGCGCCTTTCCGGGTGTCGTCATGAGTGCCAGTGTAGTCATACCAGCGAGTATACGAACTGGTAAACAAATCGGTGTACGCCGCGCGAGCATTTAAACGATCGGGTGACCATCTGCCACGTAAGAGGTCAGAGCATGGCCTGGAGGCGGGTGGCTAGGGCGGCCACCTCTGACTTCAGTTCGGGTGGGGACTCGATGGTGAAGGGGTAGCCCAAGCCGGCGAGCATCTGGGCCATGCCGTCGAGGCGTTCGGCTCCGGTGGTCATTCGGACTCCGGACGGGGTGCTGGTCAGGGTGGCCACGGAGGGTGGGATTCGGCGTTTTGCCTGGGCCAGGTCGGTGTGTAGCAGGACCGACACCTGGTGGTGCCAGTTGCCGGTTGCCAAGCCGGCCGCTACCTGGGCGCCTGGGTCGAATCCGGGTGGGACCTCGAAACAGCCGTCGAGGAGTCGGGGCCGGGTGATGCGGTCCAGGCGGAAGGTTCTGATCGTGGCACGGTCGTGGTCGTGGCCGGTCACGAACCACTTGCCGCTGTGGAAGACCAGGCCGTAGGGGTCCAATCGGCGTTCGGACGGCTCGGAGCCCGGCTTGGTGTAGTCGAAGGTGACCGGCTGGCGGTCGTCGGTCGCCCCGGCGAAGGTGAGCAGCGTGGCGGAGGACATGCCGAGACGGCGTGCCGGGTTGGCGGGGGCGGGTTCGGCTGGTTCGGCGACCCGGGTGGGGGCGGGGCCGGTGAAGTCGAGGGTGGACAGTAAGGCGTCGGTTCGGGCGCGTAGGCCTTTGGGCAGGACTCGCTGGATTTTGGCCAGGGCGGTTTCGGCGGCTGCTGACGTGGTGGTCAAACCGGTTCGGCGGCCGGCGACCAGGCCGAGCAGCACGGCCAGGGCCTCGTCGTCGGTGAGCATCAGTGGGGGCAGGCGGTAACCGGGGGAGAGAACGTAACCGCCGTATCGCCCGCGCCGGCCCTCCACGGGGATGCCCAGGTCGGTCAGGTGCGCCGCGTAGCGCCGGACGGTTCGCTCGTCGACGCCCAGCTGGGTGGCGAGACGGCCGACGGTGTGGCCGGCGGGGCTGGCCTGGAGTAGTTCGAGCAGGCCGAGCACCCGGCCCAGGGACGGTGGCATGGGACACAACTTATACCGGGCGGAAACTGTCCGGTATCGGCCGTAGCGTTGCCGACATGACGACATACGTACTGGTACCGGGGTTCTGGCTGGGCGCCTGGGCATGGGACGAGGTGGCCGCGCCACTGCGAGCGCGGGGGCATGACGTGCACGCCGTGGAACTGCGGGGTGCCACGGTCGAGGAGCATGTCGTTCAGGTCACCGAGCTGCTGCGGGAGTTGGACGACGTGGTGCTGGTGGGGCACAGCTACGGCGGACTGGTGATCACCGCGGCCGCCGACCGGGTCCCGGAGCGGGTGGCACGGCTGGTCTACGTGGACACCGGGCCGCTGCCGGACGGCAGGGCGCAGGCTGATTTCGACGGTTCGCCACCGCAGGCGGTCGACGGGCTGGTGCCGGTGTCGGAGGCGGCGCCGCCGGTGGTGCACGAACGGGGACGGCCGCAGCCGGTCGCCACGGCCACCGATCCGGTTCACCACACCGGAGCGTGGCGGGCGCTACCCCGTACCGCGATCCTCTGCTCTTTCTCGGAGGCGCAGCTGCGGGGGATGGCGGCGACCGTGCCACTGTTCGCCCTGATGGCGGGAGACGGCTGGACCTTCGCCGAACTCAAGAGTGACCACTGGCCGATGTTCTCCGCGCCGGTGGCCCTGGCCGCCCTAATAGGGTCGGGGGATGCATGATCTGATTCGGCCGGTGGTGGTGGCTCCGATGGCCGGTGGGCCGTCGACTCCCGCTCTGGTGATCGCCGCGGCGCAGGCGGGTGCGGTGGGGTTCCTCGCCGCGGGCTACAAGACTCCGGACCTGGTCGAGGCGGAATTGCGGGCGGTTCGGGGCGCGAGCGTGGGGTACGGGCTCAACCTCTTCGTCCCCGCGAAACCTCCGCAGGATGTGGCCGCCGTCGATCGCTATCGGCGGTTGCTGCAGGTGGAGGCGGATCGGTACGGCGTGGATCTGCCGCCGGTGCGGTTGCGCGACGACGACCACTTCGACGCCAAGGTCGATCTCGCGGTCACCTATGCGCCGCCGCTGGTCAGCTTCACGTTCGGCGTACCGGAGAAGGGTGTCGTCGTGGCTCTGCAGGCTGCCGGAGTGGCGGTGGCGATCACGGTCACCTCGGCGGCTGAGGCGGAGCAGGCGCTCACGGTCGGGCCGGAGGTGCTGATCGCGCAGGGCGGCACGGCCGGCGGGCACTCGTCGACGATGAGTCCGGCCGGTTATCGGGGGAACACCACGGCGGTGCAGGTGCTGGCCGCGGTCCGGGCCGTCACCGACCTGCCGGTGATCGCGGCCGGTGGCACCGGGACAGCGGCCGACGTGCGGGAGCTGGTCACGGCGGGGGCGGTGGGCGTACAAGCGGGAACTGTCTTCCTGCTTGCCGACGAGGCCGGGACGCGACCGGCGCAGCGGGCGGTCATGCAGTCGCAGCTTCCGCACGAGACCGTGGTGACCAGGGCGTTCACCGGTCAGCCGGCGCGGGCGTTGCGGAACCGGTTCACCGACGAGTACTCGGAGGCGGCGCCGGTCGGCTATCCGGCCGTGCACCATCTGACCGCGCCGATCCGGGCGGCCGCCGCCGAGCGGGGCGATGCCGGCGCCCTCAATCTGTGGGCCGGCATCGCCCATACGAAAGCCCGGCAGGCGTCGGCCGCCGAGATCGTGGCGTCGCTGATCGGCTGATCGACAGCGACAACGGCCTGATCAGGTGCGGTCGGACTCCAGGGTGCCGCCGTTGGCGACGTCCTGGCGTTCGATCTCGTCGAAGCGGATGCGCACCGAGGCCCGCCGCGCTTTGAGGATCTCGACCGCGGCGGCGGTGACGGCCTCGGCGAACTCTCGTCGCTGATCCAGCGTGCGGCCGGACAGCAGTTCAACGGTGATGTTGGGCATGGACCCTCCCGTTTTTCATAGACAGGAACATTGTTCTGTTACACGGAACACTGTCAAGAGCGTACGCATGGATCGTCATCTTTGTATTCCATGTGTTGACAGGCCGTTTCATGTAGCAGAACATCCACGGAGCGAAACGTCCCTGTAACCCACGCCACACATTGGAGGGGGTGCACGTGACCACGCTCGACTGGTCGGTTCTCAGCGCATATTTCCTGGTCATGATCGGTATCGGGCTCTGGGCCAAGAGCCGCGTCCACAACGTCGCCGACTTCTTCACCGCGCGGGGCATGATCCCCTGGTGGCTGTCCGGCATCTCGCATCACATGTCCGGCTACAGCGCCATCATGTTCGTCGCCTTCGCCGCCGTCGCCTACAACTACGGGCTCGCCATGTACATCTGGTGGGCCCTCACCATCGGGATCGGCGTCGGGATCGGCGCCTTCGTGTTCGCCGCCCGATGGAACCGGCTGCGTTCCCGGTACGGGGTGGCCTCGCCCCTGGAATACCTGGCCCGTCGCTACAACGTTCCCACCCAGCAAGCCCTGGCCTACAGTGGAGCGGCGCTCAAGGTCGTCGACATCGCCGCCAAATGGGTGGCCATCTCGGTGCTGCTGCGGGGCTTCGCCGGGGTGCCGATCCTGTGGGGCATCCTGCTCACCGGCGCGGTCACGCTGGTCTACATCACCGCCGGTGGGCTGTGGGCCGACGTGCTCACCGACTTCGGCCAGTTCGTCATCCAGGGCGTGGCCGGCATCGCGATGTTCGTCGCCTTCCTGGCTCACCTCGGCGGCGTCTCCACCCTGTGGACCATGTGGGACGACCTGCCCGAGGGCCACGGTGATCCGTTCAGCGGGCCGTACACCCTGACGTTCTTCCTGGCCCTGCTGTTCATCAAGACCTTCGAGTACAACGGCGGCATGTGGAACCTGGCGCAGCGGTACATGGCCGCTCCGTCCGGCTCCGCCGCCAAACGGTCCGCGCTGCTGTCCAGCGGCCTGTGGCTGGTCTGGCCGCTGATCCTGTTCATGCCGATGTTCGCCGCGCCGCTGATCGTGCCCGGTCTGGCCAACCCGGAGCAGGCGTACGTCGAACTGGCGAAGACCCTGCTGCCGCCGGGCGTGATCGGCCTGGTGCTGGCGGGCTTCTTCTCGCACACGATGGCGATGGTGTCCTCGGACGCCAACGTGATCTCGTCGGTGGTGACCCGCGACATCGCCCCGCGAATAGTGCGTAAGGTGCGCGACCTCAGCGACGGGGCGGCGCTGACCTTCGCCCGGATCACCACGTTCGCGTTCGTCGCGATCAGCATGGTGATCGCCATCAGCACCGAGGGCCAGGGTGTGGTCCTGAAGATCGTGGTCGACCTGGTCGCGGCCACCATGGGCCCGATCTCCATCCCGTTGATGCTCGGGCTGCTGCCCTGGTTCCGTCGTAGCGGGCCGACCGCGGCACTGGTCTCCTGGGCCGCCGGACTCGGCGTCTGGGTGATCGTCAAATGGATCCTCGAAGAGACCAGCCAGACCATGGTGGTCGGGGTTCCGCTGGTCACCTCGCTGGTGCTCTACGTGGTGATCGGCCTGCTCAAGCCGGAACGCACGGCCCGGCGCGACGAACTCATCGATTCGCTGGACACCGATCCGGCGCCGGGCACCACCCCGGTCTCCGCGTCGGTGCGGGAGGAGCGGTGACCCGGCAGCGCCGCGCCGAACCCGGCGACCGGTGATCGCTGAGTAGGCTGACTCGGTGGTCAGGGAAGGCAGTTCCATCGACAAGACGCTGGCGGTGCTCGAAGCTCTCGCCGAGCACCACCGCGTCACCGACATCGCCGCGGCGACGGGCGTCTCCAAGTCGACAGTGCACCGGATCCTGCAGGCACTCGTCACGTGGGGCTTCGCCCGTCCCGACGGGCTCGGCACCTACGAGCCCGGCCCGCGGATCCTCACCCTGGCCGGCCGGGTCATGCACCGCTTCGACCCGGCCCGGCAGGCGTCCGGCGCCCTGCTCGCTCTGCGGGAGGCGACCGGTTTCACCACCCACTTCGCGATCCGCAGCGTCGACGAGGGGGTGTATGTGGACAAGCAGGAGGGTCGCCGGCCGTACCAGATGCCGTCCCGCATCGGGATGAGCATCGCCCTGCACACGACAGCGATCGGCAAGGCCGTGCTGGCCGAGTTGAGCGATGAGGAGGTGCTGGCGATCTGCCGCCGCACCGGCCTGGCCGCCCGGACGCCGCGCACCCTGACGAGCGAAGAGGACCTGCTGACCCACCTGGCCCGGGTTCGGGCTCTGGGGTACGCGGTCGACGACGAGGAGAACGAGCCGGGCATCCGCTGTGTCGGCGCGGCTGTCTTCGACCACACCGGGCAGGTGCTCGGCGGCATCTCCGTCTCCACCCTGGCGATGGACATGGACATGACCGGATTGGAAGCCCGCGCGCCGGAGGTCATCGCCGCGGCGCAGGCGGTGTCCGCGGCTCTCGGCGCCGCCGTACCCTTGCTATGAAACTAGTTGCATAGCAAGATTCGGGGATGGCTCTGGAACACGCGATCCTCGTCTCGCTGTTGGAGCGGCCCGGATCGGGTTATGAGCTGGCCCGGCGGTTCGAGCGGTCGATCGGGCGGTTCTGGACCGCCACCCATCAGCAGATCTACCGGGTGCTCAAACGGATGGAAACCGACGGCTGGGTGACCGCCGAACAGATCGGGCAGGACGGTCGGCCCGACAAACGCCGCTTCTCGGTTGCCGCGCCGGGTGAGGATGCCCTGGTCGAGTGGTTACGGGCGCCGGTTGCGCCGGAAGCGGTCCGGCACGAACTGGCTGTCAAGATCCGTGGGGCGGCGTTCACCGGCGACGCGGGGCGCGCTGCATTGCTGGCCGAGGTGCGGCGTTATCGGGCTGAGCACGAGACGCTGCTGACCACGTACCTCAATGGTGAGAAAAGGGATTTTCCTGATCCGATGAACCTTGACGCCGGGCAGCGGCTGCAGCATGTGGTCCTGCGCGGCGGGATCGCTTACGAACGGATGCTGCTCGACTGGCTCGACGACGTCCTCGACACGCTCCGGGCACTGTGAAACACGCTCCGCGCACTGTGAAAGGAACGCTCCGTGCTCTTCAACCCTGCCACTTACGACCCCGCGCACCTCGATCCGGAGAGCCGGCGGCTGCTGCTCGCGCTCGTCCGGTTCTTCGAGGACAGGGGCAAGAAAACCTTGGTCAAGAACTACATCGATCGTACGTGGTATCAGGACTTCCTGGAGTTCTCCGCCGACCAGGGCCTGTTCGCGACGTTCCTGACACCCGCCGCGGACGGTGACGGTGACAAGCGCTGGGACACCGCCCGTAACGCCGCCCTCAGTGAGATCCTCGGGTTCTACGGCCTCGACTACTGGTACACGTGGCAGGTCACCGTCCTCGGGCTCGGCCCGGTGTGGCAGAGCGCCAACTCCGAGGTCCGCAAACGGGCCGCCGAACTGCTCGACGACGGGCACGTGATGGCGTTCGCGTTGTCCGAGCGCAGTCACGGCGCGGACATCTACGCCACCGACCTGATCCTCACGCCGACCGGGGACGGTGGGTTCACCGCGAGCGGCACCAAGTACTACATCGGCAACGGCAACGTCGCAGGGCTGGTGTCCGTTTTCGGTCGGCGTTCCGACGTCGAGGGGCCGGACGGTTACGTGTTCTTCGCCGCCGACAGCCGGCACGAGAACTACCACCTGATCAAGAACGTCGTGAACAAGCAGATGTACGTCAGCACCTTCGAGTTGACTGACTATCCGGTACGCGACATTGACGTGTTGCATACCGGCAAGGCCGCGTTCGATGCCGCGCTCAATACCGTCAATGTGGGCAAGTTCAACCTGTGTACTGCGGCGATCGGCATCTGCGAGCACGCCATGTACGAGGCGGTCACCCACGCCCACCAGCGGATTCTGTACGGCAAGCCGGTCACCGCGTTTCCGCACGTGCGACGGGAGCTCACTGACGCGTACGCCCGGCTGGTCGCCATGAAGCTCTTCAGTGACCGGGCGGTGGACTATTTCCGCAGCGCGGGGCCGGACGATCGGCGTTATCTGCTGTTCAACCCGATGACGAAGATGAAGGTCACCACCGAGGGCGAGAAGGTCGTCGACCTGATGTGGGACGTGATCGCGGCCAAGGGGTTCGAGGCGGACACCTACTTCGACAAGGCGGCGATGGACATCCGGGGCCTGCCGAAGCTGGAGGGGACCGTCCACGTCAACCTGGCGCTGATCTTGAAGTTCATGCCGAACCACCTGTTCAACCCGGCGGAGTACGCCGAGGTCCCGGCCCGGCAGGACGCCGCCGACGACGAGTTCCTGTTCCGGCAGGGCCCGGCGCGCGGGCTCGGCGCCATCCGGTTCCATGACTGGCGGATCGCGTACGACGCGCACGCCGCACTGCCGAACGTCGCCCGTTTCCGGGAGCAGGCCGACGGCTTCTGCGACCTGCTGCGCAAGCACGCGCCGACCGAGGACCAGCAGAAGGATCTCGATTTCCTGCTGGCCGTCGGGCACCTGTTCGCGCTGATCGTCTACGGACAGCTGATCCTGGAGAAGGCCGGCGTCGACGACCACCTGCTCGACGAGATCTTCGCGATCCTGGTGCGGGACTTCTCCGGCTACGCCACCGAACTGCACGGCAAGACCGCCACCACGGACGAGCAGGCGGAATGGGCGCTTGCCCACATTCGCCGCCCGGTCGCTGACGCGGCGCGTGACGACGCCGTCTGGCAGCAGGTCCTGGCGCTGGCCGGCGCCTACGAGATGAGGCCCTGACCTGCCTGCGAGATGAGGCCCTGACCTCAGGACGGGGCCGCGCCCACCGCGACGACCGGGTTGATCAGGGTGCCGAGCACGGGGGAACTGATCTCGACGGTGTCGCCGGGACGCACGGTGAAAGCGGCGTCCGGGACCATGCCGGTTCCGGTCAGCAGCACCACGCCGGCCGGGAAGCTCAGGGCCCGGAACAACCAGCCCGCCAGGTCCTCGAAGCCGCGCGCCATCGCGGCCGTCGAGGACCTGGCGGCATACGCCGCATTGCCGGCCCGCAGCACCCGAAGTCCGATTTCGATCGGCTCAGGGCCGACCGTCCAGCTCGGCACGATCGCCGGCCCGAGCGCACACGAGCGGTCGTAGATCTTGGCCTGCGGCAGATAGAGCGGGTTCTCGCCTTCAATGGACCGGCTGCTCATGTCGTTACCGAGGGTGTAGCCGAACACCTCACCGGCCGCGTTGAGCACCAGGCCGACCTCGGCCTCGGGCACGTTCCAGCCGGAGTCGGCGCGGATCCCGACGGCGTCGCGATGGCCGACGACCCGCCACGGACTGGACTTGAAGAAGAGTTCCGGCCGGTCGCCGGTGTAGACGTGGTCGTAGAGGGCGCCGTGCCCGGACTCCTCCTTGCGCCCGTCGCGGCTGCGCCGATAGGTCACTCCGGCCGCCCACACCTCCTGTTTGTCGATCGGCGGCAGGAATGGGCCGGACAAGGACGAGCCGGGTCGGCGGGCGGCGTCCTCGATCGCGGCCCGCGCCCGGTCGAGCGGCCACGCGAGCAGGTCGGCGAGCGTGCCGCCGAACTGCGCCCACGCGCCGTCCTGGCACACTGCCCAGCGTGACCCGTCGCCGTCGCGCAGGTGGTGAAGGCAGATCGGCATATGACCCTCCGTTAACCTGTGGTGGAGATCGAAAGGACTATCGACGTGGCCCGTGTGGTACCGGCGGTCATCCGCGCTCTCGACATCCTGGAGTTGTTCCTGGACCGGTCCGAACTGTCGGCCCGGGAGGTGAACGAGCGGCTCGACCTACCGCGCACCACCGTCCACGAGCTGCTGGTGACTCTGGTGGAGCGCTCCTACCTGATCGCCGTCGCGGGCCAGCCGGTGCGATATCGGCTCGGTCTGCCGTTGTTCCAGCTGGGTTCGGCGTTCGCCGGGCGGCTCGACCTGGTCCGTGAGGCGCAGATCGTCGCGCGGGACGTGGCCGCCGCGTGTGACGAGGCGGTTCATGTGGCAGTGCTCGACGGCGCCGACGTCATCTATCTGGTCAAGGTCGACAGCACCCACCCGGTCCGGATGGTGTCCGCGGTGGGTCGGCGGCTGCCGGCCAACTGCACGGCGGTCGGCAAGGTCCTGCTGTCCGGTCTGGATCGGGCGAGCCTGACCGCGGTGCTGGCGAAGGAGCCCCTGGCGGGGATGACGCCGCAGAGCATCACCGACCCGGACCGCCTGCGGGAACACGTCGAACGGGTCCGGGCCGAGGGGATCGCGACCGACGTCGGTGAGTCCGATGTCGCGATGCGCTGCGTGGCCGCCGCGGTCCGGGATCATTCCGGCGCGATCGTCGCCGCGATGAGCCTCTCCGCGCCGATCATCCGCTGGACTCCGCGTGCGCTCCGGGAGTGGACCGAGCTGCTTCGCGAGGGTGCGTCCACCCTGTCCATCCGGATGGGGTACCCGCCCGCGCGCCGGTAATCGCTGCGAAACATTGACACCTCTCATGTTCCTGTCTAGCGTCGCGTCCACCCGGTACGGTATATCGAACCACGTTCGAGATTTCGAACAAAGGGGTGAGTGGCCATGGAGAAGAATCCGATGTGGTCCCGGCGCGACATCCTGGGGATGGGCGTGGGAGTTCTCGGCGCCGCCGGTCTGGCCGCGTGCGGCGGCGGCACCGAGTCACCGAAGGTGCAGGCCGAGGTCCCCAAGGACCTGCTCGACGCCGCGGTGGCGTTGAAGGGCTCCTCGATGGGGATGCTGTCGCAGAAGCTCTACTCGACCGCGGCGAACGAGGCGCTCGACAGTTCGATCCGCAAGTTCGCCGAAGCCACCGGGACGACGATCGAGAACAGTCTGGTCCAGGCGGACGCGGGGGACGTGGTCGCCAAGATCGATGCCGAGGTCAAGGGCGGCGTGGCCCGTGACCTGGCGTTCATGACCGACTCGCGGTTCGTCGCGCAGTTCCAGGCGCTCGGCGACCTGACCGACGTGTCGGACGTCGTCACGACGCTGACCGCCCGGTACGGCGAGCCCTGCGCGGAGGCCAAGAACTTCTGCGTGTTCGACGGTAAATGGTTCGCGATCCCGTACCACTTCATCGGGATCGGGTCGATGCTGCGCAAGGACTGGATGCAGGAGAAGGGCATCACCGGCAAGGACGTCTACACCTGGGAGGAGTTGCGGGACCTGTGCATGGAGATCTCCGACCCGGGCAAACGCCGGTTCGGCTGGGGCATGACGGTGAACCGCTCCGGTGACGGCAACGGCATGATCGAGGCGCTGATCAACTCGTACGGCGGGGCGATCGCCTCCAACGACGGCCGCAAGGTCACCTTCGACACGCCCGAAACGGTGCAGGCGGTGACGTTCCTGGGTGACATCTACACCAACCCGAAGTTCAAGCCGATGCTGCCACCCGGGGTGGACAGCTGGACCGACACCAGTAACAACGAGAACTGGCTCGCCGGGGTCCTGGGCTACACCCGCAACAGTTTCAGTATCTACGCGGACTCCAAGACCAAGAAGAATCCGGTGTACGACAACACGCACGTCTTCTCCGACTGCATCGGCCCGGCGACCGACAAGTCCCTGCTGCTCGGCCAATCCCAGGGTTTCGTCGTCTTCAAGGGTGCCAAGAACGGCGACCTCGCGAAGCTTCTGGCGCAGTACCTGGTCAGCGCCCCCGCCCTGGTCGGGGTCGCCAAAGAGGCGCCCGGCCTGGCCCTGCCCGCGTGGGAGAAGGTGTGGGACGCCGACCCGTTCTTCACCAGCGGCGACCCGGCGTTCGCGATGCTGCGCACGATGTCCCAGCAGCCGCTGCCGCTGCCCACCAAGAACGGCCTGTCGTTCCCGCAGAAGGCCAGCGCCGGACAGCAGGCCGTGGTCGCCGCCTACGTCCTGACCGACATGATGCAGCAGGTCGTCCAGGGTGCGGCGCCCGCACCGGCGGTCACCGCCGCGCACGCGAAGATGGTGCAGATCTTCAAACAGCAGGGGCTGCCACAGTGAGGTCAGCGGTCCAGCGGCGGCTGGGACGCGACTGGCGGCTCGCGGCACTCTTCCTGGCACCGACCGCGCTGCTGGTCGGGGTGCTGGTGCTGGTGCCGATCGTCCAGTCGATCATCACCAGCACCACCGAACGACACGGCGCGGACAGCGTGTTCGTCGGACTGGACAACTACACCGCCCTGACCGGAGACAAACAGTTCCACACCGGCGTGGTGAACTCGTTCGTCTTCACCGCGTACGCCGAAGTGTTCAAAGTGGTGCTGGGGTTGTCCGCGGCCCTGCTGCTGCACCGGCTGCGCCGCGGACGCGCCCTGCTGATCGGGCTGCTGCTGGTGCCGTGGGTGGTGCCCACGGTGGTGACGGCGTTCAGCTGGCGCTCGCTGCTCGACCCGATCTTCGGCAGCGTCAACACGCTGCTCACCGCCTCCGGGATCGGCCCGCTGCTGGCCCAGGCGCATCTGATCGACGCCTGGCCGGCCGGCTGGCTGTCGGACGCCTCACTGGCCATGCCGTCGGTGATCCTGGTCAACGTGTGGAAGGGGGTGCCGTTCTTCACCGTCTGTTTCCTGGCCGGGTTGAAGGCGATCCCCGCCGACCAGTACGAGGCCGCGACCATCGACGGCGCCTCGGCCTGGCAGCGGTTCGCGAACGTGACACTGCCCGGACTGCGCCACGTGATCACCGTGACGGTGACCCTGTCGTCGATCTGGACGTTCAACAACTTCGACCTGATCTGGTTGCTGACCCAGGGCGGCCCGGGCGAGGTGACCGCGCCGTACGTGCTGGTCGCCTACTCGAAGGCGATCCTGCAACTGCAGTACGGCGCGGGCGCGGCGGTCACGCTGGTCATGCTGCCGATCATCGCCGGGCTGGTGTTCGTGCTGGTCCGTTTGCTGCGCCAGGACGGGGTGCCGCGAACGCCCCGGCCGGGACTCCGGTTCCTGCCCCGGATCGTCGCCGCGGTCGTCACCGTTCTGCTGTTCTGGGCGTCACCGGAGATCTTCTGGAAGGCGGCAGTGGTCCTGGCGGTGGTGCTGCTGATCGCGGCGGCGGTCGGCCGGGTGGTCACCGTGCTGGGGGAACGCGGCGGCCGGCGGGCGTCCGCTGCGGTGTCGAAGGTCGGATCCGGGATCGCGCTGACCGGCCTGCTCGCCTTCGTGCTCGGTCCGATGTACTGGATCGCGGTCACCGCGTTCAAGTCCGAGAACCAGGTCGTGATGCGCGACAACGACCTGTGGCCGACGCCGTGGACCCTGGAGCAGTTCAGCGCCCTGTTCACCGACCAGCCGTTCGGGCGCTGGTACCTGAACACCCTGATGGTGTCGGCGGCGTCCACCGCGATCGCCCTGGTCTGCGCGGCCCTGGGTGGGTACGCGCTGGCCCGGCTGCGGTTCCGCGGAGCGCAGGGCTTCACTGTCACGGTGCTGCTCACCTACGTGATGCCGGGTGCGCTGCTGTTCATCCCGCTGTACCAGCTGCTCATCCAGGCGCGGCTCACCGACTCGTTGTGGTCGCTGGTGCTGACCTACCCGACGTTCACGCTGCCGTTCGCCACCTGGCTGCTGACCGGGTACTTCGCGTCGATCCCGGTCGACTTGGAGGAGGCCGCTCTGGTCGACGGCTGCACCCGGATCCAGGCGTTCGGCCGGGTGGTGCTGCCTCTGGCCAAGCCGGGACTGCTGGCGGTCGCGCTGTTCACCCTGACCAACGCCTGGAACGAGTTCCTGTTCGCCTTCGTCTTCATCACCAAGGACGACTACAAGACACTCCCGGTCGGGATGCAGTCGATGATCGCCGGGGACGTCGTCCCACAGGGGCAGCTCGCCGCGGCGTCGCTGCTGGTCAGCATCCCGGTGGTGATCATGTATGCGTTCGGCCAGCGCTTCCTGACCGAGGGCCTGACAGCGGGGGCGGTCAAAGGCTGAAGATCAACTACCGGGTTCCCAGTACGGGGTACGAAGTCCGGTGCCGACCCGGGTGGTGAACAGCCGCCCGGACAGCGGAAACCTCGCCAGATCAGTGGGGGAGAGATCCTGGGTGGCGGTCGTGATCACCAGGACGTCCAGATCGGGACCGGCGAAGGTCACACTGGTGGTGTGCGGGGCGTCCACCTCGACCACCGCCAGAAGCTCGCCGTCGGGGGACCGGCACTCGATCCGGCCGTCGCCCCAGATCGCCAGCCACAGGTTGCCGGCGGCGTCCACGCACAGGCCGTCCGGAAGGCCGTCGGCGACGGTGAACAGCACGGTCCGGTGGCCCGCCGGGTAGTCACGGACGTAGACGGTGCGGGTGAGCGAGTCGACGCTGTAGAACCGGTCCCCGGCCGGGCTCCAGGCCAGGCCGTTGGAGAGCGTCAGGTCGTCGTCGATCGTGACGCACTCCCCGTCCTGAAGGCGGACCAGCACCTGCGAGCCGGGGCCGAGACTGCCGACCAGGAACCGGCCGGACGGGTCGACCGCGCCGTCGTTCAACCGGCCCGGCGTGCCCTCCGGCAGCACGCGCGCGACGTGCGCCCGCCTGCCGTCGGCGTGCACCCGGGTGAGTGTCTCCCGCTCGGCGACCAGCAGATCGCCGTTCTCGGCGACCGCGACGGCACCCACGCTCCGGTCGAAGGACCAGGTCCGGACCGGCTCGATCCGGTCGCCGAGTCGGCCCTCGTGCACGTGGCCGGCCATGATGTCGACCCACAGCAGACGCTGCCGGGCGTGATCCCACACCGGCCCCTCGCCGAGGAAGTGGCAGGTGCCGGTCGCGGGCCGCGCGGTGTATCGCGTGATCATGGGGTCTCCGTGGAGCCGGCGACGAGGGCGCGGATGGCGGGCAGGTCGTCCGCGAGTTCACCCACCGGCATCCGGTAGACCAGGCCGCTGATGCTGATCGCTCCGCTGGGCACGGTCGGTGAGGTCAGGTATACCGGGACGGCCAGGCAGTTGACACCGGGTTCGTTCTCCTGGTCGTCGACGGCGTAACCGTTCGCGCGGACCTGTTCGAGTTCGGCGTGCAGGTCCTCAGCGGTGGCGGCGGACCGTTCGGTCGGCCGTTCCAGCGGCCGGTCGCCGATCCAGTCCCGGACCGCCCGCTCGTCGCGCAGCAGCCCGGCGAGGAGCATCTTGCCGACGGCGGTGCAGTGCGCGGGGTTGCGGCCACCGATCACCGAGTTGAGCCGGACCGCGCCGACCGGTGGATCCAGCTTCGACCGGTAGACCACCGACCGGCCGTCCAGTGTGGCGTAGTGGACCGTCTCGCCGTACCGCTCGCACAGGGCCCGCAGGATCGGCAGGACCCGGACGTGGTCGGGGCGGGTCTCGTGGTGGGCGAAGGCCAGGCGCAGGAACTCGTCGCCGAGCACGTAGCGCCCGTACCCGTCCTGGCTGGCGAACCCGGCCCGGCGCAGCGACGCGAGCGCCCGGTGCACGGTGGGTTTGGCGCTGGCGACCGTGCGGGCCATCTCCTCCAGGCCGATGCCGCCGGGATGGCGGGCCAGTTCGGCCAGCACGGCCAGCACCCGGTCGGCGCCGACCAGGCGATCCGGGGTCGCGGCCCGCTGTTGCGTCACGATTCCGGATAGTAGACCGCTGTTCCGGCGAACGAAACCATTGCGAAGTGGCGTGCGTCAATGCCATCGTATTTCAATCATATGACCACCGTTCCAGATAACGGAATCTCGGAGGTTGACGATGCAGCCGCGACGCAGTGCGCAGTGGTACGGCGGTGACGACCGGAACAGCTACATCCACCGCGCCTGGATGCGGCGCGGCCTGCCGGCCGACGCGTTCGACGGGCGCCCGCACATCGCCATCGCCAACACCGCCTCCGACCTGACGCCCTGCAACGCCCACCTCGACGAGGTCGGACGCAGCGTCGCCGCCGGCATCGAGCGGGCCGGCGGCATCCCGCTGAACCTGCCGGTGGTGTCGATCGGTGAGACCCAGGTCCGGCCGACCGCGATGCTGTGGCGCAACATGGCCGCGATGGCGATCGAGGAGATGCTGCGCGCCAACCCGATCGACGGCGTGGTGCTGCTCGGCGGCTGTGACAAGACCATCCCGGCGCTGCTGATGGGCGCCGCCTCGGTCGACCTGCCCGCCGTGGTGGTTCCCGGCGGCCCGATGCTGACCGGCACCTTCCGTGGTGTCCCGCTCGGCTGCGGCACCGACGTGTGGCGGCTGTCCGAGGAGGTCCGCGCGGGCACGCTCGGCGCCGCCGAGTTCCAGCGCTCCGAGTCGTCGATGATCCGCAGCAAGGGCCACTGCAACACGATGGGCACCGCCTCGACGATGGGCCTGCTCGCCGAGGTGCTGGGGATGACCCTGCCCGGAGTGGCCGGCACCCCGGCTCCGGACAGTCGCCTGCTGGAAGCCGCCCACGCCACCGGGGTGCTCGCCGTCGGCCTGGTCGACGAGGACCGCCGCCCCAGCCAGGTGCTGACCCGAGGCTCGTTCCTCAACGCGATCGTCGCGCTGGCCGCTCTGGGCGGGTCCACCAACGCCGTGGTGCACCTGCTCGCGATCGCCGGGCGCCTCGGCGTGCCGCTGACCCAGGACGACTTCGACACCACCGGCGCCGGGGTGCCGCTGCTGGTCGACCTGCAGCCGGCCGGCCGCTTCCTGATGGACGACCTCTACCGCGCCGGTGGTCTGCACGCCGTGCTCGCCGAGGTCCGCGACCTCCTCGATCCGGCCGCGATCACGGTCACCGGCCGTCCGCTGGTCGACTACCTGAACACCGCTGCGGTGTACGACCGGGAGGTGATCCGCCCCCGCGCCGCACCGCTGCGCCCGCACGCCGGGATCGCGGTCCTCTACGGCAACCTCGCCCCGGGCGGCGCCGTCGTCAAACCGGCCGCCGCGTCCCCGCACCTGCTGCGGCACCGCGGCCCGGCGGTGGTCTTCGACTCGGTCGAGGACCTGAACACCCGCCTCGACGACCCGGACCTGGACGTCACCGCCGACTCGGTGCTGATCCTGCGCGGCTGCGGCCCCCGGGGGTACCCCGGCATGCCCGAGGTCGCCAACCTGCCGTTGCCGGCGAAACTGCTGGAGCAGGGGGTCCGCGACATGGTCCGGATCTGCGACGGGCGGATGTCGGGCACCGCGTACGGGACGGTCGTCCTGCACGTCGCACCGGAGGCGGCGGCCGGTGGACCGCTGGCCAAAGTCCGCACCGGCGACATGATCGTTCTCGACGTGGCGAATCGCCGCCTCGACGCCGACGTCCTCGACGCCGACTGGGCCGCCCGCGAGCCGTCACCGGAGGCGGCCAAGGCCTATGCGGCGCCGTCGCGCGGCTGGGAGCGGCTCTACGTCGAGACCGTCGGGCAGGCCGACACCGGCGCCGACTGCGACTTCCTGCTCGGCTCCAGCGGCGACCGTGTCTCCCGGGAGTCGCACTGACCGCCGGGGCGGTTTCTTGACAGTAACCCTCCGATCCGGCCGGAGCCGTCCGATCCTTACGGGGAACACCGGGGGAGAGGACACAGGTTGAACAGCAATCGACCGGCGCAGCGACCGGTGGATCACCTCCGCCGGGACCCGGTGCTTCGTGGGCTGACCGGGCTCACGCTGGCCGGGATCGTGCTGTTCTTCGTTTTCGCGGGGCAGCCCGAACTCCAGGTGCGGATCTACTGGTTGTTCCAGGTGCCCCTGGACGCGGCGCTGGCGTTCGGCGGATGGCGGCTGCGGACCCTCGCACCCGCGCGGTATCGGCGATTCTGGTCGATGATCGCGTTCGCCGGGGCCTCGTTCACCATCGGGGACACGTACCACACGCTCTCGGTCCTGGTCGTGCCCGGCGCACCGTCACTGAACGGCGGCGCGGTCCAGACGATCTTCTTCGCGGTGGGGATGACCAGCAACGTCATCGCCTGCCTGATCTTCCCGCAGGGTCTGCGGACCGCCCGGGAGAAGTTCATCTTCTGGCTCGACGCCGCCACCGTGCTGGTCGGCGGCGGGGTGGTCGCCTGGTGTTTCGCGTTCAACCCGATCGGTGGCTCGCACACCGACCGGCTCACCGCCAGCGTCACCGCGGCGCTGGTGCTGGTCGCGACGTTCTCGGCGACCAAGGTCGCCCTGATCAAGGACCCGCCGATGGCGCGGATCGCGGCGTGGCCGATGGTCTGCGCGGCGCTGATCCAGGGCATCAGCTCGGTGCTGCCCGGTCCGTTCCAAACTCTCGACCATCCGTACGTGTACGCGATCCGCCTGCTGCCCTCCCTGTTGATCGCGTTCGGGCCGTGGATCCAGATCATCGTCCTGCGCATCGGGGACACCCGCCACTCCACCAAGCGGCGCCCCTACAGCCTGCTGCCGTACGGCATGATCATGGTGACCTTCGCGGTGTTCTTCATGATGCTGCCGATGACCGCGTCGTCGCAGCTCGTCGGCGCCACCATCGGCGTCGTGGTGATCACCTGCCTGGTCGCCGGCCGGCAGCTGGTCGCCTTCCACGACAACGCGAAACTGATCGGGCGGCTCGACGTCGCCCTCGGTGAACTACGCGACCAGGCCCTGTTCGACGGGCTGACCGGGCTGGCCAACCGGACCCACTTCAGCGCCGAGACGGTACGCCTGCTCGACGCCGAATCCACCCTGCTGCTGATCGACCTCGACGACTTCAAGACCGTCAACGACACGATGGGCCACGCCTCCGGCGACGCCTTGCTGATCACGGTCGCGGCCCGGCTGCGCGGAGCACTGCGCGACGGCGACGTGGCGTGCCGGATGGGTGGTGACGAGTTCGCGGTGCTGCTGCCCCGGACCACCGCCGACGACGCGAACCTGATCGTGCAGAACCTCCTCGACCGGCTCGCCGAACCGATCGTGCTGCTGCAGCACACCGTCGTCACCCGCGCCAGCGTCGGGATGACCGTCGCGCGTCCCGGCGACGACCCGTCGACCCTACTCAGCACCGCCGACATCGCGATGTACGAGGCGAAACGCCGCGGCAAGGGCATCTGGGTCACCTACACCGACGAGATGGGTGCCCGGATCTCCGCCGAGGCCGTTCTCATCCGGGAGATGGGCCAGGCCCTCGACGAGGACCAGTTCGTGCTGCACTACCAGCCGATCGTGCGGCTCTGCGACGGCGCG
Source organism: Actinoplanes derwentensis (assembly GCF_900104725.1). NCBI lineage: Bacteria > Bacillati > Actinomycetota > Actinomycetes > Micromonosporales > Micromonosporaceae > Actinoplanes > Actinoplanes derwentensis. Next base: position 1,481,765 of record NZ_LT629758.1, read on the forward strand.
ATCAGCGGCGTCGAGGCCCTGATCCGGTGGAACCATCCGGAACGCGGGCTGGTGTCGCCGCTGGAGTTCATCCCGGTCGCCGAACGCACCGGCCAGATCGTCGACATCGGCCGCTGGGCGCTGCGCGAGGCCTGCCGGCAGGCCGCCGCCTGGCTCGCCGCGGCACCGCATCGGGTGCCGATCTACGTCGGGGTCAACGTGGCCGGCCGGCAGTTGCGTGACCCCGACCTGGTCACCGACGTGGCCACCGCGCTCGCCGTCACCGGGCTGCCGGCGGCTCTGCTGGTCATCGAGGTGACCGAGACCGCGGTCCTGGACGACGAACAGTCGCACGCCACCATGGAGGCGCTGCGCGACCTCGGGGTGCGGCTCGCCCTGGACGACTTCGGTACCGCCGCGTCGTCGCTGGGCCTGCTGTTGACCTGCCCGGTCAACTCCCTGAAACTGGACCGTTCGTTCGTCGAGTCGATCAACACGGTGAGCCGGCAGGCGGCGGTCGCCACCGCGGTCAGCCAGATGGCGGCGGCCCTGGAGTTCGCGTCGGTCGCCGAAGGCATCGAGACCGCGGAACAGGCCGAACTGCTCCGCGGGCTCGGCTACCAGTACGGGCAGGGCTATCTCTACTCGCGGCCGGTCCCGCCGGACGGCATCAGCGTGCTGCGGTCAGTAGCCGATCTTGAAAGTGGCGTCCTGCTGGAGACTGGCCGCTGACGAACTGGTCACCGGGTCGATGCGCAGCACATAGTTGGAGTGGCGCAGGTAGCGGTCCGGGTAGTTGTAGGAGCGGAACGAGGTCCACGACGAGTCGGCCCAGCCGGACGCCTTGTAGAAGGTGGCGTCGCCGGCGAACAGCGTGGTGCCGTCGTTGACGGCCAGGGTCATCGCGTAGTTGACGTGCCGCAGGTAACGGTCGGGGTAGTTCACCGACCGGAACGACACACCGCTCGCGTCCGCCAGGCCGGGGACCAGGGTCCAGAGCTGATCCTGGTACGGGTCGAAGGGGTAGGCGTCGATGCGGCCCACACTGTTCTGGTGGCGGATGTAGCGGTCCGGATAGTTGTAGGACTTGATCCGGCTCCACGCGGGAGTGCCGTAGCGCGCCGTCAGCGCCGACAACTCGGCCGCCGTGATCGCGGTGATGCCCAGGTGTTTGGAGTTGAGCGGCTGGGTGTAGGCGCGGTCGTTGAGCAGCGTCCACGAACCACTCGACAGGCTGGTGGTCTGCCAGCAGAAGAAGCGGCCGTTCGGGCTCCAGGTGTCGCCCCACATGTACCAGACGTCGGCGGTGTTCGACTTGACGATCTGCGGCGCCTCCACCCCACGGCCGGGGGTGATCGCCGAGGTGTAGATGCTGAAGCTGCCCGGGTTCAGGGTGCTTGATCGCGTACCGAGCAGGGTGCTGTTGGTGTTGTTCTTGAAGTACATGTAGTTGACGCCACTGACCGTGACGAAGTTGCCGTCGATCGCGTCGTAACCCGGGTCGAAGAACGTCTGCGGGGCGGACGCCGTCACGAAGTCGCTGGTGTAGTTGACCATCAGGACGTTGCGGCCGCCGACCACCGCGGAGTAGACCACCGCGTACTGCCCGCGCGACGCGTCCCAGATCGCCTCCGGCGCCCAGGCGTGGGTGGCCAGCGAATGCACTTTGAGCAGCCGGTAACCGGTGAAGGTGCGCAGGTCGATGGAGTCCCAGACGTGCAGGTACTGGCTCTGGTAGGTCCAGTCGGTGCCCTTGAGGTCGGTGGCGATGACCGCGAACGTGCCGTCCTGTTTGCGCAGGATGAACGGGTCGCGAAGGCCGGTGCTGCCCTGGGTGGGCGTGGCGACCGGGGCGTTCTGGTTCAGCGGCGTCCAGTTCAGGCCGTCGGCGCTGACCGCGAGATGCAGGTTGTAGTCGGCGGCGGTCATCGACGGCGACTCGGTGAAGTAGGCCATCGCGTATCCGGCGTAGGTGGCCGCGTGGGCGGCTTCGGCACCCAGCACGGCGGCGGTGGCCCCGGCCCCGGCGGCGGCGAACAGGCTTCGGCGTTTCATGGCCCACATCCTCTGTTAGCGCTAACAATTCAGCGTGCACGGCAGGCGTGTTACCGGGAGGCATCGAAGCCATGCCGTCTGTTAATTCGAAGTTGCTGAATGGTTTCGCTCAGGTCGTCCGCTGTCAAGAGATCTTTCTTCTCCTCAGTTCATGCCACAGCTGTCCGCGGCCATGGCCCACGCATCGACCGACCGGCACTCTCTGGGCCGGCCGCTCGCACGGTCGACACGACCACTGCGGGAAAGTTGCCGAGACCATGACGACCAGCCTGGCGCCCACGCCACTGACCAGCGCCCCCGCCGCCCCGGCGGCACCCACCGGAGGACTCGCCCGGCTCCCGTCACTGACCGGGCTGCGCTGGCTGGCGGCCTTCATGGTGTGGGGCTATCACCTCGGCATCGTCAAACCCGCCCACAACGAGAGCCTGGCGCCGTTCTTCCGGGCGGTGTCGAAGGGCGGCATCGGGGTCACGTTCTTCTTCGTGCTGAGCGGATTCGTGCTGGTCTGGAGCTTCCGGCCGGGCGACACCACCACGGGTTTCCTGCGCCGCCGATTCGCCAAGATCTACCCCAACTATGCGTTCTCCCTGCTCTGCGCCCTCATCGTGGCCGCGGTCACCGGCGGGATCGTCAGCGGATGGTCCGTGCTGACCAACATCCTCCTGATCAACAGCTGGTTCCCCGTCGACGGCTTCCCGAACGCCGTCAACCTGGTCGCCTGGACACTCTGCTGCGAGGCGTTCTTCTACGTCACGCTGCCCTACCTGCTGCCCCGCCTGCAACGCCGGGCCACCGAGCGGTTGTACGTCTGGCTGGCCGTCCTGCCGTTGCTCGCGCTCCTGGTGAACACCGCCGCCCGTGAACTTCTCCCGGCCCCGGCCGCCGCCCACTTCGGGTTCTTCCCGCCGGGGCGCTACCACGAGTTCCTGGTCGGCGTCATCGTCGGCGTGCTGGTGGTCCGCGGGAGCTGGGCCGGGCCCGGCCTGTGGACGAGCAGCGCACTGGTCGTCGTCACCTATGTCGCGCACAGCTGGGTGGACATCAGTGTCGTGGTGCCGGTGCTGTTCGCCGCACTCATCGCCGCAGCCGCCACCGCTGACATCGACGGCCGGTGGTCGCCGTGGCGGTGGCAGCCGATCGTCGTGCTCGGCGAGGTGTCCTACGCCTTCTACCTGATGCACTTCCTGGTGATGACGACCGCGGTCACGGTGATCCAGCGCGCCGGTGGGGCCGGCTACTGGTTCGGGGAACAGCCGCTGTTCGGCGGTGCCGGGCTCTTCGCCGTCGGCACCCTGGTCGTGACGTTGCTGATCGCCGTCCCGATGTACTACGGGCTGGAACGCCCGATGATGCGCGTGCTCGGGACGAGGCGGCCGGTGCGGTCCGCTGGTTCGTGACCGGTGCGCTGGTCACTCGTACCGGGATGGTTAAGGTTTGCTCGTACCGCGCGAATCGAAGCCATCGAGGAAGAACCGTGCTGGAAGACATCCGCGCCTACTGCCGGCGTGACCCCGCTCTGTACGGGATCGGGGTGGCCGAAGTGCTGCTCTATCCCGGACTATGGGCACTCTGGGGTCATCGAATAGCCCACCTGTTGCATCGCGCCCGCATCCCGTTCCTGCCTCGCCTGGTGTCCCAGGTGATGCGGCTGTTCACCGGGATCGAGATCCACCCGGGCGCGGTGATCGGCAGACGGCTCTTCATCGACCACGGCGCGGGCGTCGTCATCGGCGAGACGGCGCGCATCGGCGACGACGTCACCATGTACCACCAGGTCACCCTCGGTGGCCGGGGCTGGCAGCGGGACACCAAGGGCAGCCGCCGGCACCCGGAAGTGGGGAATCGGGTGATGCTCGGCGTGGGCGCCACCGTGCTCGGCCCGGTGCGGATCGGGGACGACGCGGAGATCGGCGCGCTCGCCCTCGTCGTCTCGGACGTTCCCGCGGGTGCCCGGCTGCGGGCGCCGGCCGCCGAACCCGTACCACCTCTGACCAGCACTGCCGGCACCAACCCAGGAGCGAGGAAATGATCTACAACGACGTCACCGAACTGATCGGCCGGACCCCGATGGTGCGGCTGACCCGTTTCGAACCCGGTCTGCCGGCCAAACTGATCGCCAAACTCGAGTCCGCCAACCCCGGCGGCAGCGTCAAGGACCGGATCGCCCTCGCCATGATCACCGCTGCCGAGGCCACCGAAGAGCTGCGCCCCGGCTCCTCGATCGTGGAGGCGACCAGTGGGAACACCGGCATCGGGCTGGCCCTGGTGGCGGCGGCCCGCGGCTACAAGCTGACCCTGACGATGCCGGACAGCATGAGCGCGGAGCGACGGGCGCTGCTGCTGGCGTACGGCGCCGAACTGGTGTTGACCCCCGCCGCCGAAGGCATGAAAGGCGCGGTCCAGCGGGCTCTGGAGATCGCCGAGGAACAGCGGGCCTGGCTGCCGATGCAGTTCGACAACCCGGCCAACCCGGACATGCACCGGCGCACCACCGCGCTGGAGATCTGGAACGACACCGACGGGCGGCTCGACCTGTTCGTCAGCGGCGTCGGCACCGGCGGAACCCTGACCGGAGTCGGTCAGATCCTCAAGGAGAAACGCCCCGACCTGCAGGTCTACGCGGTCGAGCCGGCCGAGTCGCCGGTGCTGTCCGGTGGCGAGTCGGGACCGCACGGGATCCAGGGCATCGGCGCCGGTTTCGTGCCGGAGGTGCTGGACCCGACGATCTACGACGAGGTCGTACGGGTGACGGTCGAGCAGGCCCGCGAAGCCGGCCGGCAACTCGCCCACACCGAAGGCATCCTGGCCGGAGTCTCCAGCGGGGCCGCCCTGCACGCCGCGCGCGAGCTGGCCTGGCGCGCCGAGAACGTCGGCAAGACCATCGTGGTGATCCTGCCGGACACCGGCGAGCGTTACCTGAGTACGCCGTTGTTCTCTTAGCTTTTCAAGGCCGGGGTCCCAGCGCTCATCGAGCGCCGGGACCCCGTACGGATCAGAAGTTGGTCTTGACGCCGGCGGCCTTGCAGGCCGCGTTGAGAGCGGTGCCGGCCTTGACCGACTCCGGGGCGCCGACCGCGGAGATCGGGTCCGCAGCCGCGGCGGCCTTGGTCGCGTCGTCCGCGATGATCTGCGCGTTCTTGCCGACCTCGGTGGTGGAACCCGCGACCGCCTCGGTCAGATGCTTACCGAAATCGGTCAGCATCAGTTTGGCGTCGGCCGGCGCGATCTCCCCGTTGCCGCCGGCCTGCGCCAGGGTGAGCAGCGCCTTCTTGAAGGAGTCGCTGGCCTTGGCCGCGTCCTCGCAGATGACCTTGTCAGCGGGTTCGGCGGCGGCGACCGAGGTGGCCTCGGGCGTCGCCGCCTGTGCGGAGGTGGCGGCGGGAGCCGCCGGCGTGGCGGCACTCGAGGTGGCTTCGTCGTCACCGCAAGCGGTCAGACCGAGAAGGGAAACGCCGGCTAGTACGGCGGTAGCAAATCGCACAGCAATCACACAGCAAGACGTTAGTCGATCATCCGTTCGATGATCAAGTTCGATTCGGACGGGGACGGCCGCCGCCGCCGTGGGCGGATCGACCGGGACACGTCTGCCGCGCGGGGAACCGGCCCCGGGCCTCAGCCCCGGCGGAAACCGGCCGATCGGGACTTCCGGGTGCCGAAACGCGGGCGAGGAGCCGAGACCGATGAGTGGATCCGCTGGTTCCCGGCGTGACCGTGCTCTGGTCGTACCGTTGATCCTGGCCGTTCTCGCCCTGGCCGGTGCCGTCGTCTGGCTCACCGTGCGTGACGTCGGCGGGCCCGTCCTCGGTAACGCCGGCGGCACCGTCGCCACGATCAGTGCCGCCGTCGCCTGCTACCGGGTGAGCCGGCTCGCCGCGGCGGACCGGCCGGTGCGCGGGTTCTGGACGCTGTGGTCGGCGTCCGGGACGGTCCTGACGCTCAGCACCCTGGCCGCCATGACCCGGGGCCCGCGCGGGATGCCACTGTACGAGGCTGTTCCCACGCTGGTCAGCCTCACCCTGGCGATGCTGGCGTTCCGGCACGTGCCGCTGACCCCACGGACCCGTCTCGACTGGGCCCGCCTGCTGCTCGACGGCGCCGCGGTGGCCGTCGCCGGGGTGGTGTTCTTCGGCTACGTGGTGCTCCGGTCGATCCCCGACGGCACCTCACTGGCGACCCGGGCCACCGCCGGGGTGGTCGGTATCGGCTCCCTGCTGGCACTGGTCGTTTTCGGCAAAGCCGCCGCCAGCCCGGAAGGACGCGTCGACGCGGCGGCACTCGGCATCCTCGCGGTCTGCCCCATGGTCGGGCTGGGTGCGGTAGGCCTGTTCCTCGGCGGTACCGAGATCGGCATGCTGCTGCTGTCGGTGATCGGCTATCCACTCGTCGGCCTGGGTATCGCGGCGGCGGCGTACCGGCAGGGCCGCGTCCTGACCGGGTCCGCCACCGCACTGGAACCACGCCCGGCCTGGACCTTCGCCGACCCGCTGCAGTTCCTCGCGGTCGCCGTCACCGCCGGCCTGGTCATCCTGGTGTCCGCCCGTGACCTGGACTTCCGGGGCCGCGCGGTGATCACCGGGGCGGTGCTGATCGCCGCCATCGTGGTCTCCCGGCAACTGCTCAGCCTCCGGGAGAACTCCCGGGCACTCAGCGGACTGCGCCGCCAGCAGGCCGAACTCGAACAACTCGCCCTCACCGACAACCTCACCGGCCTGCCCAACCGCAGCGGCTTCAGCATCGCCCTGTCCGAGAGTGTCGACGCCGGCCGGCCCGCCACCGCCCTGCTGCTGGACATCGACGACTTCAAGATGATCAACGACACGCTGGGGCCGGCCGCCGCCGACCAACTCCTGCACCAGGTCGCCCAGCGCCTGCGGCACAGCGTCGGCCCGGGCGAGTCGGTGGCCCGGCTCGGCGGCGACGAGTTCGCGGTGCTGCTGCCGGTCGGCGAACCGGCCGCCGCGGAAACCGCCGCGGCCCGCTACCAGGCCACCATCGGCCAGCCCGTGCACGCCGCCGACCAGCAGTTCCTGTTGCACGCCAGCGTCGGCATCGCGATCGCCGCACCCGGGGAGACCGGCGACGAGGTGCTGCGCAACGCCGACATCGCGATGTACGCGGCGAAGGAATCCGGCAAAGCCTCCTGGGCCCGGTTCGAACCGGGGATGCGGCACGACATGACCGAATACGCCCGGCTGGCCTCCGAACTGCACGACGCCATTCCCGGCGGGCAGCTGCGACTGCTCTACCAGCCGGTGTACGACCTGGTCAACGGCCGGATGCACGGCGTCGAAGCACTGGTGCGCTGGCAGCATCCGACCCGGGGGTTCGTCTCGCCCGCCGACTTCATCCCGGTCGCCGAGCGCAGTGGCCTGATCGTGCCGCTGGGCACCTGGGTGCTCCGGGAATCGTGCGAACAACTGACCCGCTGGCAGGCCGAACACGGTGCCGTCGCGGTCGAGGCCATCAACGTGAACGTGGCGGTCCGCCAGCTCAAGGAGTCGGACTTCATCGACACGGTCGCCGCGGTCCTCAGCGACACCGGCCTGCATCCCCGCAACCTGATCCTGGAAGTCACCGAGTCGTCGGTGGTCGACGGGCCGCACGTCGCGGAGACGTTACGGCTGCTGCACGAGATGGGGGTGCGGCTGGCCCTGGACGACTTCGGCACCGGCCAGTCGTCACTGAGCCTGCTGCGCGCCTTCCCCGTCGACGTGTTGAAACTGGACAAATCGTTTGTTGACGGGATCGCTGACGGCACCGACCGGGGTCGCCTCGCGGTGGCCGCCGCCGTCGCTCAACTCGTCGAGTATCTTCAGCTGAGTTCGGTCGCCGAAGGCATCGAGAGCCGGGCGCAACTGGAGCGGCTGCGGGACCTGGGCTATCGCTACGGGCAGGGCTACTTCATGGCGAAACCGCTGCCGGCCGACGAATGCGGGGCCCTGATGGTGGCCGCACCGATGGCAGCCGTGACACACGGTTAGTCGTCGGTGGTCAGTTCGAACTCCGCGAGCGGAGTGGCCACCCCGTTGACCAGGAGTGCGATCGCGTGCGCGCCCGGATGGTAGCGGCGGGTGGTGATCACCCGGAACTCGTGCTTTCGCCGTACCGAAATCGTGTCTCCGGGGTTGATCGTCGCCGTTGTCAGTTTGAACGTCTTGGTGGTGCGGCTGCCGTTGGCCTTGCGGTGGTGGACCACGTAGTCGATGGCCAGCCGAGCGGGTGTGGCACCGTCGTTGCCGATCGTGGAGCGGAACTCGACGGCCTCACCGAGCGCCACCACCGTCCGGTCCAGGGTGAGTCCGCTGATCCGCAACGTCTGGTGGTCGGCGCTGAACCCGAGTAGCGCCAGGGCACCCGGATTACCGCGTTTGATCAGGGTGCGCAGACCGTGGCGAACAGTCGGGAGCGTGGTGGCGGCCGGGTCGGCCAGCCAGCGGGTGGCGGCCTCGACGACCAGGTCCGGATGGTCGCGGCTGAGGTCGTTGAGGTGGTTGGCGACCGAACGACGGACGTACTCGCTGGGGTCCCGGTAGAGCGCGTCCAGGATCGGCATGGTCGTCCCAGGCCGCGCCAGGATCTCCGGAACCCGTACTGACCAGGGAAGATACGGCCGGGAACCCTCTGAGGCCAGGCGCCGCACGTCGGCGTCGCCCGACTCGGTCCAGCCGAGCATCGTGGCGAGCGCCCGATCGAGGTCGTGCCGCAACAGCACCCGGATCGCGAACTCGGCGGTGAGCACACCGGTCAGCTCCGCCATGATCGTCATCGCGTCGTCGAAGGCCGCCTCGGCACCGTCCGTGACGGCCTTCGACGCGATCGCCGCGGTCACCGGCCAGATCATCCACCCGTGGAACGCCGGCGTCGCCGCCCGCACCACCCGCGCCAACTCGGTGTAAACACCCGGGACATCCACGAGCAGCGCATCCCGCAGCAGGTCGGCGCGTTCCCGCAGGGTGAGCCCGTCGAGCCGGGCCGGAGCCGCCCGCAGAGCCGTCAGCGGCGAGTCGGGCACCGCCCCGGCCACCGCGGCGACCAGCCCGTCCGCTGCGGCGGTCCCGAGGAGTTCGTCGGCAAAAGGCACGATCAAGACCCTACTGCGGTACGCCCACTGTCGACCCCGTCAGGCCCCGGCCCGGCCCAGGATCGCGTCCCGGGAAGTGATGACCGGTTCGGGACGATGTCCGTGCCGTAGGCGGCGTTGACCGCGCGCATCCGCTGGATCGCGTGCAGCGTCCGCATCTGGGTGAACATGTCGCTGGCCAGCGCCACCTCGACGTCGATGCTGAGCCCCGGGCGCACCCCGGCGGCCAGCGCCTCGTCGACTGTTGGGATCGCGGTCTCCAGGCCGATCTGAGCGTCGGAGGCCGGAGCCAGCGAGACGGTCGTGCCGGAGCATGCTCATGGTTGTTCCTTCGGTGCGGGGTGGAGGAGATAACCGGCGTGGTGCAGTTCGCTACTGCTGGGTTCGCTTTTGCGGAACTCGCCGTATGCCCAGAAGCCCGAGTCGTCGAGGTAGACGATGCGGTCGCCGTCGATCCAGAACGTGCCCTGGTAGGCGTGAGGGCGTCCGCCGCGGGTCTCGTCGTAGCGGCCGTCGGCGGTGAGTTCCTGATGCAGGAAGCCGGACTCGTCGATCCACATGCCGAGGTACGGGCTGTCCGAAGCCCTCCGGCGGGCCGTCGGCGTGGTCGCGTGCGGACGTCCGTCGATCATTACCAGGACGGCGTTCCCGGGGCGCCAGATGACGTACTCCCAGGCCTTCCGGTTGTCGCTTTTGATCACCGCGAACGTGGCCCGGCTGCCCGGCGCCAGGCTGCTGAGCCCGGCGATCGGGACGATGCTCAGCCCGGAACAGTCGATGACGGTGGGTCCGTCGTCACCCGCAGCAGCGGGCGGTCCGGGTTCGACAGCGACAATCGTGTCGCCGTTGAGCAGCAGGCCGGCGTTCCGGAGATCGCCGATGACGGGATCCAGCGTGTGGATCGTCGCGTTGACCAGGTGTAGCGGCCCGTCCAGAGCGGCCCGGTCGAAAATCGGTGCGGTCATGCATCCACCGTCGCGGCTGCGCCTAGCCTTAACCAGCGTGAACCTCCCCTGGGTGCGGCACACCCTGGATACCGTCGGCAACGGTGTTTACCGTGGTCGCATGCCCGTCACCGACCTCGGCCGGTTCCTCGCCGCCCGCCGCGCCCGGCTCGGCCCCGACGACGTCGGCCTCCCCTCCCACGGCCGGCGCCGAGTGGCCGGCCTGCGCCGCGAAGAGGTCGCCGTCCTCGCCGGAGTGAGCGCCGACTACTACACCCGGCTCGAACAAGGCCGCGAACGAGCCCCGTCAGCCTCGGTACTGGACGGCATCGCCCGCGCCCTGGACCTGGGCCCGGATGCCCGTGAACACCTGTTCCGTCTCGCCGGCGTCCCGATCGGCGACCAGGCACCACTCACCGACCGCGTCGACGACGACCTGCGGCAGCTGCTGGCCGATTGGCCGCACCTGCCCGCCGTGATCGTCAACCGGCGCCTCGACCTGCTGGCCCGCAACCCGATCGCCGACGCGCTGTACTCCGACTTCACCGAAACCGGCAACCTGGCCCGCATGACGTTCCTCGACCCGGTGGGCCGCACCTTCTTCGCCGACTGGGCCCGCGCCGCCGAGGCCTGCGTGGCACCCCTGCGCCTGGCGCTGGGCCACGAGCCCGGTAACCAGCGAACCCTGGCCCTGACCGAGGAACTGGCCACCGCTGACGCCGACTTCCGCCGCTGGTGGGCCGACCACGACGTGCGCGGCAAGACCCGCGAGGCGAAGAGGTTCCGGCACAGCGCAGTAGGAGAGATGACCCTGACCTACCGCACCTTCGACGTCCTCGGAGCGACCGGCCAGCAGCTCATCGTCTACCGCGCAGCCCCGAACAGCCGCGACGCCGACGCCATCCGCCTACTCGGCATACTCGCCAGTTCCACCGCCACCCACCTACAGCCGGGAACCACCCGCCCGTAGAAGGCCCAAGTCGAATCCCACCGCGCTCTCGTCAAAGCGGCTGCGTGCGCGAGGAGATGCCGCAGGTCAGTTCGCTGGGTTCGCTGATCTGCGGTACCGCGGGTGCTGGTGGCACGGGGGTGTCGTTGAACCAGGTGAAGGGCCGGACCGGGCTGGGCCGGACCGGGCTAAACGGTGTTGGTTCGCGCGCCAACATTCCGCCAACATCGATGCGTCACTCTTCCGGGCATGCGTATTCCTCTCGCCACTTTGGCAGTGGCCGCGGTCACTGCTTCCGGCCTGGTCCTGCCGGCGTTGGCCCAACCCGCACCCGCGTCCGCCGCGGTCGGTGTCCAGGCCGCCGCGGTGCCCAAGCGCACCGACGGCCTCAAGGGCAAGACCGTGTACTTCATCCACGGCTTCCAGATCTCCACCGGTAACCCCGAGGCCAACTGCAAGCAGTGGGACAAGATGAAGAAGGCCTACACCGGGCTGGGCGCGAAGGTCGTCACCGTCGCGTACTACAAGAAGGACAAGAACTGCTCGACCCGCGTCTCCAGTTGGGAGAACGGCGCCAGCATCAAGACGATGGCGAAGTCGCTGGCCAAGAACATCTACGACAAGTACACGAGCAAGGGCAAATCGGTCGACGTGGTCGGCCACTCGATGGGCGGGCTGATCGTGCGGGCCGCGATCACCGGCGTCCAGCGCAAGGAAGCTGGTTTCCCCTCGAAGCTCTACATCGAGGACGTGGTCACCATGGGCACGCCGCACCTCGGCGTGAACAAGGCCAAGGCGTCGCTCTGCCGGCTCCTGGTGTGCAGAGAGATGAGCGAGGGCTCGAGCTTCCTCAAATGGCTGGGTAAGACCAAGAACCCGCAGTCCGCGCAGGGTACCGACTGGACCCTGATCGGCTCCAACAAGGACGGCGTGGTCGCCGAGAAGTCCGCCACCTCGCAGACCGGGTCGAAAGCGGGCTGGATGTCGGCCGGTCACAAGATCGTCTACCAGGACTCGGCGGGTGTCGGGCACTCCGAGTACTACTCGCTGAACAAGGGGACCTACAGCCTGAAGTACTGGAACTTCACCAATCCGAAGTGGGTGCCGCAGAGCGCCGGGGTCGGCCTCAACCCGGTGCTCGCGGCCCGTCGCGGTAACCACTTCTGGCGTTCCTGGTAGCCCTCGCCACTACAGAGCCCGCCGAAGCTCTTCGAGGTTCCGCTCGCCGGCCGGGGTCTGCGCCCCGGCCGGCGAGCGCGCCGTAGAGCAGCTTCTCGTCGGCGGGTTTGACGAACTGGCTCGCCCAGGCCGCGGCCAGTAGTTCCAACTCGAACTCAAACCCGAAACGTTCCTGAAGCACACGGATTTCCATCGCGGTCGGAGGGCTGGACGTGAAAGCGTTCCCGCGATGATGATCAAATCATCTCCCAGGCGATACCCATGGCGATTCTGGGGTGCACGATGCCACCTCCCGCCGGATGCTGCCGACCGCCGTGCCGAACGAGGTGCGCGGATCCGGCGTCGACCGCGGTCGCTGTCGCGGTGAGGGCGTGCTCACCCGTGCCCCGGTCGGGTGGCGAAGCCGGTGAGGTGGGCGTAGGCGACCGCGTGCGTCCGGTCCCGCAGCTCCAACTTGCGCAGGATGCTGGATACATGCGTCTTGACGGTCTCCTCGCCCACGTGCAGGGCGCGGGCTATCTCGGTGTTCGACAGCGCCCCCGACAACAGTTGCAGCACTTCGCGTTCCCGGGCGGTCAGCCGGGCGATGTCGCCGGGCGGTTCGGCGGGGCTCAGCGCGTCGGCGATCCGGGCCAGGTGCCGGCGCACGATCGACGGATCGATCAGCACGTCACCGCGCGCCGCGATCCGCACCGCGGCGATCAGCTCTTCGGCGGGCATCGACTTCAGGAGGAAACCGTGCGCCCCCGCGGTCACCGCCTCGCGTACGTAATCGTCGCTGTCGTGGGTGGTCAGAACGATGACCCGGGTCCGGTTGCCGGGGACGGCGAGGATCGCCCTGGCCGCACCGAGGCCGTCACGCCGCGGCATCCGCACGTCCAGGATCGCGACGTCGGGACGCAACCGCAGGACCTGTTCGACGGCCTGCTCACCGTCGGCGGCCTCGGCGACGCAGGCGATGTCGTCCTGGGTGTCCAGGATCGCCCGCACCCCGGAGCGGAACATGGCGTGGTCGTCGGCGAGTACCACGGTGATCACGGCAGGTTCTCCAGGTCGACGGTGACGGTGGTGGTCCAGGTCCGGCCGCCGGGTTCGGGTCCGCTGCGCACCAGGCCGCCGAAAGCGTGCACGCGGTCGGCGATTCCGGCCAGGCCGCGGCCTGTTCCGGCGGCGGCCGTCTCCCGGTACGGGTTGATCGTCTCGACCTCCACCGTGGCGGGGGTGTGCCGCACCGTCACGTCGACCGGCCCGCCGTGGCCGTGGCGCAACGCGTTGGTCAGCATCTCCTGCACGATCCGGTAGAGCGCGACGTCGAGGGTGCCGGGCAGCTCGTTCGGTGTTCCGACGTGCCGCAGCCGGACCGGAACGCCCGCGGCGCGGAACCCGTGCAGCAGGTCGTCGACGCGGTCCAGTCCGGGGCGTTCGCCGTCCGGAGCTGGTTGGCCGTGCAGCACGTCGAGCATGTGCCGCAGGTCGCCGAGCGCGGACCGGCTGGTGTCCTCGACGTGCCGCAGCGAGGTGAGGGCCGCCGGGTCGGCGGTGGCGGTGAGCCGCAGCCGGGCCGCTCCGGCGTGCACGTTGATGGCGCTGACGTGGTGGGTGATGACGTCGTGCAGGTCGCGGGCGATGGCGGCGCGTTCCTCGGCGACTGCCCGGCCGACCCGTTCCCGGGCGTCGCGTTCCTGGTCTTCGGCTCGGCGGCGCAGTTCGTCTAGGTGGCCGCGCAGGGCGGTGGTGTAGCGTCCGGCCAGCCAGGTGACCAGCCCGAACTTCACGGCGCTGACCGCCACCGTCCAGTCCAGGGCGATGCCGCGGGTGGCGTGCGCGACGACCAGCCCAGCGATCACCGTCACCAGGGCAGCGGCTGCCTTGCGGCCGTGCAGCCAGGCCCCGGCCCGGTACGACGCGACCAGCAACCCCGCCTCGTTGACGCTGAGCGTCTCCGGCCCGCCGAGCAGCATGGCGGAGCCCGCGTTGACGGCTACGGCCGCCACGATCACCGCCAGCGACCAGCGGGTCGGGGTGGCCAGCGCGGCATCGGCCAGCACGATCGCGACCACGGTCACGATCCATGCCGGGCCGCCGCCCGGTACATCGCCGACGAAGACCAGCACGTCGGCGACCGCGCAGACGGCTGCGATCAGCAGCGACAGGTGGGTGAGACGCCGATTGCTCAATCTGCTCCTTCGACGGCGGGACTTCGCGATCATGGCCGCCCGGTGACGCCACCGCATCCCGCGCACGGGGGAGGTTACGAGATCACCGGATTCGTACCGTTCCGGGTATGAAGAAATCCATGGCCGTCAGCGGGCTGATCCTGCTCGGTCTCGGTGTGCTGCTGGTGTGGCCGGCGGACACCCTGGACGTTCCGGACGGTGCGGCCGCCGGATCCCTGAACATGCAGGCGTGCGAGTACGAGACGGAGGCCGGGCCGGTACCGGCGGACTGCGGAACCCTGGCGGTGCCGGAAACCCGCGCCGATCCCGGGTCCGAGTTGATCGCGTTGCCGGTGGTACGGGTCCGCGCCACCGGGACGCCCCGCGAGCCGATCTTCCGGCTGGGCGGTGGCCCGGGAAACAGCAATATGACATTCCCGCAGGCCAGCCGCCTGACCGACGGTCATGACGTGGTGCTGGTCGGCTACCGGGGCGTCGACGGGTCACGACGGCTGGACTGTGGCGAGGTCACCGGTGCCCTGCAGAACTCCGGCGACCTGGTCGCCGCGGAGACGACACGCGCGTTCCGGGCGTGCGCGCAACGGCTCACCAAGGACGGCGTGGACCTCACCGCGTACTCGGTGGTGCAGCGGGTCGAGGACATGGAGGCGGCCCGCACCGCGCTGGGCTACCCGCGGATCAACCTGCTCAGTTCCAGCGCCGGAACCCGCACCGCGATGGTCTACTCGTGGCGGCATCCGGCGTCGCTGGCCCGCTCGGCGATGGTGTCGGTGAACCCGCCCGGGCGGATGGTGTGGGATCCGGAGATCACCGACAGGCAGATCGGGCGGTACGCCGAACTGTGTGCCACCGACAGCACCTGCTCCGCGCGTACCACCGATCTGGCGGCCTCGCTCCGGGAGACCGCGACCGCACCGCCGGCCCGCTGGGGTCCTCTGACGATCAAGCCGGGCAACGTCCGCGTCACCGGCATGTACGGCATGCACCACAACGGACCGGGTGCCGCCCCGCAGACCGCGCCGAACGCCATCGACGCGTTCCTGTCCGCCGCCGACGGCGACCCGAGCGGCCTGTGGGCGATGTCGGCGCTGGGCGACGTCCTGCTGCCCGGCGGGATCGTATGGGGCGAGTTCGCGTCGTTCGCGATGATCGACGCACCGGCGGCGCAGGCCTACTACGCGGCGGGCGGTGACCCCGGATCGATCCTCGGCAACGCCGGCGCGGAGTTCCTGTGGGGCGGCCCCGACGGCTACTCCACGGTGTGGCCGGACAGCCCCGACAACGCCGAGTACCGCACCCTGCGCCCGAGCGACACTGAGACACTGCTGGTCAGCGGCTCGGTCGACTTCTCCACTCCCGCTGAGACGGCCACCCGGGAACTGCTGCCGACGCTCACCCGCGGCCGGCAGGTGATCCTGCCGGAACTGGGTCACACCGGCGACTTCTGGGAGCACCGCCCGGAGGCGAGCAAACACCTGCTGACCACCTTCTACGACACCGGCGCGGTCGACGACTCCCGGTTCGGCGTCCGGCCGGTCGATTTCACCCCGGCGGCGATGAGCCTGCCGGCCATCGGCAAGATCCTGATCAGCGTCACGGTGGGTGGCGCGCTGGCCGGTCTGGCGTTGCTCACCCTCATCACCGCGCGGGTACGCCGGAACAAGCGCCCTGGGATCTGGCTTCGCCTCCTGACCCCGCTCCCGCTCGGAATCGGCGGACTGTGCGTGGCGGCCCTGCTGGTGTGGACCGTGTTACCGGAGACCTACGTGGGCAGCGCCGTCGTCATCGGTCCCGCTCTGGCCCTGAGCATCGGACTGGGCGCCTGGCTGACTTGGCCGCGCCCCACCCGGCGGCTCGGTCCGTTCCTGGCCGTCGGCGGCGCCCTCGCCGGTGCACTCCTCGGACTGTTCGCCCTCACCGGACCGGCCGGCATCGTCACCGCCCTGATCGGCGCGGCAGCCGCCGCCCACCTCGCGCTGCACACCTCCCCGCAGATGGCCCCGGCCTGACCAGAGCCACCATCACCGGCACCGGGCCGGCGGCCTCGACGACTACTTCCGCGCTCGCGAATGTCTTCAGTTGCTCGACTCAGTACTGGGAGTCGTGCCGGTCGGGGAGCGGTGGATGTCGGCCAGTTCGTCGGTGATCAGTAGATCGCGGCGGAACAAGCCGGCCCGGTAGGCGGTCCGGCCGACCATGTGGGCCGCGACCGGTGCCGTGACCAGCTGGAACACGCCGACCAGCACGAGTGTCGTGATGTCGACGACGGTGCCGAGCCGGATCGCGCAGCCGGCCAGGATCAGCAGCAGCCCGAGGATCTGCGGTTTGGTGGCGGCGTGCATCCGGGACAGCAGGTCGGGGAACCGCAGCAGACCCACACCCGCGGCCAGACTGAGCAGCGCGCCACCGATCAGGCAGATCCCGGCGACGGCGTCGAGTACTCCGGTGATGCTCACGGCCGCTCCCCGTTCGCCGAGTCGACATGGCTACCCAGCGCGGGGCCAGCGCCCTCGCCGGCCCGGCGTGCGGCGGGGTCGGCGAAACGGGCCACCGCGATCGAGCCGACCGCGCCGAGCAGGGAGAGCCCGAGCAGGATCGGGAGGCCGGTGGCGTCCCGGCTGTAGGCGGCCTCGGTGGCGATCGCACAGACCGTGATGGCCAGCAGCACGTCGGTGCCGACGATCCGGTCCAGCGTGGAAGGGCCGCGGACGATGCGGACCAGGGCCATCCCGGCAGCGGCGGCCAGGAACACCGCCGCGACCACAGCGATGACGATCATCGCCGTCCCCTTTCGTCGAGTCCCGCTGGGACGGTTGGCAGATCGGGACCCGCTGAGTCGGCCGGCTGGTCGGAGTCTGCTGGGCTGGTCGACAGAGTCGACGGATCCGGGCCCGCCAGACCGGTCGGCCGGGTGGAGCCGAGTCGGGTCAGGAGGGTGATCTCGGTGTCTGAGCCGACCGCCCGGATGATGCGTTCCTCGATGTCGTGGACTTCCTGCCGGAACCGCTCGATGTCGGCGGGGCCGTCGACGTCGAAGACGTGGATGTAGAGGATGCCGGCGGCCCGGTCCGCGTCGACGATCAGGCTGCCGGGTACCAAGGACACCGCTTCGGCGCACAGGGTCAGGTTGAGGTCGGAGCGGACGGCCAGCCGGACCGCGAGGACCGCGCTGCGTGGGACCCGCCGGGAGCCGACCGCGGTCCACGCCAGTTGGGCGCTCGCCACCACCAGGTCGGTCATGAACCGGATCGTGAACCGGAACAGCCCGCCCGGCCGCAGCCGCCCGGCAAACGTCACCGCGGGCAGGGGGAACACCGTCAGTACCAGCGTCGACACGAGCAGCCCGCCGGCCAGGGTGAGCCAGGAGAACACACCCCACAGCAGCATCCACGTCACGGTGAGGGCGATGAGCGCGAGAAACCGGTCCCGGGCGCGCGCGATCACGGCAGCACCGCCTCGACGTACGGCGTCCGGGCCAAAAGGTCTCCGGCGACGCTGTCGGACAGTGCGTAGAGCGGGCCGGCCGCGAGAGTGAGCGCCGTCCCGGCGATGACCAGCGCGGCGGTCGGTGTGATCATCAGCCGTGGTGACCGCAGCGGGGCCGCCGACGGAGTGTCGGACGCGGTGCGCCAGAACGCCAGGTTCCACACCCGGGCCAGTGCGTACAGCGTGAGCAGGCTCGTGATCGCCGACCCGGCCACCAGCATCCAGGACAACACGCTGCCTTCGGCCACCCCGGCCTGGATCAGCCCGAGTTTGCCGAGGAACCCGGAGAACGGTGGGATCCCGGCCAGGTTGAGTGCCGGCAGGAAGAACAGCACCGCCAGCACCGGAGCCGTCCGGGCCAGACCACCCAGCCGGTCCAGCGCGGTGCTGCCGCCGCGGCGTTCGATCAGCCCGGTCACCAGGAACAACGTCGTCTGTACGACGATGTGGTGCAGCGTGTAGAAGACAGCCGCAGCGATCCCGGCCCGGGAGGCCAGCCCCACTCCGAAGAGCAGGTAGCCGATATGGCTGACCAGGGTGAACGACAGCAACCGTTTGATGTCGGACTGTGCCACCGCGCCGAGGATGCCGACCACCATGGTCGACAGCGCCGCGATCATCAGCAGGTCACCGACGCGCCCGCCGGGGAAGAGCAGCGTCTCGGTGCGGATGATCGCGTAGACGCCCACTTTGGTGAGCAGCCCGGCGAACACCGCGGTGACGGGTGCCGGCGCGGTGGGATAGCTGTCCGGTAGCCACGCGGACAGCGGGAAGATCGCCGCCTTGATGCCGAACGCCAGCAGCAGCATGCCCTGCAGCACCATCCGGGTGCCGTCCGGCAGGGCGTCCAGCCGTTCCACCAGCTGCGCCATGTTCAGCGTGCCGGTCGAGGCGTAGACCAGGCCGATGCCGCTCAGGAAGATGACCGAGGAGAGCAGGTTGACCACGACGTACGTCGTCCCGGCCCGGATCCGGTTCTCGGTCCCGCCCAGGGTGATCAGGACGTAGCTGGCGGCGAGCAGGATCTCGAAGCCCACGTACAGGTTGAACAGGTCGCCGGAGAGGAACGCGTTGGTCACCCCGGCGGTCATGATCAGGTAGGTCGGGTGGAACACCGACAGCGGATGCTCCTCGTCGCCGTCGGCCCCGCCCTGCCCGATCGAGTAGAGCAGCACGCACAGGGTCACGGCGGCGGAGACGACCAGCATCAGGGTGGCGAGCTGGTCGGCGACGAGCACGATCCCGAGCGGTACGGGCCACCCGCCGACCGCCACGACCAGCGGGCCGTCGGCGGAGAGCACCAGCAGCAGCACCGACACCGCGAGGGTGGCGGTCAGCACGCTCACACTGATCACCCGTTGCACCCGTGGGCGCCGGAACATCAGCAGGGTGGCGGCCGCCCCGATCAGCGGCATCATCACCGGCAGAGGCACGAGCCAGGTCATCGGCGCGTCCCCTCGAGAAGATCGGAGCCGGAGTCGGCCTCGTCCGCGTCGAGCTCCTCGGCGTCCGAGCCCTCGTCACGTTCGGCCAGTTCCCGGACCCGGCGGTCCTCAGCGTCGTCCTGCACCTCGTCGTGGCCGGACAGCCGCCAGCTGCGATACGCCACCGCCAGCAGGAACGCGGTCATCCCGAGGGTGATCACGATGGCGGTCAGGATCATCGCCTGCGGCAGTGGATCGGTCATCTCGGCGGGGTCGGCGGTACCGACGATCGGCGGCGAACCCGGCTCGGCCGAGGAGAGCACCAGCAGGTTGGCGCCGTTGCCGAGCAGCATCACCCCGAGCAGCACCCGGGTGAGCGTGCGCTCCAGCAGCAGGGTCGTTCCGGCGGCGAACAACACGCCGACCGCGATCAACAGCACGATGCTCGGTCTCATACCAACTCCTCCTGAGGCCGCTTCTCGTGGTCGTGAACTGTGGGCTGGGCGTGCCGGTCGATCTCGGCGCCGAGGCTGCGCAGCACGTCCAGCACCAGGCCGATGACGATCAGGTAGACGCCGATGTCGAACAGCGCCGACGTCACCAGGTGCAGGTGGCCGAGCAGCGGGATCTGCAGGTCGACGATCGCGCTCTGCAGCACCTGCCCGCCCAGGACCAGCGCGCCCACTCCGGTGCCGACCGCGATCAGCAGACCCGCGCCGAGCACCGCGCCGGCGTCGACGGGGGCCGCGGCGGCCAGTTCGTACCGTCCGCCGGCCAGGTAGCGCACGGTCAGCGCCAGGCCCGCGACCAGGCCGCCGGTGAAACCGCCGCCGGGGGTGTCGTGGCCGGTGAACAGCAGGTACACCGAGAGCAGGATGATCGCGTGGAACAGCAGCCGGGTGACCACCTCCAGCATGGTCGAGCGGCGACCGGCCTCCACGGTGTGCCCGGCCATCAGCCACACCGGTTCGCCCGCGGGCGGGTCCGACGGCGTGCCGACCGGGCCACGCCGGTGCAGCTCACCGGCGTGCCGGAAGATCAGGCTGGCCACTCCGGTCGCGACGGCGACCAGCACCGCGATCTCGCCCATCGTGTCCCAGGCACGGATGTCGACGAGGATGACGTTGACGATGTTGTGCCCGCCGCCGTAGGTCACGGCCAGCTCCGGATAGTCGACCGACACCGGGATCGCCTGCCGCGCCGACACCGCCAGGTAGCCGACGCCGGCCATCACGGTGCCGACCGCCACCCCGATCCCGACCCGGACCCGGCGCCGCCACGAACCGGGCCGCTGCGAGAAGTGACTCGGCAGCCGCCGCAGTACCAGCATCACCATGACCAGCGTGACCGTCTCCACGAGGAACTGGGTCAGCGCCAGGTCGGGGGCACCGTGCAGCAGGAAGATCCCGGCATTCGCGTAGCCGGTGACACCGACCAGGATCACCGCGGTCAGCCGCCGCCGGGCCGGCACCGCGAAGACCGCGGCGACCACCGAAACGGCCACCGGCAGCAGATGCAGGGGCGTGTCCCAGAGCCGGAACTCCGACCCGGACGGCCAGCCCGCGATCATCGCCGGACCCGCCGTCGCGATCAGCACCAGCAGGATCGTCGCCAGGTAGAACGGCAGCGAACCCCGCTGGGTCGCCCCGGTCACCTCCACGGCGAGCCGGTCCATCCCGGTCATGATCCGTTCGTAGACCCCGCCGCCGGGTTTCGGACCGGCCTTGCCGGCCGGCATCAGCCGGAACACCGCCAGGCCGCCGGCCAGCACCGACACCGAGAGGAGCAGCGGCACACCGAGTCCGTGCCACAGCGCCAGGTGGGCGGTGGCCGGGCCGTTCCCGAACATGCTTGGGTACGGGGAGAGCACCTCGTCGACGATCCCGGCCCCCACCCCGGCGGCGATCCCGGCGACCGCCAGCACCACGGGCGCGACCAGTAGCGACCCGGCCGGTGTGGGCTCGGTCCGCTCACCGCCCTCGGTGCTCTTGTCGGCGAAGGCGCCCCACAGGAACCGGGTCGTGTAGGCCACCGTCAGCACCGAACCGGCCAGCACCCCCGCCAGCACGATCCAGCCGGTGGTCCCGGAATCGAGCAGTGCGGCGAACACCGCCTCCTTGCCGACGAAACCGATCGCCGGAGGCAGCCCGGCCATCGAGGCCGCCGCCAGCACCGCCGCGGCTAGCAGCACCGGGGCCCGCCGCCCCAGTCCGTTGAGTTGCCGGAGGTCACGGGTGCCGGTCGTCTTGTCGACGACGCCCACGATCAGGAACAGGGCGGCCTTGAACAGGGCGTGGCCGAGCAGCATCGCCACCCCGGCGAGTGCCATCTCCGGCGTTCCGAACCCGAGCACCACCGTCAGCAGACCTAGCTGGCTGACCGTCCCGTACGCCAGAAGCAGTTTGAGGTCGTGCTGGAACAGCGCGGCCCAGCCGCCGAGAAGCATGGTGACCAGCCCCAGCCCGACGGACAGGGCCTGCCATGTCACCGCCGCGGTGCCTCCGGCGGCCACGACCGCCGGAGCGAACCGGGCCACCAGGAAGATGCCGGCCTTCACCATGGCGGCCGCGTGCAGATAGGCACTGACCGGAGTGGGTGCGGCCATCGCGGCCGGCAGCCAGAAACTGATCGGGAAGATCGCCGACTTGGAGAGCGCCCCGGCCAGGATCAGCACGACGGCGACCACCAGCGGGGTGCCGCCGGGCAGCGCGGTGGACATCTCGGACCAGCGGTAACTACCCGCGTGCTGGCCCAGGATGACGATGCCGACCAACATCGCCAGCCCACCGGCGGTGGTGACGATGAGTGCCTGCAACGCGGCCCGGCGACCGGGGCGGCCGGTGCCGTTGTGGCCGATCAGCAGGTAGGAGAAGACCGTCGTCAGTTCCCAGAACACGTACATCAGAAGCAGGTCGTCGCTGACGACCAGGCCCAGCATCGCACCGGCGAAACCGACGAACACCGCCGCGAACCGGCCCAGACCGGGCTCACCGGCCGAGAAGTAGCGGGCGCAGTAGGCCAGAACCAGGGCTCCGACTCCGCCGACCAGGGAGACCAACAACCAGGACAGGGTGTCGACCCGCAGCGCCAGGGCCAGCCCCAGGTCCGGCACCCACGGGTGGATCCACTCCTGGGGTGGCCCGCCGACGTTGGTGATCGCCCAGCCGAAGACGGCCAGCGGGACGAGGGCCAGCAGGTAGAACGCGCGCGGGCCGAGTAACCGGACCAGTGCCGGGGCCAGCACCGCCGCGATCAGGTGCGCACCGAGCAGGATCAGCACGGTGCCGCCAGCAGGTCGTGCAGCCGGGCCAGCGCAGCCGAGCCGCCGATGGCGATCAGCATGTCACCGGGTAGAAGCTTGAGGGTGGGGAGCAGGTGGGACACGCCGACTCCGGGCGGTCCGACTCGTTCCAGCGTCATCGCGGCACCTCCCACTCGTTCTGCACGTCTCCCATCCAAGCCGCCGGTGCCGCCGGTGACCATCCGGTCGGCTCTCCATATCTGGTGCGGGCAGCCACCCATCCCGCGTGGGGGTACCCGCACCCTGGATGGGTGTCTGCCCGGATGGACGTTCGGTGCCCCGATCAGGGACGCTGGGCCGGACAGAGGTGATGATGGGCGGGATGATGCGAGAAACTCAGCGGTTGTCCCTGTTCTGGCGGATATTCCTGCTCAATGCCGCAGTCGTGACGGTGGCGTTCGCCTTCCTCATGCTCGGCCCGTTCACGGTGTCCGCTCCGGTGCTGTTGACCGAGGCCGCACTGCTCAGCGGGGTGCTGGTGGTGATGCTTGTCGCCAACGCCGGCTTGCTGCGCCTCGGGCTGGCCCCACTGGAGAGGCTGGCCCGCACCATGTCCACGGTCGATCTCCTCCGTCCCGGTCACCGGCTCGCGGTCACCGGCCGCAGCGGGATCGCAGACCTGATCAGGAGCTTCAACACCATGCTCGACCGCCTTGAGGCCGAACGCGCCACCAGCGCCGCCCGGGCGCTGTCGGCGCAGGAGGCCGAGCGCAAACGGATCGCCCAGGAACTGCACGACGAGGTGGGGCAGACCCTCACCGCCGTGCTGCTGGAACTGAAACGGGTCGCCGACCACGCCCCCGAACCGGTCTCCGGTGAGGTGCGCCAGGTGCAGGAGACCATCCGCAACGGCCTCGACGAGATCCGGCGCATCGCCCGCCGGTTGCGCCCCGGCGTGCTGGAGGAACTGGGACTGTCCAGTGCCCTCAAGTCGCTGGCCGGTGAGTTCTCCACGGGCGGGTTGACGGTGCGCCGCAACATCGACGGTGACCTGCCCGATCTGGGGCAGGACGCGGAGCTGGTGCTCTACCGGGTGGCGCAGGAGTCGCTGACCAACACGGCCCGGCACTCCGGCGCGCGCCAGGTCAGCCTGTGCCTGTCACATGTGCCGGGTTCGGCTGCCGGGCCCGCGGAGATCGAGCTGCGGATCCGTGACGACGGGGCCGGTGTGGGAGCCGCCCCCGAGGGGGCCGGGATCCGGGGCATGCGGGAGCGTGCCCTGCTGATCGGCGCCGACCTGAACGTCGGTCCCGCTCCCGGGCGGGGCACCGAGATCCGGCTGCGTGTCCCGCTCGGCGGAGAGGAATCCATCAATGACTGACGTCCGGCCCGCCCGCATCCTGTTGGCCGACGACCACGCGCTGGTCCGCCGCGGGGTCCGGCTGATTCTCGACAGCGAACCCGACCTGACCGTGGTCGCCGAGGCGTCCGACGGTGCCGAAGCGGTCGCGCAGGCCCGGGCGGAGCGTCCCGACCTGGCGATCCTCGACATCGCGATGCCCCGGCTGACCGGGCTGCAGGCGGCTCGGGAGTTGTCCCGTCAGATGCCGGACCTGCGGATTCTGATCCTGACGATGTATGACAACGAGCAGTACTTCTTCGAGGCCTTGAAGGCCGGTGCCTCCGGTTATGTGCTCAAGTCGGTCGCCGACCGTGACCTGGTCGAGGCGTGCCGGGCGGCCGTACGGGGCGAGCCGTTCCTTTATCCCGGTGCGGTCAACGCCCTGATCCGTAACTACTTGGAGCGTGTCGCCGACGGGGAGGACCCGTCCGGCCGCACGATCACCGATCGTGAGGAGGAGGTGCTGAAACTGGTCGCCGAGGGTCACTCGTCGAAGGAGATCGCCGACCTGCTCGTGATCAGCGTCAAGACCGTCGAGCGGCACCGTTCCAACCTGCTGCAGAAACTGGGCTTGCGGGACCGGCTGGAGCTGACCCGGTACGCGATCCGCGCCGGCCTGATCGAGCCATGAGCACAGCCGGCGGCCGTGTCTGCGGCCGTGTGGCTGGGTGCGGTCCCTCGCCCGCTTCCGTTTCGGGCGAGGGACCGTATCTTCAGGTATCGGCGAGTGTCCTGGCCCAGGGCTCGTCGATTTCCCCGAGGCCGAGCATGGTCGTGACCTTGGCGAGCATGCCGACGGCGAACCAGCGCCGGACGGCTTCCTCGTCGCCGTCGAGCAGCTTGTCCACGACCGCGACTTGCCGGGCGTAGCAGGCGCGGACGGCATCGCGGATGAGCGGCTCGTCGGTGGCGCAGTTGGCCTGCATGAGAAAGCGCAGGATGTCGCCGTTCTCGATGATCGTGCCGTAGGCGTCCTGCAGAGCCTGCTCCGTCGTACCGGCGGTGTCCAGGGCTTCGGTCAGGAGGTCGCCGACGTGGTCGACGACGGCGACGAAGATGGTCTGCTTGTTGGCGAAGAGGCGGTAGAGGTACGGCTGGGAGATGCCGGCCCGTTCGGCGATCTCATTGGTGGTCGTCCCGTAGAAGCCTTTGCGCGCGAAGCAGCTCACCGCGGCGTCGACTACGCCCTGGCGGCGCTGGTCACTCTTGACTGTCGTCCCGGCAGCAGGCATGTGACCAGCCTATCCGTCATGATCGACGTCAGGCTTCGGCAGGTGTGAGGGCTTCGACGGCGGCCAGCGGGTTCCAGTAGTCGTCGAATCGGGTGATCAGTCCGTCGGTGTCGGTGTGCACGACCACGATGAAGTCCTGCTGGAACCGCTTGCCGGTGGGCCGGGCGGTCCCGTCGAGTTTTCCTCGTGCCACCGCGACCCGCGAGCCGGCCGTGGCGATGAAGGTCAGGTCCACGAGCCGGGCGTCGAAGGTCTCGGTGAAGCCACGCATGTGGGCGTGCAGGGCTTCGCGGCCGTGCACCTCGGTGACCATGCCGGGCGGAGCGAAGGGGAAGGTGAAGGTGGCGTCGGTGGCGAAGAGGGCGGCCCAGGCGTCCAGGTCGGCGGCTGTCAGCAACCGCAGGTGCTCGGCCGCGGCGTGCTGGGCTGGGGTGCGGGTGTCGCCCGTGTCGTTCATGATCGAAACCTAGCACTGCAGTTAGTGGTCGACCTATAACAAAGCTCGTGTGATGGATCATGAGGCTCGGCGCTTGCCGGACTGGACTTTCCCTGCTCGGCGGCGGGCCCGTCCGGACGATGCTCTACGCGGCCTGCCCGGCGCCCTCCTCGAGGGCGCCGGGCAGTGCTGGTCCGGATGGTTCAGTCGACGATGTTGACGTAGTAGCGGTCGTTGTCGGCCAGAGGAAGAGTGAAGTCCATCGATAGAATGCGGTCGTTGACGTAGTAGTCACGGACCAGGTTGCCCGCGTCGCTGTTGGCCTTCGTCGCGACGGCTCGCACCGAGAAGTCCCAGTCCGGGTGAGCCGCACCCTCCAGCGTCGAGGCCATCGGGTACTCGTCGCACTGCTCGACAGTGGTGTCCGGTCGTTCCGGCAGCCCGGTCTCCGCGTACTCGGCGGCGTTCGGCCCCTCCTGGTAACAGGCACCTCGCACATGGTCCCGGTTCGCCTGGTATTCCGGGTCCACCACGTCGCGGATCCGGTGCAGGCCGGGTGCGGCGGCGTCGTCGGCAAGGTATCTGCCGGGGATCACCTTGTCCCGGGGGACAGGAAAACCCAGGGGCACCAGCAGCGGGTACGTCCGGTTGGGCTCCAGCTGTGCCAGGTCGATGTGCCGGGCGACCTCGCCGATGGCCAGGTCCGAACGGCTCATCGTCAGATGCGGTGTCACCTCGTTGTGGATACAGGCCATCGGGTAGACCCCGGCACCCAGCTTGAAGTAGTCCGCCGAGTCGCACCGGATCTGCCGGTACGCGCTGTGCCCCGGATCCGGAACGCCGGGACCGAGCCCCCTGAACTGCACGTACCACTGCGCGTAGGAGATCTTGTCGCGGCCCACGCCGGCGGACTCCTGCCCGCGGATGTCCCAGTAGTACCAGTCGTCATCGTTGTCCCACACCACGAACGGCAGCGTGACCGGTCCCCGCGTCGCCGCGCACGTGTTGAAGTCCTCCACGCAGTTGGCGATGAGCTCCAACGGGACGTACGGGGCCACGAACAGCCGCTCGAACGGGTTCCAGACCTCGTAGTCGACCGATCCCTCCTGCACGCGGGCGAAGGTCCGGATCCGCCGGTCGTGGTCATCCCCCTGGGCGAACAGTTCGAGGGTGAACTCGTTCCGGCCGACCAGCACCGGGATGCCGAGCGGGTAGCGCCAGAAGCTCACCGAGGTCTCGAACCGCTTGCAGTACACGAAGCGGTTCATGATCCGGCCGAATCCGTCCTCGGCGTCGTCGGTCATACACTGATCGACCAGTGCCTGGTCCGGCGTGTCGCCGATCGCCGGCGCGGCCATCGTGGTGACCGCGTCGCTGGAGGTCGACGCCTCCTGCGCGGCGGTCTGCCGGGCCTGCCGTTCGGCGGTCGCCGGCGGTGGTGCCGGCTCGTGGGGTGTCGCCGTGTCCACCGCCGCGGACCGTTGCGCGGTCTGCTCCTTCGGTGCCGTCGCCGACGTGGCCTTGCCTGCCTCTCGCAGCTTTCCTTCGTCGAGCATCTGCTGGTACTGCGCTTCGGTCAGCGTCACGTTCGCCTCGAAGTGCTCCGCTGCCTCTTTCGGCGTCGCCGCTGGGTCGGCGGCGGCTGCCGGTTCTGTCGCGGCCAACGTGCCGGCCACGATCATCGCAGCGGCCGCTGCGATGATCATTCTTCTCCCTGATCTGCGGTACGGTGCCAAGCTGGTCCCCTCACCTTCTGGCCGAACTGCACATGGGGTCGCCGGACCCGCGCGGGCCCGGAGTCTGATGTCGCCGTCAGTGGGCGCTGGGCCCCGCGGTCCAGGGGCCGTCGAACATCGCCGGTGTCAACGCGATCCCGGTGATCACGGTCATCGCGGCGGCGGCCCGCTTCGACGGGGACAGGCCGAGCATGTCGGTGCTGCCGCCGTCACCGTCCGGGCCGGGAAAGCCGGCCGCGCTCAGGGCGTCGTCGAAACGGTCCGGCACGCTGCCCCAACGGCGGAACGTGGCCGGGTCCAGACCGGTGATCAGGTCGGCGTCGGCCGCGTACGACAACTCCTCCCGGTTCGGGTTCCTGTAGATGGAGCACGCCATGCCGCCCGCGGCGGACAGGACGGCCAGCACGTCGAGGTCGGCACCGACCCAGCCGGTGGAGCCGTCGAACTCCAGCACGAGAGTCAGGCCCTCGCCGATCTCGCGGGCGATGAGCAACACCCCGAAGGTGGCCCAGGTCAACCCGGCGGCCTCCGTCAGCGTCGACGCCGGCCGGCAGTCCGCCGGATCGACCTCCATGCCGGACAGTGCCTCGAAGACGTCGCCGCGTGTGAGCGTCACGCACCAGCCCTCACCGAACATGCCGGTAAGGTCGATCGGATCCATCATCAATGACTCCCCCGTCTTTCGCAGGACATTGATACAGGCGGATGGAATCCGTGTCCACCCCGTTTCCGTGGCGGCACCCGGCGCCGCCGACAGTCCCGGTCGGCCGGCTCCGGCGGCACATGGGCCGTCCTGTCGGCGCTGTCCCTTTCCGGAGGGCGGGCGGGTCGGGGAGGTGTGGTTGCGGCGTGGTGAGGCGTACCGGAAAGGGTTAGGAACTCAGGTTTCTGATTGCTGCCGCCAGGCGGGCCGTGTCCAGTTCGGTGTCGGTGGCCAGGGCGCGGAGGATGAACCCGTCGAGGACGGCGCAGACGTCTCGGGCGGCGTCCAGGCCGATGGTGGGTTCCAGCATGTCGGGGACGCCGTCCATCCAGGCGGTGGCCAGGGGGCGTAACGCGGTGTCGCGGGCGGCGGACACGCAGAGTTCGTATTCGATGCGGACCTGGCGGCGGTCCTTCAGGTACTCCTGGGCCAGATCGGTCAGGGCCTCGGGCATGTCGGGGGCGTTGCGCAGACGCTCGTCCCAGAGCCGCAGGTCGGCCTGCAACGTGTCCAGCGCGTGGCGCAGACCGGCGGCGATCAGGTCGTCCAGGGTGGGGAAGTAGTAGGTGGTCGCCCCCAGCGGCAGGCCCGCGCGGGCGGCGACGGCCCGGTGTGTGGTGCGGCCCACGCCGTTCTCGGCGATGACCTCCATGGCCGCCTCGGCGAGGGCGGCCCGGCGAGCCTCCGGGTCACGGGCACGCTGCGGGCGGCGGGTGGTCAATGGACCTCGCCGCCGGTGAGGTTGAGCATCACGACTCCGGCGATGATGAAAGCGATGCCCGCCACTTTACCGGTGGTCAGTGGTTCGCCCAGAAAGGCCGCGCCGATGCCGACGATCGCGGCCGTCCCGACACCGGACCAGATCGCGTAGGCCACCCCGACCTCGATCTGTTTCACCGCCTGCGCCAGCAGAACGAATGACGCAACGTAACCGACGATGACGGTCACTGTCGGCCAGAGTCGGGTGAAACCCTCGGTCGACTTCATCAGACTGGTGGCCACGAGTTCCGCGGCGATCGCGGTGAACAGGTAAAAGTAGGGCACGGGCGCCTTCGATCTTTCTTGTACGGACGTACAAGTACGATCGTACAAGAGTTTCGTTCGGAGCCCGCGGCCTGTTTCTTGCGTTGTCGTTTCGTCAGCCTCGTGGCGGGGGCGATCCAGGCGCCTTCCGGAAAGTCGAATCCGGCCACGCCGTCGGCGGCGGCCCCCGAGTCCTCGCCGCGGGTTCGCGCACCGGCCGACCGCGGCCTTCTCCTGACCTTTACCTGCTACGCCAACGCATTCTCATCCCGCACTGAGTCTCACCTTCACCGGGTCGCCGGCTGCACGAGCCAGCCTGAGGTGCCGGTCATCGAAGCCGCCCGCGAATACCGCCGAGACTGAGGCCGCCGGGGCGACCACACGGCGCGCCTACCGACATCTCTGCGGTGAGCTGCGCCTTCCCGGTGTCGACGCGGATCGGGACGCAGTCCGCCTCGGACACCCACGTACCGCCGGCGAAGACCGTCCAGGCGCCGGAGCCGGGCGGGCACGCTGTCACGCTGATCGTGGTGACCGGGTCGCTGCCACCCCAGCCCAGGCGGGCTCGGCCGGACCACTCCGGGGCCAGGTTCAGGGTGGCTGACGTGCCGGTGCGGATCAGTAGGCCCCATTTGGCGAACATCCTGGTCGGGCCGTCGCCGGGGGATTGCGGTTCGGCTTGCAGGAGCCGTTCGGCGGCCGGTACCGCCACGCTCGCGGCGACCACCCGATAGTCGCCGGGCGGGGCGGCCGCATGGTCGATCGAGTCGGCACATCCAGCGGCAGCCGAAGCCGAAGCCGCAGCGGCCGACGGCGCGGGAGAACTGACGGCGGACTTGGGCGAGTGGCCGGCACTGCACGCGGTCAGGCCTACCACCAGCAAGAACAGGGCAGGCGACGATCTGACTGTCGACATGCGACGATTTTGTCAGAGGTCCCCGCTAGGGTCCGTGCCATGGATCGCGTGCGCCGTGGCCGGGTCGCCACCTCCTTGATCTTCCTGCTGTTCGGGGCCGCGCTCGGGGTGTGGACCGCTCGCATCCCGGCAGTCAAGGAGGGCCTGGGGCTCAGTGACGGGCGGCTCAGCGTTGCGCTGCTGGCGTTCGCCGCCGGGTGCATCGCCGGGATGGTGCTGGTCGGCCGGCTCACCGATCGGTTCGGCAGTTCACGGGTGCTGATTCCGGCCGCGTTGCTGGAGGGTGTGCTGCTGATCCCGCCAGGGCTCAGTGACGGGCTGGTGACGTTGTCGGTCGCGTTGTTCGTCTTCGGGACGGTGCACGGCACCCTCAACATCGCGATGAACGCGAACGCCGCCGAGGTCGAGCGGGAGCGGGGCCGGCCGATCATGTCGTCGTTCCACGCGATCTACAGCATCGGAGGCTTCCTCGGCGCGATCCTGGGCAGCGTTTTCGCACATGCGGGGGTGAGTGTCGCGGTGACTCTGATCAGTGTCGGACTGACCGCGGTGATGCTGGCCGCAGCTGCGTCGGCATGGGTGCTGCGATCATCGCCGCCGCCCGGTGACGAGCGGGAGCCGGTCGGCACGGAGCTGGTCGGCACGGAGCCGGGCGGCGGGGGACCGGGCGGCACGAGGCGCGACAGTGCGGGACGCGGCAGTGCGAGGCCGGGCGGCCGGCGGATGCTGCTGGTCTTCTACGGGATCGTCGTGGTCTGCACCCTCGTCGGTGAGGGCGCGGCCGCCGACTGGAGCGCGGTTCACCTGCGTGACGAGCGGGGCACTTCCGAAGGAGCGGCGGCGTACGGGTATGCAGCCTTCGCGATCATGATGACCCTGGGCCGTTTTGTGGGAGACCGGGCTGCCGGGCGGTTCGGGCCGGTCGCCGTGATCCGGGCCAGTGGGCTGCTCGCCGCGGCGGGTCTCGGTGCCGGTCTGGTGCTGGCACATCCGGTGGCGGTGATCGCCGGGTGGGGACTGTTCGGTCTCGGGCTGTCGTGTGTGGCGCCACAGTTCTTCACCGCAGCCGCCGGGGTGGACCCCCGACGGGCCGGGCAGGCGCTGTCGACAGTGGTCAGCATCGGCTATCTCGGTTTCCTGCTCGGCCCGATCGCGATCGGTGCAGTCGCGACCGTCGTCGGACTGACCACGGCCCTGTGGATTCCGGTGGTACTGGCGATCTTCGTGGCCGCCAGTGCCCGCAGCATTCGGCCGTCGAGAGCTGCCTGACGCGGGTATAGATGGGTGATGACCAGCCGTATCGCCACGATCGCGATCGACGCCCTGGACGCACCGCGGGTCGCCGAGTTCTGGATGGCCGTGCTCGGCTGGCGGATCGTCGAGGACGACGGCGAAGTGCTGAGCATCGGCCCGCCCGCCGGTGCCGGGCCGACGATCGACGTGGTCCGGGTCACCGAACGCAAGACCGCCAAGAACCGTCTCCACCTGGACTTGCGCGCGGACGGCAGCAGCCAGGCCCGGGAGGTGGAGCGGCTTCTCGCCCTCGGCGCCCGCAAGACCGACATCGGTCAGGGCCCGGACGTCTCCTGGGTGGTCCTCGCCGATCCGGAGGGCAACGAGTTCTGTGTCCTCTCCCGGTCTGTGCAGGACGTCTAGGCATACCTAGATGCCACCCGCGCCTCATCTAAATGGTTCTGACCAGCGAACATAGGTAGCCGCTCCCGATGTGCCGGCCGGTCGTGACGCCGAGGATCTACTTATCGGTGAACGACGGGAGAGGAAAATGCTGGTGCATCCGAGCGTTCTGATGGATCTGGTGAACGACCGCCACCGCGAGTGGGCGGCGGAGGCTGACCGGGACCGGTTGCTGACGCTGGTCCGGCGGGCGCGCAGCGGGCGGAAAAAGGAGGCGGTCCGCCGACAGCCCACCGGTACCCTGGCGTCGTGCGAACAGTCCGCGGTGGTGCCAGCCCGGTGATGATCGGCCGGGAGAGCGAGCTGCGTCGATTGGCGCGGCTCGCTTCGTCGTCGGAGCCGGCGGTCGCGATCATCGCCGGTGAGCCGGGGATCGGGAAGACCCGGCTGGTGCACGAGCTGCTGGCGACACTGCCGGCGGAGACGGTGGTGCTGATCGGGCAGGCCGAACCGGGTTCGCTGTCGCGCCCGTACGAGGTGCTGCTGGACGCCGTCGACGGGCGCCCGGAAGTGGACGAGGAGCAGCTCGACGCGTTGACGGACGCGCGGCGCAGCCCGGTCGAGCGGCTGCACACCGGGTTGTCGCTGCTGGCCGACCTGACCGGGGACGCCCCGGCGGTGATCGTCTTCGAGGACCTGCACTGGGCCGACTCGGAGAGTGCGGCACTGTTCGAGCGGATCGCCGACCAGCGTGGCCCGAGGCTGCTGATCGGCACGTACCGGCCGGAGGAAGTGACCCGCCGTCAGCCGGTGGCCGGGTTGCTCGCGCGGATGGAACGACGGCATGCCGTCAGTCACGTCCGCCTGGATCGGCTGACTCCGTCGCAGACCGCGGCGCTGCTGGCGGCCGCGACCGGTGCACCCGCTTCGATGCGGGCGGTGACGGCGCTGCACCACCGTACCGGCGGCAATCCGTTCTTTCTCGAAGAGCTTCTGCGTGCACTGCCCGGCGTCGACCTGGACGCGCTGGTCGAGCAGCCGCTGCCGTGGAGTCTCGCCGAGGTGCTGCGCCGTCAGGTCGAGGATCTGGAGGCGGTCAGTCTCCGGATCGTCGAGGCGGCCACCGTGCTGGGTCACCGGATCCCGTTCGACCTGCTCGCCGACGTGACCGATGCCGGTGAGGACGAGCTGATCCTGGTGCTGCGTGACCTGGTCACCCGGGGTGTGCTGGTGGAGTCGGGGGTCGACGAGTTCGCTTTCCGGCACGCACTGGTCCGGGAGGCGATCGGCAGTCAGATGCTCGGCCGGCAGCGGCGGCGTCTGCACGAGGCGGCGCTGGACGTACTGCTGCGGGGTGGCTCTTCCGATCCGGCCATGGTGGCGCATCACGCGTGCGGGGCCGGCCGTTATGACGACATGATCGCCGCGGCTCGCCGGGGTGCCGCGCTGTACCTGTCGATCGGGTCCGCGTACCAGGCGCTGCAACTGGCCGAGATGGGTCTCGACGAGTTGCCCGACGACATCGAACTGCTGGCGTTCGCCGCCCGGTCGGCGTGGCTGGCCGGGCTGCTCGACGACGCCATCCGCTACGGCCGGCGCTGGCGGGATCTGGCCGGCACCGCCACCGAGCGGGCCGAGTCGCTCTACCTGCTGGTGCGGCTGGCGTGGGAGTTGCGGGAGCCCGGCGAGGTGCGGACGCTGACCCACGACATCGAGACCCTGATCGCGCAGCTACCGCCCGGCGCCGATCAGGCACGGGCGATGACCGCTATTGCCCAGTCGGCTTATTTGACTGACGAGGTCGACACGGTGCTGCTCTGGTCGGATCGGGCGCTGGCGCTGGCCGACGAGTTCGACCTGCCGGCGGTGCGGTTGGCGGCGCTGGTGGAGAAGGGTTCGATGCTCATCGAGCGCAGCCGGACCACCGCTGAGGGCCGCCGGATCCTGTCCGGGCTGATCGACGAGGCCGAGGCCGCCGGTGAGTGGGTGCTGGCCGCCCGTGCCCTGCACGCCCTGGTCGACGGCGAGCCGCCCACCTCGCCGACCGAGCACGCCGCGGTTCTGGAACGGATGCGGGTCGACGCCGAACGGGCCGGGTTCGAGCAGCTCTCGGTGGCCACCTACTACCGCGGCCGGGCTCGCCTCGCGCTGCGGACCGGCGATCTGAACGCGGCGATCGAGGCCCTGGAGGAGGGCCGCGAACGGGACCGCAACTACCGGCGCCGGGGTCGCTGGGCCGAGTACCACGGTGTGTTCCTGGCCGGTCTCTACCTGGAGGCCGGTGAACTGGACCGGGTCGAGCGCCTGATCGCCGACCTGGCCGCGCTGCCCAACAACCCGCCGACCACGATCCCGGGACTGGCCTTCCACCTGGCCTGCCGACGCGGCGATCTGCCGCGCGCCGAGGCGAACATGAACGAGTTCGTCAAGGCCCTGGCCGAACAGTTGTGGCGCAGCGGCGAACAGGCCCACGACCTGATCGCGGCCGCGCTGGAACTGGGCCTGCCGACCGAGATGCTGGATCGTCTGGCTGGGGCGCTGCTGGACGGCGAGGTGTGGGACAGCAACCGGATCCTGGTGAACGCCCAGCTGGCGGAGGCACGTGGCCACCACGCCGAGGCCCTCGCAGGCTACCTGTCGATCGCCGACGCCCACATCCTGGGACCGGTGGTCCGGGGAACGGTCCACGTCAACACCGCCCGCTGCCTGCTGGCCCTGGACCGCCCCGGCGAGGCGGCGACCGCTACCCAAGCGGCGGCGACGCTGTTGGCGCAGTGGGGCGGCTGGCGGCTGGCGGACCTGGCACGCGTCCGCACCCGCCTCGGCCTGACCGAAACCGATCATGCTGCGCCGGGACCGTCCACGCTGACCCCACGCGAACGCGAGGTGGCGATTCTGATCACCGACGGCCTCACCAACACCGAACTGGCCCGCCGCCTCTACATCTCCCCGAAAACCGCGGCCGTCCACGTCTCCAACATCCTCCGAAAACTGAACATCTCCTCCCGGACCGAGGTCGCCGCCCAGGTGGGCGGTCCTTAGGAGAACTTCACCGCGGCGGTACGCCCGACGGGCCCCACAACCACAACGGCCCGTCCCGCCACGTCCGCGCGAGGTGATCCCGGCGCGGGGCCGACCCGCGACCGCCGGGCCGGATGCGCCCCGCAGGCTACTTCTGCGCCTGCGTGGACCGGCGGGCTGTCCGCAGCCGAAGTCCCAGGTAGGTGAGGGGACCCGGGTCCGCGACCGGGAGAACGGTGAAGCCGAGCCGATCGTAGAAGCCCCGGGCCTGCACGTTGGCGGTCACCATGCCGACGTGCAGGCCCGGGGCGTCCACCACCGACACGAAACGCTGGATCAGCCGGCGTCCCCAGCCCCGGCCCTGGTGCGACGGCAGCAGATCGATGTGCAGGTGTGCGGGATATCCCGCCAAGCCGGGCACCAGCATCCGCTCCGGGTGATGGTGCAGAGCGACCATGTCCTCGGTCGGCGTGCGCGGCCCCGCCGGCGGCACCGGGTAGCGGTCGCCGAGCAGCGGGATCCACTCGGTGCGATAACGATGGGCGAATCGGGCGGTGTCGGCGGTGCCCACCACATAGCCGACCGGTTCGCCACCGTCGTCGACGACGTACGCCAGCCCCGGCGACAGGTGCGCGTAAGGGCCGGCGAACAGGTCGCCCATCAGTGCGTCGGTGTCGTACCGGCCGCGAGCGTCGCCCCCGGCGTCGGCGGTGCGCACACAGATGTCGTAGAGGGCCGCACGGTCAGCCGCACGATAGGGACGGATCTCGATCACTCCTGCACATTAGACGTTCCCCCGCAGGCTTTCAGGACGTCGCGGTAGTGCTGGTTGAACATGACGCCGAGGACGTTGCCGAACGGATCGAGCACCGAGGCGGTCACGTACCCCGGCCCTCGCTCGGTGGGTTTGTCGTGCTCGGTCGCGCCGAGTTCCAGCAGCCGCCGGTAGGTCGCCTCGACATCGTCGACGGCCCAGTAGACGATCGCGCCGGACGCCTCCGGCCGGTGCGGGTGCGGGGCGAACCGGCTGTTCAGGATGCCGAATTCGTTCTGGTGGTCGCCGACGCGCCACTCCAGGTAGGCGGAGTCACGCACGAAATACGGCTCGATCCCGAACAGTGCCGAGTACCAGGCGCGCGCCGCGTCCAGGTCGTCGGCGAAGAACGTGACGGTGGTGAATCCACGAAGCATGGGGCTTCTCCTGTCTCTCTCACGGACCACTCTGGTGGCTGAAGTGCTCACCTTCTGAGCACTTTTCCTGACAACCTCACTGACATGCGCGCTGACCGTCTCGTCGCCACCCTTCTGCTGATGCAGACCCGCGGCCGGGTGACCGCCGCTGAACTCGCCACCGAGCTGGAGGTCTCGGTCGCCACCGCCCGCCGGGACCTGGAGGCCCTGTCGGCAGCCGGTGTGCCGGTCTATCCGCAGCCCGGACGGCATGGCGGCTGGTCGCTGGTGGGCGGCGCGCGCACCGACCTGACCGGCCTGTCAGCCGCCGAGGCACGGGCGTTGTTCCTGCTGGCCGGTCCGGTCGCGGGAGCCGCACCCGACGTTCGTTCGGCACTGCGCAAGCTGGTACGGGCACTGCCGGCCCCGTTTCGTGCCGACGCCGCGGCGGCCGCCGAGTCCACCCTGGTCGACCCGGCGGGCTGGGGCGAACGGGACAGGCCCCGGCCGGAGCTCGTCGACCGGCTCCAGGAAGCAGTGGTGCGCCGTCAGCGGA
This sequence comes from Actinoplanes derwentensis, assembly GCF_900104725.1. Classification (NCBI taxonomy): domain Bacteria; kingdom Bacillati; phylum Actinomycetota; class Actinomycetes; order Micromonosporales; family Micromonosporaceae; genus Actinoplanes; species Actinoplanes derwentensis. The sequence goes on from NZ_LT629758.1 coordinate 1,518,110, forward strand.
TCCGGTTCACCTACCGTGGCGAGTCCCGGGAAGCCGACCCGTGGGGTGTCGTCGACAAGGACGACGTCTGGTACCTGATCGCCGGGACCTCCGGCGGCCGCCGCACCTTCCGCGTCGACCGGTTCACGGATCTGCAGGTCATCGGCTCGCATTTCGAGCGACCGCCCGCGTTCGACCTGGACGAGGCCTGGCGCGAGGTGGTCGGCGAGGTCGAGCGGAAACGGGCCCGCACGAAGGCCACGCTGCTGATCGAGAACCGTTTCGTGTGGGTGCTGCGCGACCACTTCGGCCGGCACTGCGAACTGCTCGACTTGCTACCCGACGGCCGTGCCCGAGTCCGGGTGGGCGCTCCCGAACCCCGCGACATCGCCCGCACCCTGAGCGGCTGGGGCTCGTCGGTCGAGGTCCTCGACCCGCCGGAGGTCCGTGCCGAGCTGGCCCGCATCGGCGCGGAGCTGTCGGCGCTTTACATCTAGGACCTGAGAGATTACTTTCGAAAGATGTCTCTCACTAATCCGTTCGGTGACCTGAGGATCACCGATCCGCAGGCGATGCGGGCGCTGGCCCATCCCGTCCGACTCGCCGCACTGACATATCTGCAGCGCAACGGCCCCGCGACCGCCACCCAGCTCGCCCCGCACGTCGGGGCGACTCCCTCGGTGGTCAGCTGGCATCTGCGGCACCTCGCGACGTTCGGGTTCGTGATGGACGCCGACCAGGGCGGCGGGCGGCAGCGTTTCTGGAAGGCCGCCGCCCGCGGATTCACCGTCGAACTCGCCGAGGACGACGAGTCGCAGAATGCCGTGCGGATGCTGGCCGGGCAGGTGGAGGAGACCGCGCGCCAGCAGATCGACCGCTGGTGGGCCGAGACCGAGCCGGCGCTCGATCACACCTGGCGCCGTCTCTCCGGGCCGTCCAACACCGGCGTCCGGCTCACCGCCGCCGAACTCGACAAGCTCCAGAGCGACATCGACGAACTACTGGGTGGATATGTGCGGCGCGCTAAGGCCGACACCCCCGAGGACGCGCGCCGGGTCCGCATCCTGCGGCACTACCTTCCCGAAGCGCAGTGATGGCGGGATCGCTGTGGCGCGACCGCCGGTTCGCCTCCTTCTGGGCCGGCGAGACCATCTCCCAGTTCGGCGACCGGATCAGTGAGCTGGCCCTGCCGCTGATCGCGGTCACCCTGCTGGCCGCTACCCCGATCGAGGTCGGGCTGCTGATCGCCGCGATCTGGGCACCCAACCTGCTGTCGGTCGTGGTCGGCGCCTGGGTCGACCGTCAGGCCCACCGCAGACGGCTGCTCGTGCTCGCGGATCTGCTCCGTGCCGCCGCACTGTTCAGCCTTCCGGTCGCGTACTGGCTGGGCGCTCTCGGTCTGCCCCAGCTCTTCGGGGTGGCGCTGCTGGCCGGGGCGGGCCAGGTGCTGTTCTCCTGCTCGTACCAGTCCTTCTTCGTGACCCTGGTCGACCGGGACCGCTACGTCGACGCCAACAGCAAGCTGAGCACCAGCCGGTCCGCGTCGTTCGTCGCCGGACCGGCGGCCGGGGGATTCCTCATCCAGGCGCTGACCGCTCCGGTCGCGATCCTCGTCGACGCGGTCTCCTTCCTGTTCTCCGCTCTCCTGATCAGCCGCATCCGTACCGAGCCGTTTCCGGTCGGACAGAAGATGTCGCTGGTCGCGGGCGTCAGTGCCGGGCTGCGTTACGTGCTCGGCCACCGATACCTGCGCGCCGCCCTCGCCTGTGTCACCACCGTCAACTTCTTCGGGTTCGTCGCCCAGGCGCTGGTGATCCTCTATGCCAGCCGCGAACTGGGCCTCCCGGCCGGGCCGATCGGGCTCGCCTTCGGTCTCGGCGCGACCGGTGCCCTGCTCGGCGCGGTGATCGCCCCGAGGCTGTCGGCCCGCTACGGCGTGGGCCGGATGGTGGTGGCCGGCGCGATCCTCTTCCCGGCGCCGGTCGCCGCGATCGCCCTGGCCGGCGGGCCGCAGTGGCTGATCGTGACCATCATCGCCATGGCTGAGGCGGTGTCCGGTGCGGGCGTGATGTTCCTGGACATCAACCTGAACTCGGTGCAGACCGCCGTCATCGCCGATGACATGCGCAGCCGGGTCTCCGGCGTCTTCGGCACCATCAATTACGGCGCCCGGCCCCTCGGCGCGGTGATCGGCGGCCTGCTCGGCAGCTCGCTCGGCCTCCGGCCCACCCTGCTGATCGCCGCCGCCGGCGGGGTGCTGTCGTGTCTCTGGCTCCTGCGGTCGCCGATCCCGAGCCTGCGGTCCCTGGAGTCACTGACGCGGTGACGAGGCGGTGGACCAGGTGCCCAGCGCTTCGATGGTGGCCTCGATGAGGTTGGTGCCGGTGGGGGAGTGCTCGATCGTGCTGCGGTAATACATCGGCCCGATGGCCAGGGCGGCGGCGTCCCGGCTGGGAATCGCCAGGGTGATCTCGCCACGCGTCTGGGCGCCGTCGAGGGCGGCCGCGAGCCGGTCGGTGAGGACCCCGGCGAACTGGGCGCGGCGGGCATCCATGTCCGTGTCCCAGAGGGCGGTGCCGGCCAGGGTCGTGGACACGGCGCGCACGTCGTCGAGGTCCAGTTGCCGGGCGATCGCCGTCAGCTCCCGGCGCAACCAGTCCCTGGTCGGAACGGTGGGGTCGCTGAAGAACGGCATCGGGACGGTGGCCATCGCCTCCATGAGAAGCAGCTCGGCGCGCGGCCAGTGCCGATAGACGGTGGCGCGCCCGACCGCGGCCCGCTCGGCGACCTGGACGTGCGTCACCGCCGCGGGTCCTCTCTCCAGGAGCAGGTCACGGGCGGCGTGCAGGATCGCTTCCCGGCTGCGCAGGAACCGGGGATCGTTTTCGGTGGGCACCCAACCATCTTATGAGACGACTTGACTCATAGTCGAGCTGACGTCCATGCTTGAGTTGTGAGACATTCTGTATCGCAAGAGATGACGGTCGTCGTCCTGGGCGCCTCGGGCGCCACCGGACGGCACGTGGTGTCCACCGCGCTGGAGCGAGGGCACAAGGCAGTGGCACTGGTCCGCCGACCGGGCACGTTCGGGCCACGGGACCGGCTGACCGAAGTGATCTGGCCGGACGTCACGGACACCGCTGCCCTCGTCCACGCCCTGCCGGGGGCCGACGTCGTGGTCAGCGCTCTGGGCGGCGCGGGCAAGGGACCGACGACGGTCTGTTCGGACGGCATCGGATCGGCGGTGACCGCGATGAACACGGCCGGGGTGACCCGCCTGATCGCGGTCAGCGCCCATGGCGTGTTGGAGACCCACGACCGGTCGCTGTACTCGGTGGCGGTGTGGGCCAACGTGGCCGAGCGGATGCGCGACAAGGAAACGATGGAACCACTGATCACTGCCTCCGGTCTGAACTGGACGATCGTGCGGCCCCCGAAGCTGTCGAGCCACGCCGCGATCGGGCGGTACACGGCCGGCACCGACCTGCTTATCCGGCTGTGGAGTGCCATCGGCCGCGCCGACCTCGCCGCTTTCCTGATCGACGAAGCCGAGACCCCGCGATATGCACACGCCTATCCGCGGATCACCCGATGAACACCGCGATCCCCGACCTGACGGACAAGGTCGCCGTCGTCACCGGCGCGACCGGCGGCATGGGCCAGATCATCGCCGCCGACCTCGCCCGAGCGGGCGCACACGTGATCATCATCGCCCGCGACCCGGCCCGCATCGAACCGCTGGCAGCGAACCGGTTCGAGGTCGTCACCGGAGATCTGTCCCGCCGCGAGGACGTCCGGACCGCCGCGCGGATGATCGCGGACCGGCACGACCGGATCCACCTGTTGATCAACAACGCCGGAGCCCACTTCCCTGGACACCACGTCTCGGCCGACGGCATCGAGATGCACATCGCCCTCGACTACCTCGCCGCCTACGGACTCATGACCCTGCTGGACGGCCCGCTCCGGCGCGGCCGGGCGCGCGTGGTGAACGTCGCCAGCGACACCCTCAACGACACCCGCCAGGTCAAACTCGCCGGTCGTCCCCGCCCGGCGACCCTCGACCTGACCGGCGTCGACGACCTGGCCCAGTTGAACCCGGTGGCCGGGTTCGTGCCGTTCCAGGCGTACGCCCGCGCGAAGCTGATGACCGTCACCGCCGGTCACGCAGTGGCCCGTGACCTCGCCGCCGACGGGGTGACCGTCAACGCCCTGCACCCCGGGATCGTGGCCACCGACATCATCGATGACCTGATCCCCGTACCGATGCGCCCGTTCCGTGCCTTGATCCGCCGCAGCCTCCTCACCCCGGCCCAGGGCGCGCAGGGCACGCTGCGCCTCGCCACCGATCCCCGCCTGGCGGGCGTGACCGGCGGCTACTTCAACCGCGACATCGCGACGACCACACCGCCGGTGTCCCATGACCCCGACACCCAGCGGAGACTTCTCGCACTCAGCGAACGCCACTTCGCCCTAGAGCGCGGGCTACGGTGAAACGATGATCGACTCGCCTTCCACCGACAACCTGTGGCTTCAGAAGATCGCCGCTGACCCGGGCCACTCCCAGTGGTACATCGAACGGTTCCGGATCATGGAATCCCGCGGCGACGACCTCGGCGGTGAGGCCCGGATGATCGACGCCATGCTGCCGCGCGGAGCCGACGTCCTGGACGCCGGGTGTGGCACCGGCCGGGTCGGCGGGCGCCTCGCCGCCGCCGGGCACCGGGTCACCGGCGTCGACCTGGACGCCACCCTGATCGCCGAAGCGCAGGCACAGCATCCCGGCTCGTCATGGCAGGTCGGTGACCTCAGCACCCTCGCCCTGCCCGGCCGGTTCGACCTGATCGTGTGCGCGGGCAACGTGATGGCGTTCGCCGGGCCGTCGCAGCGGGCCGGCATCCTGCGGGGCTTCGCCGGGCACCTCGCCGAGGGCGGCCGGGCCGTCGTCGGCTTCGGGGCGGGCCGCGGTTACGAGTTCGACGACTTCCTCGCTGACGCCCAGACGGGCGGGCTCGCCCCCGAGCTGCTGCTGAGCACCTGGGATCTGCGCCCGTTCACCCCGGTCGCCGACTTCCTCGTGGCGATCCTCCGGGCCGCTGATCAGTAGTGGTTGCCGGGGTGATTCTCCAAGGCGCGCCGTAACGCCCGGCACACCATGTTGAAGACCCGGGGATCCGGGTGTTCGTAGATGACCACCACCATGCCGCGGTGCCAGGCCCGCAGACGGAAGCCCCGGGACCGCCGCCACAGCCGCCACCACGGGCCGTCGAGAGCCTCGGTGGTGACGTCGCTGATCTCGGCGATCGCGAACGCGTCCTGGCCGTCCGCCGAGTAGTGCACGAAGTGTTCGTTCGTGACCTCGGCGGTCGGCCCGCGGTAATACACCACCCTGCGCACCAGGTCATGGTCACATGACCGTCGACAGTGCTCAATGCGTCAGGTTTTCCGGTATGGCCCGGCCGGGATGTCGGCGGCCAGGATCCACGTCTCCCACTCCTCGGTGCTCACCGACGTGGCGCAGCGGCCGTCCGGGGAGAGCGCGACGAAACCGATCGACTGGCCGGGCAACCCGACCCGGCTGGCGCGGGGTGCAACCGTGCCGATCCGGACCCGCAGCCACGGCAGGCGGCCCGCGCCCTCGACCGAGAGCAGAACCGTTCCGTCGTCGGCGATCGTGCCGTTCTCCCTGCTCAGGCGAAGCCATTCACGGTCCAGGTGACCGTCGGGGTCGGCTTCGTGGTCGGAGATCCGGACGGCCGGCACCACCGACGCGCGGATGAACGGTTTCCACACGGTCATCGGTTCCGGCTGAAACGCGGGGTCCACGAAATCCTCGACGGTGAAACCGGCTCGGGCCACCACGGCCCGGACCGTCTGCGGGTCGGCCATCAGTGCTCCTCGGGACGCCGTCATCGGGGGTTCGTAGCATGGTGGCATGCCGGACGCGGAACGGCAGGACCCGATTCGAATGGTGTCCTACGACACTGCCTGGAAACCCGATTTCGAGCGCGAGCGGGTACGGGTCGAGAACCTGCGGTCGTGTCCGGAGGCCGCGGCCGATTACGGCCGGATCAAGACCGCGCCGGCCGCCGAGGACGACACGGACCGGCGGCGTTGTCGGGCGGCCAAGGCGCCGTTCATCCGTGCCGTCCTCGACCGGCTTCAGTCCGGCGGCAGTTCGGATTCGCGGTAGGTCATCGGGCCCGCCGAGCCGTGGACCACGAACCGCAGCTCGTCGGCCTTGCCGTTGCCCTCCCGGCCGGGCCACCAGGCCAGCCACCAGCCCGCGCGGGTGGTCGCCCGGATCGTGGTGCCGCCGGGCAGGATCACGTCCACATCGGTGACACCCGGTCCGGCCCGGCCGACCACCTGCGAATACCACGTGCCGTTACCGCCGGCGCCCTGCGATATGACGCTCACCTGATCGGCGGGTGGGACCGGCGACTCCGGGTCGAGCAGTGACGCCCCGGCCACTCCGTCCGCGGGGTCGAGGATGTCGCAGACCACTAGGCCGTCGTCGTCCTTGGCGATGAGCAGGGTCGTGGCGATCCCGCGCCGTTCGGCGAGCAGCACGTCGCCGGCTGTCGGCTGCCGGATCCAGCCGGTCGACCATCCGGAGGCGCACTGCTGGGCCTCGGGAAGGGCTTCGGTGGAGGTCAGCCGGTCCGGGACCGGGGTCCACGAGGCGTAGGCGGCGTCGAGGTCACCCGGGAGCAGCGAGGGCACGGCCAGCACGCCAACCACGGCGGCACACGCGACGGCGGCCACGCTGACCACGAGCCGCCAGCGCGCGGCGAAACCCGTCTGGGTGGCGAAACCCGTCTGGGCGGGGGATCGGGTCAGTTCGTCGACGAACGCTGCGGACCGGGCCCGTCGTGCGGGATCCGGTTCCCAGTCGCGGGACGGGTCGAGCGCCGACAGTTCTTCCAGTTCGTTCATGCGGGACTCCAGGACGGGGCGGGCCGGGGTGCGGGCTGGGACATGGCGTCGCGCAGGCGGCGGCGGGCCCGGCTCAACCGCATCCGGTAGGTGGTCGGGCGGCAGCCCAGCACGGTCGCCGCCTGGGTGTCGGTCAGCCCGTCGAACGCCACCAGCGCAAGCACCTCATGGTCGGCGGCACTCAGCGTCCACCAGGCGCGGACGAGATCTATGCGGGCCACCACCCCGGGCGCCCGGTCGTCGGAGACCATGCGCACGTCCACGACGGCGTGCCGGTTCCGGGTCCGGGACTGGGCGGCCATCACGTTGCGGGCCACCCCGAACAACCAGGGCACCGCGTCGCCGGGCAGTTCCCCCAGCCGGCGCCAGGCGATCATGAAGACGGTCGACACGATGTCGTCGACCTCGTCGTCGGGGACCCGCCGCCGGACGAAGCGCATCAGATCGGTGTACGCCGCGTCGTGCAGGCGCCGAAAGTGTTCCTCGGAAGTCACATCTGGATATGTCGCATCGACCCTCAGGTGTAACACCTCAATTCTTCGCCGATGCGGATCCGCTGTCCGGGCCGACGCTGACCGGGAGTCATCACGACGCCGACGATCTGGTCCAGGACGCGCTGCTCAAGCTACGGCCATGGCGTCGGCCCTGGCCGGCGCCATGGCCGGCGTCGACAGCGACCATGCCGGAGATGTCTACCCCAACGCCTGCGGCGGTGGGCGGTCAGACGGCGGCGTACTCACGAGCCGGGTGCCTCCGCCGTCGCGTTTCGCCTCGTACATGGCTACGTCGGCGGTCCGGAGGAGGTCGTTGACGATGTCCTCGGTGCGGGCACCGGTTTCGAGGTCGAGACCCGCCGGGACGAGGACGCCGATCGAGGCGCCGACCGCGACCGGTACGCCGTCCACCGTGACGGGCTGCACGATGGTGTCCTCGATCCGGGCCGCTAGGGCGGCGATGTCCGGTTCTGCCAAACCGGTGCGGATCACGAAGGGGTTCTGCTCTGCGGAATGGAATCGACTGTCGGTTCGAGGTCTGCCCTGATCACGCCGGAGATGCTGCTGGCGGGTTGTGGGCGGCCCGGGTTCGGGCGTGTGGCCCTGGTACGGGGGGCCGCGGGCGTACCGGAAATCGTCACTCAGTCCTTTGTCCCGCTGACCGGGACCTCGAGCCGGCAGCTCGCCGCACATTGTCATCAGGTGGCTCGGCATGCGGACGAACTACAGAACGCCATTTTCGGGGGCGACGACCCGGCGTAGTCAATGAGCGAAAGCAGCCGAGAAATTTCGGCTCGCCGGAAACTGTCCCCTGACCGGCGACATCCCGGCAGATCGGGCCGCGACCCGACAAGCGTGACCGGCGATGCCCGCCTGCGCCACGTCATTTCGACTGGTCGGGCCGCGCAGTCCATGGCTTGGGCCGATCCGCTCGCTCGGCCGGCATGTACAAGGTGGTGCTCAGCGAGGCAGACGGCGTCGTGGATCTGGACGCCTGGCTCGACGGTGTCCTGCTTCTCCGGCTGTGACCCACTCCGTGGTTGCCGTCGCAGCCGCGGCGGCGCTGGCAGGAGCTGTTCTCGGACCCGCCGCCACCCGGCCGGTTGCCGCGTAGGTGGATCCGTTCACGTCCGGCGGCCTCGGGTCGGGCTCAAGGCCGCCGAACGGTACGGTTTCGCTCTCGCCGGAGGTGCGCCGGATGCAGCGCCCCGGGCAGGCTGACCAGGCCGTGACCGATGACGTACTGCCCGATCCCGTCCGACCGGATCGGCGGGATCGTGCAGTACGCGTACCCGGTCCGCGAGCAGCGCGCACTGCTCGGTGAAGGCTGCTCGCAGGTCGGCGAGCGTGGTGGCGACCGACGGTACGTCGACGAGCCGGTCTCCACCGGGCGGGTGTCGTGGTCACCGGTGCCGATCAGCAGCACGTGGGCATCGACGATTGAACGCACGCGGGCACGCTATCCACGATGGATCACGATCCCCCCGAACGGCCGATTCAGCTCGCCGGCAGGCTCCGCATCAGCGCCTCGACGCCGGCCCGGATGCCGGGCAGCAGGGCGTACAGGTGGTCGCCCGGGCACAGCGTCGCTCCGGCCGCAGGGTTGGCGTTGTGCCAGTCCTGGTGGCCGGCGATCGTGGCGATGGTCGCCGACACCCCGGACACCGGGTTCACATAGTTCGTGGTGCCCAGCGGGTCGAGCCGGGTCGCCGCCGCCAGCAGCGCCAGCACGTGGGTCAGCGATCGTGTCGCCGCGGCCGAGGGCGGGGCCGTCATGTAGTTGCCGAGCACGCAGATGCCGATGTTGCCGGCGTTGAAGCCGCCGACGTGACTACCGTTCACCATCATCGGCAGGCCGTCGCCGCCGAGGTCCGGCCCGAACACCGGGACCGGGCCTTCGTCGGAGTAGGTGCCTTCGTACACCACGCCCTTCTCGTCGATGATCAACTGGTAGCCGATGTCGCCCCAGTCGTTGACGACTGCCTGGTTGTAGTAGATGCCACGGATGTGGGAGATCGGATCCGAGACCGGGACGTCCTCTCCGCTGTGGTGCACGGTGAGCGTCTGCACCGGGTGGAACGCCGGTGGCGTGTCCAGCGTGCCGTCCGGGTTGAGGCGGTACGCCTCGTCGGCGCCCCACGCGGCCCGGCTCAGGTAGCGGGGACGGAACCCGGCCGGCGCCGACAGCGGCAGAGGAGCCTCCGGGGCGGCGGTCGCCCGGGCCGGGCCGTCCACGGTGTTCACCTCGGTGACCCGCACGGCGTTGCCGCGTACCTCGTAGTCGAGCGCCCCGGAGGCGGGAACCAGAGTGCGGCGCCGTACCGCGGAGCCGTCCGGGCCGCACGGGCAGCCGGTCACCGGCTGCCAAGGCTGCCAGCCGTCCACGGTCCTGATCCGTACCGAATCGGCGCCCGCGACCGACAGGTGGGTGAGCGGGAGCGTGGGCGTCACCGCGACGCCGGCCGGGATCGTGCCCCGGGCCGCCGACATGGTCTGCGGCACGGTCGGGCGAGTGGTGGCGGAGACAGCGGCAGCCGGGCCGGCCACGGCCACGGCCAGCGGAGACCCGACGGCGAGGCCGGTGGCGCCGCGAAACAGGGATCGACGAGAGAGCATGGTTCGAGAACATATCAAAGCAGTCCAACTCGTATAGGTACCGTTATGCAGAGTAACCGCCATTGGCGGCGGGTCTGAGAGGATTCACACCGGCGGCGAAGGCGAACGCCGTGTCCGACTGGACTGGAGGGCGTCGCGAGGGTGGGGTCGCCGGCCACCGCGGCGTACTCCGCAGCACCAGGTCGAGCGCGGGACTGACGAGCGACTGCCACACCGCGGCGGGTCGCCGAGCCCAGCCAGGGGTGTCACCCCGACAGACGCCTGAAGCAACGCGCCCAGCGCGAGCCCCGAGAGCGAAATACTCGCCGACACCGGGACGCAGCAGCCGGTACGGCCGGCTCAGTACTCATACGCGCAGGGGACTCAGAGGGCCGGTTTCCTGCAGCGCGTTCCGGGGTGCCGGGTATTTTCGCGGAATGGACACAGTAACCCTCTCGGGCGCACGGGTGCGGCTCCGACCAGCGGTTGGGGACGATGTTCCGAGCTTGACGCGGATCCGGTCGACGCCAGAGGTGTACCGGCGATGGGGTGGCGGCGATGATCTGGCCGGTGTCGTCTCCACGGATCTCGCTGATCCTGGTGTGCATCTGCTGGTCATCCTGTTCGAAGACCGGGTCGTCGGCGCGATTCAGTGGAGCGAGGAGGACGACCCGGACTACCGGCACGCCGGTATCGACATCTACCTTGATCCCGCGTTTCACCGTCGCGGGCTGGGAAGCGACGCCGTTCGCACCCTGGCCCGGCATCTGATCGACGACCGGGGTCACCATCGTCTGGTGATCGATCCCGCCGCGGACAACGATGCGGCGATCCGTTGCTACGCGACGATCGGCTTCCGGCAAGTGGGAGTCATGCGACGGTACGAGCGCGGGCCCGACGGCGACTGGCACGACGGCCTGTTGATGGACATGCTCGCCCACGAGCTGGTGCGAACCTGAATCCCGGCTGAGCGACTCGAAAGATTCCGCGCCCCACCCACCGACCGGTCGGGCTCATACGGGCCCTGATGACGGCGGGGTTGTTCGCAGCCGCAGGAGAGCGAAGGGTGGGTAGTCTTCCTCGATCTCGGCCGTTCCGTCTGCCCAGGTGAACAGAAGCCAGCATCCGGCCTGCTTGACGAAGAACAGATTCCTGAATGGCGCGGTTTGGACGGCCAGCCAGCCGGCGACCTTGCCGTTGTGAACGAGCTCGGCGATCGTGCCGTCGAGGACCGCCAGCCGTGCGCTAAGGTCTCGACTCTCTTCGTTCACCGGGTCATCCTGTCACTCCTCGTAGCCGAGATCTTCCTCGGAGTCCAGGCGCCACCCATCGTGCTGTTTGACCAGGAGAAATGCGGTGCGCTCAAAAACGTCGTAGTAGCCGGCATCCGGAGCGTGACCACACGTGAACCACCTCGCCTCGACCCGCGCCGCGTCCGGGGTCTCGCTGACGACAGTCACCATGTCCAGTGTCGAAGTTTCGCCGTGCTCACCGGTTTTGTTGCCGCTGTTCGCTTTGGCGTACTCAGCGCAAAAATCGGCAGGGTTCTGGAAGAGCATCTGACCAACCCCTCAGGCCTGTATTCGATTGACCGGAAGCAATGCCGTCGCGTCGGGCATGGATTCTACCGTAGGGCCTGGCACAAGAGGGGCTGATGGCCTGGGCCGGCCGGGCGGTCAGGTGTTGCGACGGCCGTTGGGGGCTGAGCTGTTAGCGTGCGGCCATGGTGGAGAGAGCGGCGCGCCGTACGGCCGGTGGGCTGGTGTTCGCGGGGATTGCCGGGGCTTTGGCGGGGGCGGCGGTCACCGGACGCCGGGATGTCCGGGCGGCGGTGGCCGGTGGGCTGGCGGGGGCGGCAGGCCTGGTGGCGATCGAGGCGGCGGCGCGGGCCCGGCAGCGGCCCGGGGAACTGCCGGCCTGGTGGTCGCGGGTGGCGATGAGTGGTGCGATCGCGGCGTCGGCCGGGTGGCTCGGTGCCCGGGTCAGCAAGGCCGGGCCGGTGGTCGTGGGGCTTGCCGCCGGCGCGTCGGCCGGGGCGCTCGGACTGCGGCCGGAGAAGGTCGCGCTCGGTCCGGTCGTCGGTGTGGCCGGGGGAGTGGCCTGGCGTCTGGCAGCCGGACGGGAGGCACCGCCCGCGGCGGTGGCGGCCAGTGCGGTGGTCGGATTCCGGATGCTGTCGGCGGTGCTGTTCCGGGAACCGCAGGTGAAACTGCTGGCCGAGCGGGTACGGGCCGAGGACCTGCCGTTCGTGGTTCCGCTGGAGGCGCGCACCCGGTACGTGGGTGTCGACTACGTGCGAGATCTCGCCGAAGTGGTCGGCGGCGACTACCGGGCGGACGCGCAGGACGTGGGGATCGTCGGCTCGCTCGACGACCTGGCCGGTCCGCAGTTCGACCCGGCCGGGGTGGATCCGCTGGTGCGTGAGTTCTATGAGCGGACCACCCGGTTCAAGCTCGACATCGTCCCCGAGTGGCGGGCCTGGGTGCGGCCGGGTTACCTGCTCTACCGGACCTTGGTGGCCCGGCCGGTCGGGCAGGCCAACGTGCCGATGAACCAGCGGGAGACCGTTCGCGGTGTTCGGAGCCGGATCGACACGATCACCCCGGACGACAAAGGGCCGATTGCCGTACGGGGATGGATCCGCTCGTTCGCCGACACCGACGAGCCGATCTATGTCGGCATCTACACGACGTATCGGCACGAGGGCCGGGGTTATGTGAGTGTCGGCTTCCCGGTGCCGCAGGGAAGTTTCACCGCGACTCTGCTGCCGATGCCCCGCCCCGGTGGTGGCCTCGTTCTGACGAGCAGCAGCGACCTGGCGCATCCGGGCCACTACCTGACGTACATCGACCCGGCGACCCGGGAGTTGACCACGCTCGCGGTGCCCGGATTCACCGAACGCCTCGACGTCTTCATCGAGAACGGGGAGCTGAGGGCCGAGCACGCGTTCGCGCTCTACGGGCTGCCGTTCATGGTGCTGCACTACTCGATCCGGCGAAAGGACGCGAAGTCAGCGTGACCACAGCCAGGCGGTGATCTGTTCGACTGCCTTGTCCCGGTGGCGGCGGTAGGTGTTGAACGACAGGTGCAACGAGACGGCGACCCGTTCCTGGGTGCCGGCCGGCTCCAGGAACGTACGGCTGATCAGGAGGTGGAGGTCCGATGGCAACGTCGCCGCGGCCGCCGCGACGAGGTCCCGAAGCGAGTCTCCGGAGGTGGCCCGCCGGACCAGCGGTGACCGGGTCAGCGGATTCTCCCGCAACAGGTCCGGAGAGTTCAGGTCGCGCAGGGCGGACCGGACCGCGGCGGTGAACTCCGGCCGGGACAGTACCGGGTCACCGAGGTCCGCTCCGGCGGGGCGGGCCGGGGCGCCGAGCTGGCGGGCATGCAGCAGATCCACCCATTCGGCCAGGCCGGTACGCCGCCAGTCGTGTGCGAACACCGGGAAACGGGTGCCGCCGACGGTGAACTCGGTGGCCGGCCAGAAGTCGAACAGTTCCATCGCCGGTGTCCAGCGGGTCGCGTCGGTGAACGCGCCGACCATCGTCCATGCGGTCTCCGGGCCGAGTGTGATGATGTCGAGCATCTGGCAGGCGACGAACAGCGTCAGCGACGGGGACGGTTCCTGCCCACGGTCACGATCCAAGAAGAAGCGCCAGGTCAGTACGTGTTCGCCGGACCGTGGGGGACCGTGCTCGAACACGTACCCGATCATGGTGTTGAGGCCTGGGTCTTTGCTCTGTTCGAGGTCGTCGACGGTGAAGCGGGCGGCGAAGCCGCGCAGCGACCCGGCCGCCGAACGGAAGACCCGGAAACCCTCCGGGCGGCGATCCAGCCAGTACGCGACGAGCCCGGCCTGCTCCTCGCCCTGCCAGCGTGTCGTCATCGCGAGGATCGGTTCCCGGTCGCCGTCGCGGAGCCGGTCGGGGTAGGCGCGCATCGTCGGGGGCAGCGAGTTCAGGGCGGCGAGCGGCGAGCGGGCGCCGTTGAGGACCACGGCCAGTACGACGAGGTGTACGCGTTCCC